>JAKATJ010000105.1 GCA_021828005.1 Actinomycetes bacterium | reverse complement strand
CGCCGATTAATCTTCACACGAGGTGCGACTTCGGGTTCACACAGGCCTCGCCGAAGGCAGCGAACAAGAAGGCCTTCGCCCGGTTGACCGACTCGGGATGGGCCGAGGCGGCGAGCTCTCTTGCGAAGCTCGCCGCCTCCTCATCGACGCCACGGGGGCGGAACGACGCGATGGCCGTGGCCACCGGGTCCGGATGCATCGTGCAGTAACATACTGTACGACATGGCTGCAGCGGTGGATCCCGGGCGCGAAGGTTGTGGCGTGCGCCTCGACGCAAAGACCAAGGCCGAGGCGAAGCGTCTGGCCGACGAGATCGCGGCGGTGGCCCACGGCGGGCTCGCGCTGCCGGGCACCCTCATCGAGCGCCGCACGCGCTGTGGGCGGCCAGGGTGCCGCTGCGGCGGCGACCCCCCGGCGCCACACGGCCCCTACTTCTCTTGGACGAGGAAGGTCGACGGCAAGACCGCCACGCGCTATCTCAGTGCCGAACAGCACGCGGACTATGGCGCATGGTTTGAGACCGCGAAGCGCTTGAGAGACCTCGTCTCCGCGCTCGAGGCCCTCGGGCTCAAAGTCCTCGACGCCGATTCCCGATTCGAGCGCTGATCCCTTCCCGGGCACGTGTGGGCTCGGGAGGATCCCGCGCCTTTGAGGCCGGTCCGTCGAGCGAAGGTGCTGCTCAGGACACCGCCGGTGTGGGCTGGCGTCGCTTATCGCGTGGGTGACCGCTCGATCACGGCGCGTCCGGCCAGGCCAGCCCCTTGTGTGAAGACCTCACCGATCGCGCCAGGGCGCGAACCTTCGGTTCCGCGCTACCTTGCGCGCGGAACCACGGTGCAACGCGGTCGCGACCCTCGACGCGGATCTCGTGGACGAGCGCCTGGAGCAATGCTTTGCGCGCCGGCACTGAGCCGCCGATGAGAGCCTGTTCGATGTGGCGACGCATGTCCGCGATCTCTCCGGCGTTGGGTGCGGTGGCCTTCGTGTGCTCCATCGCGGCGAGCAGCTCCTCGCGTCGCACTCGGAGGTCGCGCACCTTCGTAGCGAGCCCTCTTGCCGCACTGGACCTGGGTGAGCGTGCCGGTCTCGAACGCCGAGAGGTAGCGCTCGATCGCCGGAAGGCTGCTCGCAGCAGGCAGGCGATCGCGTCCTCTGCCTTGGTGATCCCGGCGTCGACGACTGCTGGTTCCTGTCTTCACTGCGGTCGCTCGCCTGAACCCGCTGTGCACGGCCGACAAGATCCGAACGCTCGCGCCCTGTTCGTCATCGGCCACCCGGGGGGTCAAGGTCGACGCGAAAGGCACCTCCAGCCGGCGTTCGGGGCTGGACTGCCGCCGCCTGGCTGCACTTTATGGGCGGTGTCGACACCAGCCGGGTGAACGCTGGTAGTCATGGGCGACCCGTTGCTTACCCTCTCAGGTTCATCGTCACCGGACGACCTCGGTGGCGTACTTCGCCATCGTCTTTCCGACATCGGCGGAGTCGAGGAAGCCCTGCTCGCTGACCGGGAGTTTACTCAGATCGCGGAAGTACTCGAAGTAGAGGTCCGGAGTGAGCGTGCAGATGAACCGGGCTGGTTCGCTGAAAGGGTTGGAGAAGGTGTGCGGCGTCTGGGCCGGGACGACGACGCACGACCCCGCTTCGACGTCGACGCTGCCGTCTCCTGAGGTGAACCTAAGCTTGCCCTGGGTCACGATGAAGGTCTCCTCATGCTCACGGTGCACGTGCTGAGGGGGTGCACCGGGGCCTGCCGATACCACCGCCTCGATGAGACCGAGCCGATGCTCGGTGTGCGATCCGTCCTCGATGATGCGGCAGCGGATCGGCCCGCCGCCTGACTGCTCGCCGCCGTTTGGTTCGACGACATGGATGGACATGGTGGTTCTCTCCGTTTCGATCAGCGTTGTTTGCTCAGGCCGTGGCGATTCGTGCGTCACGAGGCGAGAGCCACCGCGAAGGCGAACTCGTACGAGGCGCGCACAAGTCTCAGGACCACTTCGCGCTCTCGTTCGTCCCGGGGAGCGTGGAGTCATCAGTGACTCGCGGCCGGGACCCCGCCCGGGCCAGCAGATCAGCTCGATGGGGATGCTGTCGGGGTCGCGAACGAGCACGAGAGCAAGCCGGACCGGCTCGTTTCTTTCGACGACCGCTTCGTGTTCGACGCCCATCGCCTCGAGGCGCGCGATCCACCCGTCGAGCGCTTCGCGGCTGGGGACTTGCACCGCCAGGTGGTCCAGTCCAGTGCGCAGCGGGCTGAACCGTTCTTTGTCGGCGTCGGGATGGTGCTCGAGGCCGACAAACAGTCCGGTCCCCGGCCGGGTCATCACGACGGCGTGGCCGTCGCCGGTCGAGTGCGGTTCGACAAAGGCTCGGACGAGCCCGAGAACCTTCGTGTACCACGCCTCGCTGGCGACGATGTCGCGAACGGTGAGACCGATGTGCTGGAGGCCGGCGAGCTCCGGGGCAGCTCGGGTTAGAGGGCTGGTTTCGGTGACGGTGGTCATGGTCCTTCCTTGTCTGGGCGCCCCAGAGCCAACTCGACCAGCAGCCGGCCGACAGCCGGTACGTGGACGCGATCCTCGCCGAGGCGCTCACCTGGCCGGCTGTCGTCGTGCGACCGTCCGCGCGTTCGAACACGAGACGGAGCTACACATGATGCTCCACCTCTCGCTTGATCCAGGCACGGAACACGTAAAGCCTCGCCGAGGACTGACGAACCGCGGCCACTGGATCGCGGCTCTCCTCGAACGCCTGCCGAGCGATGTTCCTCGAGATGCCCGGGATCGGCTCGCGAATGCGCTGGTCCCGTTGTTCGGAGCCGATGCGATCGTCTGGACCACCGACATGGCTGACTTGCCGCCGGACCAGGCAATCGACCTTCTCGCGTGGATGGCACAAGTTCTCGTCAAGGCGACGCTCGCAGGCTGGTGATCGGTCCACGCCCGATCCGGGACGCCGCGTGCTACTCACCGTGGCCACTGCCTGCCACAATCGCTCCGGGGTGGCGAGGAGCTCGACCCCCCGGGTCGTGGCGTGGAGCCGGCGACCACGCCGGCGGATCAGGCGCAGTCGGCTGGCCGCGTCGCGCAGCGTCGGCAGCTGATGTACATCTGCCTCCGAACGTGGCGGCTTCCTCCAGTCCCACCAGCCGAGGCGTTCGACTGCCGCCATCACGGTCGCGCGGGCAAGGAAGGAGCTCTGGGTCAGCTCAGCATCACCGGCCCGGCGGCGAGCTCCAACAGCCGGCGCATCGGCGCGACCGCATCCCCGGGTTGGACGGCAATCCGATCGGATGAAGAAGGCGGTTCGCCACGGCTGATCATCGCCACTCGTGATGCACCGGGTGTCGGGTGGTGTCGGTCCAGGTTCCGATCCGTTCGGTGGTGTCCAGGCCGGCGAGAATCTCCCCAGGCGGGAGGTCGAGCGGCCGACTCAGTACGGCTTCCGTGACAGACGCAGCCCTGGCCTGCCAGCGCGGAGCACCAGGAACAAGGCAGCCAGCGGCGATTTCGTCGCCCGTCGCACGCTCGACGGCCTCGAGCGAACGCAATTCGCCCACCCCGATGACCGAACCCCACGCGAGCAGCGCCGTGTCAGGCGCCTCGACGCCCGACTTCGCGTGAGCGGCACGGAAGGCGGCCGCTCTCTTCTTACGGCCATCCGCCCGCGCGGCGAGCACCTTCCGCTTCGCATCGGAGCTGGCGACTTCTGCCAGATGCGGCAGACCGAGCTCGTCGGGAGCGCCGCGGCGGCCTCGACCAACCCGTGCCATTCGTCGTCCGGGTAGTCGCGAGGCAAGTACCACCAGAGGTACCGCTGGAGCGCAGCTTGGTGGATCCTCCCCCGTACCTTCCCTTCCCGTGAGCCCGCCGGCCACCGCCTGCACCACCACGTTCAGGTCGGGGCGGCGACCCTCGACCTGGCGCACGGCGCGGTCGAGGTTCGCCGCTCACGGGTCATCACCGGGAGGCTCGACGACGCGACCACCGTGAGCCCCGATGAAACCGAGGCTGCCCATGTGGTCGGCCCAGAGCTTGATGAAACCCCGGACGACGAGGTCAACGTCCTTTTCGGTCCACACGTCCATCTCCACCCCACGTTCCGCCTATTTCCCACAGGGGCAGCTGTGACTGGCTGCTTCCGAACGGTCGAGGTCGTCGCCGTCCAAGACAACGATCACCCGTCCTCTAAGCGCAGCTTTGAAGTGCATCAGCGTTTCTACACTTCCCGTTATCCCTTTCCTGAAGGACACTTCGCACCGGAAGGAGGTCGCGGTGTCCGCACTTCATGAGGTCGAGTTGCACGGCGGGAGCACGGCGGCGGCGCAGCTCTCGCCCCCCATGTGGACGAAGTCCGCCGGCGCTGTCTTGGCGCTCCTCCCTGGCGCCGCCGCAGTTGCCGCACTCGCTGCGATCGCCACCCTCCTCGGGGAGCTCGACCCGGTCGTGGGAGCCCCGGTCATCGCAATCGTCTGCGGCATCGTCATCTCGCTCGTCAAGCGACCCTCGGCGCGCCTCAAGCCGGGGATCTCCTTCGCCTCGAAAAAGGTGCTCCAGGGCTCGGTCATCCTGCTCGGCTTCGGACTCTCGCTCGGCCAGGTACTTTCCACGGGTGCCCGGTCACTCCCCGTCCTGGTGGGCACCCTCGTCGCAGCTTTCGCCGTCGCGTGGGTTGCCGGGCGCCTTCTCCGGCTTCCGGCCGACCTGCGCACCCTGATCGGAGTGGGCACCGCCATCTGTGGGGCGTCCGCGATCGCAGCCACCGATGCGGTCATTGCTGCCGACGAGGCAGACGTCAGCTACGCCATCGCGACGATCTTCACCTTCAACGTCGTCGCGGTGCTGCTCTACCCGAGCATCGGTCACGCTTTCGGATTCTCGCAACACACCTTCGGCCTGTGGGCCGGCACTGCCATCAACGATCTCTCGTCGGTCATCGCGGCGTCCACCGTCTACGGTCACAGTGCCGCTTCCTACGCCGTGATCGTCAAGCTGACGCGCACGCTCGCGATCGTTCCCATCGCGCTGTTCCTCGCTGTACGACGTGGCTCACGCCAGCGGGACGTGGCCGAGGCACGATCGGGACGACGCATGGACCTGCGTCGCATCCTGCCCTTGTTCATCGTCGTGTTCGCCGTCGCAGTCGTCGTCAACACGCTCGGTCTCGTCCCAGAGGGGTGGTACCACCCCCTGTCCGATCTCTCTACCTGGATGATCACTGCCGCGCTCGGGGCGATCGGCCTGTCCACCGACTTCGGCCACATCCGCCGGGCTGGACTGCGCCCTCTTGCGCTCGGTGCCGTTCTCTGGCTGACGGTGGGACTTGCAAGCCTCGGGTTGCAAGCAATGACCAGCCGGTTGTGACTCCCATGACGGAGGGCGTAAAGGGCGCAGCGCTCACGGCGAGGAGGCCACCGCCAAGGACTCTGGTTTCCAATTCGACGCGGATGGTACGAGACCCGGAACCCCCTCGTAATGTCCGGCGCGGGGGTCGAAAACCTCTAACTTTGGTTTATGCCTCTGCCGCAGCCATACCCCGACCTTCACTCGCTGGACCTCCTTGTGAGCGTCGGTGAGCTGGGCTCCATCAGCGCCGCAGCCGCCGCGCACGGGGTCACCCAACCAGCGGCCAGCATGCGGCTGAAAGCCCTGGAGGGGCTCCTGCAGGTCCCGCTCCTGGACCGATCGACGAAGGGGGCTCAGCTGACTGCGGCCGGGATGGCCACCGCCGAATGGGCCGCGGCAATCCTCGGCGACATGAGAACGCTCTTGGCCGGCACCGCCGCGCTGCGGACGGATCGCCGGTCACAGGTGCGCTTGGCGGCAAGCCTCACCGTGGCCGAGTATCTCGTCCCGCGGTGGCTCCGACTGCTCGCGGCGCAAGTCCCGACTGCCAAGGTCTCGCTCGACATGGGCAACACGGCTCACGTCTCCAATCTGGTGACTCGGGGGAAGGTCGATCTTGGATTCATCGAGGGCCCGCGACCGCCAGGACGGCTCCGCTCCAGAGAGCTGCTCGCCGACGAGTTGGTCATCGTGGTTGCGGCTGGTCACCCATGGAGCAGGCGTCGCAGACCGATCTCGGCCCACCAGTTGGCCGGCACGCCGTTGCTCCTTCGCGAACCTGGTTCGGGTACCCGTGAGGTGCTCGTCGACGCATTGGAAGCTCACGGCCTCTGTGCCACCGCGGCGATGGAGCTCGGATCCACCACCGCCATCAAAGCTGCTGCGATGAGTGGCGCTGCGCCCACGGTCGTATCGGCGCTCGCGGTCCGCGCCGAGCTGAGCGCAGGTCAGCTCGTGGCGGTCGACTGCGCCGACCTGCGTCTGGAGCGACGGATTCGGGCGATCTGGACATCGACCCGCTCCCACCCGCCTGCAGTCGCCAGACTGCTCGCGATCGCTTCCCGGGATGACAACCGGGTCCCCGCCTGATGGGAGCGGGCTGCATCGCAACATCGGCGGCTCCAGGTCTTGGCCTCGGGTCCGGTGCGCGAAGTCCTTACCTTGCACGTCGTGGTCAGGAAGTCCCCTACGAGATCTGCGTACTGCCGTGCGGGAAGAACAGGAGCGCATTCAATCCCGCCAGCCCCTTCATCTGCTCGTCTGTCACGGTCTGTGTGGCCGGCGGTGCAGCAGCGAAGGATGTCGAGTTGAGGGTTACTGGAGGGATGCTGCACATCCAGGTCGAACGGCATGAGGAAGAGAAGGTCGAAGAGGAGCACTACGTGCCCAAGGAGATCCACCGAGGGTCTGTCGACAGGACCTTGGCTCTTACTGAAGAGTTCACTGAACGTGACGTGAAGGCCACGTACACGGACAGGTCGTTGGAGATCGTGATCCCGAAGGCCGAGATCGAGCTGTTCAAGAAGATTGCGGTCACCAAGAGCTGAACGGCTCGCTCTGGAGCTGGAAGGCCCATCCGCGAAGCGGGTGGGCC
>JAKATJ010000104.1 GCA_021828005.1 Actinomycetes bacterium | reverse complement strand
CCCTCCCGAGGCTGGGGAGAACCGTTCCGGGAATGGCCTCAGCTGCCGCCCGCCGCTCGCCTCTGCAGCACCGGGGCGAGCTCCTCGTGGTCCCAGGCGCCCGGATAGCCAGCGCGGGCGGCACGAAGAGATCCTGCGGCGAGGATCTCGAGGGTCTCAGCCGTCGCGCTCGGCGCAGGCGGCGGCCAACCGTCGCCCTTCGCCGCCGGGTCGCCGCGCAACCGCGACGATACCGGCCGAGCGGCATCACGGTCGGCGTGCAGCAACTGCGCGTAGGCGGCGAGAGCGATGTACGCGGCGATCGTGAGCGCGGAGACGCCAGTGATCGCCCAGAGGAGGTGGAAGGCGTGCATCGCGCCCATTCCGCCGGTGAGCGCGGCTACGGCGGTCAAGCTGAGCAGGAGGTCGCGTCGGCGGCGGCGGCTCCGCCGGCGTTCCCACACCACGCGCTTCTGACGGACGCCCTGCACGAGCCGCGGTGTCGCATGCGCAGCGCTGCCGCTGACGAGGGCGAGCCCGGCGAACGACCGGTCCGAGTCCGGCACCTCGAGTCGGTATGCAGGCTCGACGAGCTTGGGACCGGCCCGCTCGAGAAGGTGAAGCTGCTCGTGGAACGACTCGATGGAGTCGATCGAGCGGACCTCGCTGAAGTGCCGCACCAACCGGGGAGTGAGCACGGCGACCCACAGGATCACGAGGACCAGCACGACCAAGTCAGTCACTCCCTCGACCTACCTTCCTTGGTCCGATCAACCTAGGTGCAGGCAGACGAGAAGTGGTGGATGGTCGGGAACCCACGACGCCTACGTCGCCGGAAGCTTCTCGGAGCTCGTCCCCGCCGCCCCCGGCTGCGCATCGGGGGGCTGGCGGAGGTCCTGGTCATCGGGGGTGAAGGAGGTCAGGATGCGTGCAGCCCGCACTCGGTCTTGCCGGTCCCGGCCCACCTGCCGGCACGAGCGTCTTCCCCATGGGCGACCGGTCTCGTGGTGGGGGCGCAACCGATCGAGAGGTACCCCTTGGGCACAAGCGGGTGCACCGGGAGGCCATGGTCCTTCAGGTAGCCGTCGACGTCTTCGTCCGTCCACGCCGCGAGCGGGTTCACCTTCACCACGCCGAACACCGCGTCCCATCCGACGACCGGCGCGTGCGCCCGCGTGGGTGCGTCGACGCGCTTCAACGCGGTGAGCCACGCCCGCTTGTCGCCGAGCACGCGGCGCAGTGGCTCCACCTTGCGGAGCTCGCAGCACCGCAGGGTGCCGCACGGCCATTCGCCGGAGCCGGGACCAGGCTTGGTGACGGTCAGCCGGAGCCCGTAGCGCGCACGCACCTCGTCGACGAAGGCGAGCGTCTCTGGGAAGTGCGCCTCGGTGTCGCAGAAGACGACCTCGATCGCCGGGTCGACCTTCACTGCGAGATCGATGAGCACGACGTCCTGGAAGGACGCCGCAAGGACGAGGTCCCGGCCGAACCGCTCGACCGCCCACTCGATCGCCTTGGAGGCGGGAGCGTGCGCGAGCCGCGCGTCGATCTGCGCGAGCTCCTCGGCCAGCCCTTCCATCGGCGCAACCCCCGCCGCTCGGCTCTCGTGTTCCACGCTCAACTGCGCCTGTCCTTCCGTGATCTCGACTCGGACCCTCTCGACGGGTTGCATTCCGGCAGCTCCCGCCGGATGCGTCCCGTGCCCGTTGCAGATGGAATGCCTGGACCGGCCGCCCGAATCGGGCTTGACTATGATGGTCGGGTTTCCCAAGCTACACGCCGGTGCCATGGGGTGAGGAGCCGGCTCCGTGGTCCGAGCGTTTCCCGATCGTCTGGTTTGGTCCTCCTCGCACGCCGGACGGCGAACCGAGAAGCAGACGGACTGGACGCAGCAGACGGACTGGACAAGGAAGTGACCGAAGCGAAGACCCACCGAGTGGACCACCTCGCGTTGCTCGAATCGCACGCCATCTTCGTGCTGCGCGAGGTCGCCGCCGAGGCCGAGCGCCCCGTCCTCCTCTTCAGCGGCGGGAAGGACTCGGCCGTCCTCCTGCATCTCGCCGTCAAGGCGTTCCGTCCCGGTGGTCTCCCCTTCCCGATCATGCACGTGGACACCGGTCACAACTTCCCCGAAGTCGTGAAGTTCCGCGACGAGCGGGTGAGCCAGCTCGGCGAGCGGCTCATCGTTGCGAGCGTCCAGGAGTCCATCGACCGCGGCCGCGTGCCCGACCCGGGCGCCAATGCGAGCCGCAACCGCCTCCAGACGACCACGCTGCTCGACGCCATCGCCCAACACTCCTTCGACGCGTGCTTCGGGGGCGCGCGTCGTGACGAGGACAAGGCGCGCGCCAAGGAGCGGGTGCTCTCCTTCCGGGACACCTTCGGACAGTGGGACCCCAAGCGCCAGCGACCCGAGCTCTGGCACCTCTACCAGGGCCGGGTGCAGCCCGGAGAACATGTCCGTGCGTTCCCCTTGTCGGACTGGACCGAGCTGGACATCTGGCAGTACATCGCCCGCGAAGGCATCACGCTCCCTCAGATCTACTACGCGCACCGCCGATCGGTCGTCGAGCGCGACGGCATGCTCCTCGCCGTGTGCGACTGGGTGACTCCTGCTCCGGGTGAGGAAGTTCGCGAGGAGATGGTGCGCTTCCGGACTGTCGGAGACGCGACCTGCACCGGCGCCGTTGTGTCGGCCGCCCGGACCATCACACAGGTCATCGACGAGACTGCCTCGAGCCGGGTCTCCGAACGAGGCGCCACGAGAGCAGACGACAGGTTCTCCGAGACGGCGATGGAAGACCGCAAGCGCGAAGGGTACTTCTGAGGTGCCACCGCCTGCCGCCGGGGCGGCCAGCTTCGGCATGGACCTCCTGCGCTTCGCAGCAGTGGGCTCGGTCGACGACGGCAAGTCGACGCTGATCGGACGCCTCCTCTACGACACCCGCCAGCTGTTCGACGACCAGGTGGCCGCGGTCGAGGCTGCGTCCGCACGGCGCGGCATCGGTGAAGTGGACCTCTCGTTCATCACCGACGGCCTGCGCGCAGAGCGCGAGCAGGGCATCACCATCGACGTGGCGTACCGCTACGCCGCGACCCCGCAACGCAAGTTCGTCATCGCAGACTGTCCCGGCCACGTGCAGTACACGCGGAACATGGCCACGGGGGCGTCCACCGCGGACCTCGCGCTCGTCGTGGTGGACGTCGTGAACGGCCTGCGCGAGCAGACGAGGCGTCACGCGTGCATCGCCGCTCTTCTCGGTGTGAGCGAGTTCATCGTCTGTGCGAACAAGATGGACCTTGTCAGCTGGGACGAGAACGCGTACCGCGCGGTGGCCGACGAGGTGGAGACCCTCGCAGATCGGCTCGAGCTGTCGTCGTGGCGCGTGGTCCCGGTGTCCGCGCTCCACGGCGACTACGTCGTCGAGCGATCCGACGCGGCCCCCTGGTACGAGGGGCCGACGGTGCTCGAGGCGCTGGAGCAGGCCCCGGCGGGGGCGTGGGCGTCCGGCCACGGAACGGACCTCGGCGGGAGCGCCCGGCTGCCGGTCCAGTGGGTGCTCCGCCGCCCCGGCGGCGGCCGGAGCTACGCGGGGATGGTCAACGGCGGCATGCTCCGCACCGGAGAGGAAGTGGTCGTCCTGCCGGAGGGCTGGAGGACGACCGTCACCGGGATCGAGACGTACGACGGCCCCCTCGACGAGGCGCCGGTGGGCATCTCGGTGTCGGTGGACCTCGCCGGCGATCTCGACGTCTCGCGCGGCGACCTCCTCGCTGCTGCGACGGACCCCCCTTCCGTGATGAAGGAATTCCTCGCCACGGTGTGCTGGTTCTCGGACCGGCCCCTCCGCAGTGGCGACCGCCTGCGTGTGAAGCACACCACCCGCACGACGCCTGCGCGCGTGACCTCCGTGCGAGGACGCCTCGACGTCAACCGGCTGGAGCTCGACCCGGCCGACGAGCTCGCCAACAACGACATCGGGACCGTCGAGCTGACCACGGCCGTTCCGCTCGCGGTCGACCCCTACCGCTACGACCGGATCACGGGCAGTTTCGTCCTCGTCGACGAGGGAACCAACGCGACGGTCGCCGCCGGCATGGTCGGCGAGCCCCACCTCGCCGGCGGCACGGTCAGAGCTGCGACGGCGCCAGCGCCGGAGGCGCGCCCTGCCTGACCGCCGCCGAGGCGCCAGGTCCGACCGACCCGGCGCCTCCGGACGGCCTACGGCTTGGCGACCATGACCGCCATGGCGACCACGACCAGGGCTACGACCCCCGCGCTGGCGACGCACATCGTGCGGCACGCCCGCCGGACCGCGTGCGGCACGCCGGTCTCCGCCGGCGAGGCGAGCCCGCGCTGGACCCGGCGCTCGGCGGGCCACAGGACACCCTCGGCGAGCGCAGTGGCCGCGGCCCACAGACCGATCCCCCAGTCGACCCACGTCGCATCGAGCCGGTAGGCGCCGCCGGACATCGCCAGCAGCGCGACCCCGAGCACGGGCACAAGGTAGAGGACGCGGCCCGTCCAGTTCACCCCCGGTGAGAAGTAGGAGCGAACCGACGGGGGGAGCTCCCCCTTGGCGGTGAGCACCCGTGCGGCCGAGACGGCACCGGCGACGACCGCGAGGAGGGCGACGAGCACCGCGGCCACGTGCCCCACGAGCACCACGGTGAATGCGGGGCCGGTCGGGATCCCGGCGGCGGGGGCGAGCTGCGTCATCGTCTGCCCGAGAGAAGAGGACGGCGGCGGGGGCCGCTGGGGGGACGCGAGCACCGATGTGCCGACCATGATGCGAGCAACCCGCTGCGCCGGGGTACGTTGGAGGACGACGAGGCCGTTCCGCACGGGATGGCGTGGCACGAGAACACAGAAGAGCGCAGCGGGTGGAGCCAGGAGGCGAGCGGTCCCAGACGAGCCAGCTGAGGCTCGACCCCCTCACGGGCCGCTGGGTGGTGGTCAGCACGAGGCGGGCGGAGCGCCCCGAGGCGTTCGTGCTCCGGTCCCAGCAGGTCCAGGCCGACACGAGCCGGCCATGTCCCTTCTGCCCCGGCCACGAGGAGGAGAGCCCGCCGGCCCTCGAGACCTACGGGCCGAGCGGCGGCTGGCTCGTCCGCGTCGTGCCGAACCTGTACCCGGCGTTCTCCGGCGACGAGCCGTTCGTCGTCACGAACCGCGGCCCCGTCTTCACCCAGGCGTCCGCGGGCGGCATCCACGAGATCCTCATCCTGTCTCCGGAGCACGACGTGTCGTGGTCCATGCTGTCGAACGAGCAGACCAGCCTCGTGATGGCGGCGCTGCGCGACCGCATCGAAGAGCACTCCCAGCACCCCTCGCTTCGCTACAGCCAGGCGATCGTCAACGCCGGGCGGGAAGCCGGCGCGTCGCTCGAGCATCCCCACGGGCAGCTTCTCGGGATGTCCTTCGTGCCGCGCGAGCTCGCCGAAGAGCAGGCACGCTTCGCCCGCTTCGCCGAGAGCTGCCTCCTGTGCACGACGGTCCAGGCCGAGGAGTCCGAAGGCTACCGGGTCATCTACGCGGACGACCGCGTGGTCGTCATATGCCCCTTCTGGAGCGCCACCCCCTACGAGATGCTGGTCGTGCCCCGCCAACACACCCCGCATCTCTACCGCAGCCCGACCGAGGACCTCGTCTCGGTCGGGCTCGCGCTGAAGGCGGGCCTCGCGCAGCTGCGCGAGGTGATCGGGGACGTCGCCTACAACCTCGTCTTCCACTCCGCCCCCTATCGCGTCAACGACCCGTTCCACTGGCACGTCCACGTGTGGCCGAAGGCGACGACGCGGGCGGGGTTCGAGATGGGGACGGGCGTCGCCATCAACATCGTGAACCCCGAGCAAGCTGCCGAGCAGCTGCGGGTCCCGGTGCACGCGGGCTGACGCCCGCCGCGCCGGGTCAGCCCAGGAAGGGCGCGGCCACCTCGGTCAACAGCTGGATGTCCAGGGACTTCGGACGGCCGATGGCTTCCTCCAGTGGCACGCGCACGATCCGACCCGACCTGAGCGCCACCATCTTGCCAAATGTCCCGTCGTGGACTGCCGCGACGGCCTCGACGCCGAAGCGCGTCGCGAGCACCCGGTCGTAGGCGGTGGGCGACCCTCCTCGTTGGATATGGCCAAGCGTCGTGTGGCGCGACTCGTAGCCGGTCCGTCGTTCGATCTCTCTCGCGAGCCACGCCCCGATGCCACCAAGCTGAGCGTGGCCGAACTGGTCGACGGTCTGTGGGGTCGCGGTCACCTTCGCCGACTCCAGGTCGGGACCGGGCTCAGGGAGCGCGCCCTCAGAGATCACCACCACCGACGAGTAGGAGCCTCGCTCGTGGCGCTTGCGGATGCGACTGCACACCTCGTCGACCCCAAAGGGGACCTCTGGGACGAGGATCTCGTCGGCGCCTCCCGCGATGCCCGCGTACGCCGCAATCCACCCCACGTGACGACCCATCACCTCACAGACGATCACCCGGTGATGGGACTCCGCGGTCGTCTGGAGGCGGTCGATGGCCTCCGTCGCCGTCTCCACCGCGGTGTGGAACCCGAACGTCACCTCGGTGCCCGAGAGGTCGTTGTCGATCGTCTTCGGCACGCCAACGGCGCGGACCCCCAGAGAACCGAGCCGGTGCGCCACTCCGAGGGTGTCGTCGCCCCCGATCGCGACGAGTGCGTCGATGCCGTCCTTCGCGATGTTGTCGACGGTGACGCGGGGACCGTCGTCGGTGGCGAACGGGTTCGTCCGGGAGCTGCCGAGGACCGTGCCGCCGCGCGCGAGAAGGTCCTCCACCCCGCGAGGCTCGAGCGGGACGCTCCGCCGCTCCATCACCCCGCGCCACCCGTCGAGGTACCCGACGGTCTCGTCTGCGTGCAGGCGGTGGCCCGCTACGACGACCGCCCTGATCACCGCGTTCAGCCCGGGGCAGTCACCGCCGCCAGTGAGTAGTCCGATGCGCATGACGCAACTCTGGCATGCGCGAAGGAACCCCGAGCACGCGCGAGGGAGGTGCCACCTCGCTCAGCGCACAGGCGGTGCGCCTCAGGCGCCGCGTGCTGCGCGGGCGAGCTCGAACATCCTGAGCAGGCGACGCACCGCCCTGCGGTCGACAGGCACGAGCCCCCCGATGCCCGGAGTGGCGAGGTAGGCCGCGAGCAGCGCCCGGCGGTTGCGAGCCTCCC
>JAKATJ010000103.1 GCA_021828005.1 Actinomycetes bacterium | reverse complement strand
CGTGCCCGGAGCGGGACTTGAACCCGCAAGCCCTTTCGGGCAAAGGTGTTTGAGACCTTCGCGTTTGCCGTAATTTCGCCATCCGGGCAGGAGGCTCGAGCCTACTGCCGCGAGGCGGTGCCCCAGGGGTCCGCGTTCCCGGGCAAATCGACGTGAGTCGATCGGGGTCTCCACGAGGGTGCGCTCCGCTGGGATCGCCGAGCCGGGAACCGCCGACCCTCGACGCTGCGGATCCGGTCACCCTCCACGTAGAATCGAGCCTTCATGCAGCGGTTCCTGGTCGAGCGACGCCTGCGCGAGGTGCACATCCGGCTGGTGCGCGCCCGCGAGGAGCTCGCGGTGCTCGACGAGCAGCTCGCGCAGGTTTCCGAGGAAGCCGAGGACGCGAGGTTGCGGTCCCTCGTCGCCGAGACCCCGCTCGCCGTGCACGAGCACTCCGAGGTGCAGCGGCACGTCGACGCCATGGCCCGGGCACGTGCGGCGATGTTGGCGACGGTGCAGGGGCTCGAGCGGCGCCGCGACGAGCTGCTCATGGACGTGGGCAATGGCGGCTAGCCCGAAGGGAAGACGTGGGGCCGGCGACGGGTACCCGGCGAACAGCGGCGCGAGCGGGCGGCACGGCGCACCTGCCGGCGGATGGTTCGAGCCCGGGAAGGTGGACCGATGAGCGGAGATTCACAGATGGCTGCGCCCGGTGGGAGCGCGCAGACGACGGCGCCTGGAGGAGCGTCCGCGCAGGGCGTGCCCACGCGGGTGGTCATCGCCGAGGACGAGGCGATCATCCGGCTCGACCTGAAAGAGATCCTCCAATCCGCCGGCTACGCGGTCGTGGGTGAGACCGGGCGCGGCGACGAGGCGGTGTCGCTGGTCGACGAGCATCGGCCTGACCTCGTGATCCTGGACGTGAAGATGCCCGGGATGGACGGCGTGCGTGCGGCGCGGGAGATCGCCGCACGGCACCGGGCGGCGGTGGTCGTGCTGACGGCGTTCAGCCAGCGCGACCTCATCGAAGAGGCGCGCGACGCCGGCGTGGCGGCCTATCTCGTGAAGCCGTTCCGGCGCGAGGAGCTGCTCCCGGCGGTCGCCGACGTGCTCTCGCGCTGCCGGCAGGATTGGGCGATCGACGAGGAGGTCGCTCGGGAGCTCGGCGCGGCCGGGGCGGATGGGGACGTGGAGGCGAGGATCGCAGAGGACAAGATCGCCACGCGCCGCGTCGTGGAGGAAGCCAAGACGGTGCTCATGGAACGCGAGGGGATGAGCGAGCCCGATGCGTTCGCCTTCGTCCAGCGAACGGCCATGCAGACGCGATCACGGATGCGCGACGTCGCCCGCCGCGTCGTCGAGGGCGAGCTGCGACCCTCGTGAACCAGCGGGCGGAGGGCGCGGGCGGTCCGCTGTTCCTGCTCGACGCCATGTCGCTCGCCTTCCGGGCGTACTTCGCGCTGCCGCCCGACCTCGCGACCGCTGCGGGTACCGTCACCAACGCACTGCACGGCTTCGTCGGGATGCTGGTGAACGTCGTGCGGGACCACAGGCCGAGCGCGCTCGCCGTCGCGTTCGACCTCCCGGGCGACACGTTCCGCCACGGGCTCGTCACCGACTACAAAGGCGGGCGCGCCGAGACCCCCGAGACCCTGCTGCCGCAGTTCGACATGATCCGCGAGGTCTTGGCCGTGCTGGACGTGCCCGTGGTGGTCGCGCCGGGCTACGAGGCGGACGACGTGCTGGCGACGCTGGCCACCGAGGCGCGCGACCGGGACGGCGACGTCGTCGTGGTCACGGGCGACCGCGACTGCTTCCAGCTGGTGGAGGACCCCCACGTGCGGGTGCTCTACAACCGCCGGGGGGTCAGCGACTATTCGCTCTACGACGAGGCGGGGATCGTCCAACGGACCGGGGTCCCTCCGCGCCTGTACCCGATCCTCGCGGCGCTCCGCGGCGACCCGTCCGACAACCTGCCGGGGGTCCCGGGCGTGGGGGACAAGACCGCGGCGAAGCTCGTCACCGCCTACGGGGACCTCGACGGGATCTACTCGCACCTCGACGAGCTGACGCCGAAGCTGCGGGAGAGCCTCGCGGCGCACGAGGCGCAGGTCCGTGCGAACGCCTCGGCCACCCCCCTCGTGCGGGACGTGCCGCTGGACGTGACCGTCGGCCAGCTCGCCCTGGGCGGCTGGGACCTCCGGACGGTGGAGGAGGTGTTCGAGCGTTACGAGCTGCGCACGGTGTGGCGGAGGACCGTCCCGCTGCTCGCAGAAGGCCGCTTCGGGCCGCCCAAGGAGGGGTCCGAGCTTCCGACGGCGACCGGCGTGGCGAGCGGCGCGACGACAGGCGCGGCGACCGGCGTGGCGACCGGCGCGGCGACCGGCGTGGCGACCGGCGCAGGTGCCGCAGGGGAGGCCGGGACGGAGGTGGTCGTCGCCGAGCAGGTGGAGGCTGACGTCCCCGCCGACGCGCCCGCCGCCGTCGCCGCAATCGAGGCGCTCGCGCTGTCCTTTGCGTCCCGCCGGTCCGCAGGGGACGGAACGGTGCTCGCGACCGTGAGCCGCTGGGACGGGCTGCCGGGCCGTTCGCCGCTGCGCGGGGTCGCCCTGGTCGACCCGTCGCCGCCGGGAGCGGGCGTCTGGGTACGCGGGTCGCTCCTCGGCGACGCGGACGTCGCGGCCGCCCTCACCTCCCTCTTGGCCGAGGCGCCGGTCGCAGGGCACGGGGTGAAGGAGCTGCTCCGTTCCCTCCTCCCGCTCGGCGTCGACCTGACCGGCCTCGTGATGGACACCGAGGTGGCGGCGTACCTCCTCGACCCGTCGACCGGGGACTACGGGATCGGCACGGTCGTCCGCGGGGTCGAGCGGGGGGCAGCCACGTCGCCCGGCGCCGCCGGCGAGCTCGCTGCCGACGGCGGCGAGCTCGCTCTCGCCGGCGCGACGTCACTTCTGGCGGGCGAGACGGCCGAGGTGGCAGGCGCGGCGGCAGACGCCCTCGCGGTCGCCGCCACGGTGCCCCGCCTCAGAGCGCGGCTCGACGCGGAGGGGCTGCGCCCGCTCCACGACGACGTCGAGCGGCCGCTCGTGCGCGTCCTGGCGAGGATGGAGGTTGCAGGCATCCGGGTCGACGTGGAGGAGCTCAGGCGCCTGACCGGCGAGCTCGCCAGCGAGTGCAAGACGCTCGAGGAGGGGATCCAACGGCTCGCCGGCCACGAGCTCAACGTCAACTCGACGCCTCAGCTGCGCGCCGTGCTCTACACAGAGCTCGGCCTTGCCCCCGGGCGGAAGACGAAGACCGGGTACTCGACGGACGCGGCGACGCTCGAGACGTTGCGAGGCGCGCACCCGCTCGTCGACCAGCTGTTGCGCTATCGGGAGCTCGAGAAGCTCCGCTCCACCTACGGCGAGACGCTGCTCGCCGAGGTCGCGTCGGACGGCCGGATCCACGCGTCGTTCCGCCAGACGGTCGCGCGCACCGGGAGGATCTCGTCGGAGCGGCCCAACCTCCACAACATCCCGACGCGCCGGGAGACCGGCTCGCAGTTCCGCCGGGCGTTCGTGCCGGCGCCCGGGTGCCGCTTCCTCGTGGCCGACTACGACCAGGTGGAGCTGCGCGTCATCGCGCACCTGTCCGGCGACCCCGGGCTCGTCGAGGCGTTCGGCTCGGGGCAGGACATCCACCGGGCGGTGGCCTCCGGCGTGTACGGGGTGCCCGCCGACGAGGTCACCAAGGACCAGCGGGACCGGGCGAAGATGGTCTCCTACGGCCTCGCGTACGGGATGGAGGCGTTCGGGCTGGCGCGCCGGCTGTCGACGAGCCAGGAAGAGGCGAGCGAGATCATGGACCGCTACTTCCGGGCGTTCCCCAAGGTGCGCCGGTACATGCTCGACGCGGTCGCCGAGGCGCGCGAGCGCGGCTACACCCGGACCGAGATGGGGCGCAAGCGCCCGCTGCCGGACCTGCACGACCGCAACTACCAGCGGCGCTCCGCCGCGGAGCGCCAGGCGATGAACGCGGGCATCCAGGGTCTCGCCGCCGACATCTTCAAGGTGGCTCTCGTGAAGCTCGACGGCGCGCTGGAGCGGGGGGGGATGCGGAGCAGGCTCGTGCTGCAGGTGCACGACGAGGTGATCGTCGAGGCCGTGCCCGAGGAGGAGGACGCCGTCGCCACGATGACCCGGGACGCCCTCACCCGTGCCGTCGCGCTCTCGGTGCCCTTGGAGGTGACCATGGCCTGGGGGGACTCCTGGGCCGTCAAGGGCTCGTGACGTCCTCGTGACGTCCTCGGGGCGGGAGAAGCGCGCAATTGCGTTACCCTGGTGGCCTGGCCGGCGCCGGCGGCCAGGACCAATTCCTCGAGCATGCGGCCCCGGCGCGGTCGCCGGTTGCCCGCGACGGGAGCCGATCCCGACGGCGGGACGCCGATGAAAGCGAGCAGTTCCTGATGTCCGACGAGCAATCCTCCGCCCTTCTCACCGCCCCGCCCCGCCGGGCGACCCTCTCCGACGAGGCGATGGGCACCTTCGACGAGGACGGCACCTACCACCCGCGGTCCATCGTCGAGGACGACCTGTCCGGCCAGTCGCTCGAAGAGCTGATGGCGGGCACCATCGTCGAGTTCGACGACGGCGACCTGGTCGAGGGCACGGTGGTGAAGATCGACCGGGACGAGGTCCTGCTCGACATCGGCTACAAGTCGGAAGGCGTCATCCCCGCCCGCGAGCTCTCCATCCGCAACGACGTGGCCCCGACACAGATCGTCTCGCTGGGCGACCGCGTCGAGGCGCTGGTCCTCCAGAAGGAGGACAAGGAGGGGAGGCTCATTCTCTCGAAGAAGCGCGCGCAGTACGAGCGCGCGTGGTCGACCATCGAGAAGCTGAAGGACGCCGACCACGTCGTGAAGGGCCCGGTGATCGAGGTGGTGAAGGGCGGGCTCATCGTCGACATCGGGTTGCGCGGCTTCTTGCCCGCGTCGCTCGTGGAGCTGCGCCGCGTCCGCGAGCTCCAGCCCTACGTCGGCCGGGTGATCGAGGCGAAGATCATCGAGCTCGACCGGAACCGGAACAACGTCGTGCTCTCGCGGCGTGCATGGCTGGAAGAGGCCCAGAAGGAGCAGCGCGGCGACTTCCTGGCGAACCTGAAGCCCGGCGAGCGCCGCAGGGGGACGGTGTCCTCGGTCGTGAACTTCGGCGCCTTCGTGGACCTCGGCGGGATGGACGGCCTCGTCCACGTGTCCGAGCTCTCCTGGAAGCACGTCGACCACCCGTCGTCGGTGGTGCAGGTGGGGGACGAGATCACAGTCGAGGTGCTCGACGTGGACCTGGAGAAGGAGCGGATCAGCCTGTCGCTGAAGGCGACGCAGACCGATCCCTGGCAGGATTTCGCGGACAGCCACGAGGTCGGCCAGCTCGTCTACGGCCGGATCACCAAGCTGGTGCCGTTCGGCGCCTTCGTCCAGGTGGGCGATGGCATCGAGGGGCTGGTGCACATCTCGGAGATGGCAGCCCACCACGTGGACATGCCCGAGCAGGTGGTCACCCCCGGCGAGGAGCTCTGGGTGAAGATCATCGACATCGACCTGCAGCGCCGCCGGATCAGCCTGTCGATCAAGCAGGCCGCCGAGGGCGGCGAGGTCTCCGAGGAGTACCGCGAGGCGTTCGGCGAGCACGCCTACGACGCCGAGGGCAACTACATCGGCGGTTACGACTACGGGGACGCCGGGGACTTCACCCCGGAGACCGAGGCCCAGGCCGCGTGGGCCGACTACGCCGCGACCGCGTCCGGCGCGCCGGACGCGGCCACGGCAGAGGTGACGGACGGCCCCTCCGGACTCGCGGTCGACGCGGCGTCCACCGGCGACGAGCCCGAGGGCACAGAGGCTCATCCGGCCGGGGAGCATCCCGGGTCCTGAGCTCCACCTGAGGGTGGCGGGGGGGTCACGGTGCTCGCCGAGGGGCCCGAGGCACCCGCGCGGCCCGGTTGGCGGGCGGGGCTGTGGGACGCGGGCCCGCTCGCGCTGGCGGGCGTCGCCGCGAACGGCGCGAGCCTGCTCGTCACGCTGGTCCTGGCGCGCCTGCTCGCCGCACGCGGCTACGGCGCGCTGAACCAGCTGATCGGAGTCTTCTTCGTGGTGGCGACTCCCGGCTCGGCCGTCCTCGTCGCGGTGGTCAGGCGGGTGACGGCCTGGTCGGGCCCGCCCGGCGGAGTCGTGAGCTGGGGAGCCGGGGTGCACCGCCGCGGGACGTGGGGGCTCCTGCTCTTCGCCGCGCTGGTCCTCGTCGCCGGCTCGCCCGCCGCGTCCCTCCTCGGGCGCCACGACGCGCTCGGCTTCGACGCGGCGGCCGTCGCGGGCGCGGTGTGGGTGCTCCTCTGCGTCGACCGGGGGCTGCTCCAGGCACACCGGGAGTACCGCGTGCTGTCGGGCAACCTGTTGCTCGAGGGGGGAGCTCGGACCGTCTTCATGATCTCGTTCGGGGCGGCGGGGCTCGGCGTGGGCGGCGTGGCGGCCGGCGTGCTCGCCGCGGAGCTCTGCACCGCGGCGCACGCGCGCTTCGTGGCGGACCGCGCCTGGCGCGCGCACGGCGCGCACGGCGCGCACGGCGCGCACGGCGCGCACGGCGCGCACGGCGCACATGGCGCACATGGCGCACACGGCGCACACGGCGCGGACGTCGCCGGCCGCGATCGGCCGACCCGCGCGGTGCTCGCAGCCGGTCTGCGAACGTGGCTCGGCATCTGGCGGCGGGCCCGGCCCCACGCCCGCGACGGGGCGGTCCGGCGCGACCTCGTCGGAGCGGTCGTCGCCCTCGCCGCCGTCGCGGTGCTCCAGAACGTCGACGTGATCGTGGTCGGGCGAGAGGCGCCGAGAGCTGCCGGCGCCTATGCCGCGGTGTCGGTGTCGAGCAAGGCGCTCGTCTTCGTGGCGGTCGCGGTCGCCGGGTACCTCCTGCCCGAGGCCGCGATCTCCTGGCGCGCCGGGCGCCATGCCCTGCGCCAGCTCTTCGTCACCCTGTCGGTGCTGGCCGCGCCCGCGCTGGCGCTGGTGGCGGTCGCGGCGGCGGCCCCGCGCCTCTTCCTCTCCGCCGCGTTCTCGAGCCGGTACGTGTCGGCCGCCGGGGCGTTCCTGCCGCTCGCGCTGGCGATGGTGTGCCTGAGTGTCACGGTCGTCGTGACGATGTACCTCCTCGGCGTGGGAGACCGGCTGTTCGTCGTGACGCTCGTCGGGGCGGCCGCGCTGGCCGCGGTCGCGGTCGTGCTCGCGGACGGGGCACCGCGCGCCACCGCGCTCGCCGACCTCTGCGTGCAGGG
>JAKATJ010000102.1 GCA_021828005.1 Actinomycetes bacterium | reverse complement strand
CGGCCAGGCACCTGGCGAGCTCGAGGGACTGGCGGGCGTCTGAACCGGTCGTCCCCCCCTGGCGGGCGAGCCAAGAGATGGGGTCTGGGACACCGTCTGCCGTGTGGGCGCCTGCGTCGAGGGCACGAGCACCCGCGAGCACCCGGAGCCCCGACGCCGCCTTCTCCACCCGGGCGGCGAGGGCCGCGACCGCGACGCAGTCCGCCGCCGGCGCGCCGGCCGGCTCGAACCCGACGACGGCTGACAAGAACGTCTCGGCCGACCGAAGGACACGGGTCGCCTCTGAGGTGAGGGCCATCGACTACACGATGACACGGGGTTGTATCACCGGGAGGGGGTGGGGGTTGTGACACCGGGAGGGGGTGGGGGTTGTGACACCGGGAGGGCGTGGCCGGGACAAGGGCGGCCCGGGGGCCGGTGAAGCGGCCGTGGGCCGCCGAAGCGGCCCTGGCGAGGGCGGCCGCGGGCCGCCGAAGCGGCCGCGGCAGCGGCGGAGCCCAGACAGCGAAGTGTGTGCCAAGAGGGTGGCGTCCAGGGCGCGGCCTCCCGCTTGGACCCTCCCGCCGGCCCCCCGTAGCATGTCGCCTCGGGTCATGGATCTCGCAGTCCACTTTCGCACGGCGGTCGCCCTGGCCGGCCGGTTCCCCGCACTCTCAGGAGTCGACCTCGACGTCGCTGCCGGGGAGGTGCTCGCCGTCCTCGGCCCGAACGGCGCGGGCAAGACGAGCCTCCTGCGGGCCTGTGCCGGCCTCGTGCCGGTCACCTCGGGGGAGGCCGTCGTCCTCGGGTGCGACTTGCGCAAGGACAGGACCCTCGTGCGGCGCAGGGTCGGTCTGCTGGGCCACGCCCCCTCGCTCTACGACGAGCTGACCGCGCTCGAGAACGTCCGGTTCGCGGTGCGCGCCACCGGCGCGGGCACGGACCGGGTCGGCCCCGCGCTCGACCGGCTGGGCCTCGCCGGCCGGCTCCGCAGGACGCCGGCGGCGCGGATGTCGGCCGGCCAGCGTCGCAGGACGGCGCTCGCAGTGCTCGTCGCGCGGGGGCCGGAGCTGTGGCTCCTGGACGAGCCCCACGCGGGGCTCGACGCGGACGCCCGCGCGATCGTGGGGTCGCTCGTCGAGGAGGCGGCCTCGTCGGGTGCGGCAGTGGTGCTGACCTCGCACGAGCCGGACCTCGCAGTCCCGCTCGCGGACCGCGTCGCGGTCATGTCGGGAGGGCGGGTCGCCGAGGAACGCGCGGGAGGAAGAGGTGCGGCGGCGACCGAGCGGGTCCTCGTCGCGCTGTCTCAGGACGACGTCGATGTGGCGTGACGCGCTGCTCGTCGCGGGGAAGGACGTCCGGATCGAGCTGCGCTCGCGGGTGGCGCTCTGGCAGGTCCTGCCATTCGCGGTGCTCGTCCTCGTGCTCTTCGGGTTCGCGCTCGGCCCGGGCCCTGCCGCGTTGCGGGCCGCCGCCCCCGGCCTCTACTGGCTGGCCGTGCTCTTCTCCACCGTGCTCGCGACGCAGCGCAGCGTGGCCATCGAGTCGGGGGAGGGGACCCGCGACGGGCTCCGGCTCTCGGGCATCGATCCGGCAGGCGTGTTCCTCGGGAAGGCGGCGGCCGTGGCGATCCAGCTGATCGCCGTCCAGGTGGTGCTCGGCGCCGGCATCGTGGTGCTGTTCGACGTCCACCTGCAGACCTGGTGGCTCGCGCTCGCGGCCTCGGTGCTCGCGACCGTCGGGCTGTCCGCAGCCGGCGTCCTCTACGGCGCGTTGTCCGCAGGGCTGCGGGTGCGCGAGACGCTCCTGCCGCTGCTCGTGCTCCCGATCGTGGCGCCCGTGCTGATCGCCGGCTCTCGAGCGTGGTCCGCGGCTGTGAGCGGTGCGGTCGCGTCGGGGGCGTCCTGGCTCAAGATCTTGGGGCCCTTCGCCGCGGTGTACCTCGCGGTCGGCATCGCGCTCTACGGACCGCTCCAGGAGACGGCGTGACCGCCCGGGCGCGATGGGCGACCCGCGTGATCGGTGGCGCCGCGCTGGTGACGACCGCGCTCACGGTCTGGCTCGGCCTCTGGGTCACCCCGCCGGCCAAGGTCATGGGCACACTCGCGCGCCTCTTGTACCTGCACCCACCCATCGCGTGGGTGGCCCTCTACTGCGCCTTCGGGCTCGCGGCCCTTTCGAGCGTCCTCTACCTGTGGCGACGCACCCGGTCGCTCTTCTGGGACCGCCTCGGTGCGTCCGCGGTCGAGGTCGGGGTCGTGTTCACCGCGCTGACGCTGGTCACCGGCTCCCTGTGGGGCCGGCCGACCTGGGGCGTCTGGTGGACGTGGACAGCGCGGCTCACCTCGACCGCCCTCTTGCTCGTGCTCTTCCTCGGCTACCTGGCACTGCGGCGGGTGCCCGCGGACCCCGACGTCCGTGCGCGGCGATGCGCCGTCGCCGCGCTCGTCGCGTTCGTCGACGTGCCGATCGTGGCGTTCTCGGTGGACTGGTGGCAGACGCTCCACCAGCGAGGAACGGTGCTGAACCCGGGCCTCACACTGAAGGTGCACGGCTCGATGGCGTGGACCATGGGGCTCGGGTTCCTCGCCATGACCCTCGTGTTCGTGTGGATGGTGCTCGTTCGGTACCGCGTGGAGCTCCTCGCCGACCGGATCGGCGACGAGGAGCTCGAGGTCTCGCTCTCGGAGCGCTGGGCGGAGGGCGCGACGGTCGCCGACGCGGCGGTCTCACTTGCCCTTCCTGACGCGGCGCCTGCGGCCTCGACCGGGCAAGGAGCCGCCGTCGGTCTCGTCCCTGAGTCTCTGGGAGGACGGCGGTGAGGTACGTCGACGCCGGGTACGCGATCGCGCTCGCCGTGCTCGCGCTGTACGCGCTCTCACTGATCGCGCGACGCCGCCGGCTCGAGCGGGCCGTCTCGCGGGGGCTCGCCGCGGAGGCGGCCAGCCGGGGGGGCGCGTCACGGGTCACGGAGGGGCACGGCACCGTCCGGGGGGACGACGATCCCTCCCGCGCTCCCCGTCGGTGACCCTCGCGACGGCGCCCGACAAAGCGGCACCGGCTCGGGCCGCGCGTGCGACGCCGCGCCGCCGGCGTCTCCGGCTGCTCCTCGTCTTCGCGCTGCTGGCCGGGGCGATCGTCTACCTGCTCGTCGAAGGCCTCGGGAGCTCACTCGACTACTTCGACACGGTGTCCCAGGCGCTCGCGCACAAGACCCGGATCGGGACGACGGTCTTCCGGCTGGAAGGCGTCGTCGTCCGCGGGAGCGTGCGGCGCACCGCGGCCGGCGCGGACTTCGAGGTGTCGGGCGGCGGCCGGATGATCGCCGTGCACAACAGCGGATCTCCACCCGAGCTCTTCCAGCCGGACATCCCCGTCGTCGTCGTGGGCCACTTCGCTTCGGTGGGTTCCGACCTCTTCGTGTCGAGCCAGATCATGGTCAAGCACTCGGCGACATACATTGCGGCGCACCCCACACGAGTCCGGGGTCCGAACGGCAAGATCGCCCCCTGATGCTGCCCGCCGTCTTTGGCGCAGCAGGCGTCTGGCTCGCGTTCGTAGGCGCGCTCGCCGGCGTCGTGGTGTGCGCGGCCGGGCTGGTGCGCGGGGCGATCAGCCGCGCGACCGGCCGGGCGGGCGCGGCCGTGGCTGCCGGCGGCGACAGGTGCGCTGCCGGCGGCGACAGGTGCGCTGCCGGCGGCGCCGGGAGCATGGCCCTCGCGCCAGCGCCCAGCGGCACGCCCCTCGACCCAGGTGCCGGCGGCATGCTGGACGGCAGGTGGTTCGCGGCGGTCCTGCTGCTCGGGGCTGGAGTCGCCGTCGCCGCGATGGAGGTCGCGCTCGTCACCCACGACTTCCACCTGCTCTACGTGGCCGACAACAACGCGAAGGCGACGCCGCTCATCTACTCGATCACCGGGCTGTGGTCCGCGCTCACAGGCTCGCTCCTCTTGTGGGCCTTCGTCCTCGCAACGTTCTCGGCGCTCGTCGTGTGGCGGTATCGCACGCGCGCCGAGGACGACGTGGTGCGCTGGGCGACGCTCGTCATGTACGCGGTGTCGGCGTTCTTCTTCGGGCTCATGACCGGGCCCGCCAACCCATTTCGCACGAGCGCCGCAGCTCTCAAGGGCTTGGGGCCGAACGCCCTGCTGCAGGACAACCCGCTCGTCGCCGTCCACCCCCCGTTGCTCTACATCGGGTTCGTCGGCTTCTCGGTGCCCTTCGCCTTCGCGGTCGGGATGCTCGCGACGGGGCGGGTTGGTGAGTTGTGGCAGGCGGAGGTCCGCCGTTGGACGCTGGTCTCGTGGACCGCCCTCACCGTGGGGATCGTGCTCGGCGCATGGTGGTCCTACCAAGTGCTGGGATGGGGCGGCTTCTGGGGCTGGGACCCGGTCGAGAACGCGGCGCTGATGCCATGGCTCTGCGGCACGGCCTACCTGCACTCGGTCCTCGTCCAGGAGCGGAGGGGGCTCTTCCGCGTCTGGAACCTGTCGCTGTCGATCGCGACCTTCTCGCTCACGGTCCTCGGCACGTTCCTCACCCGTTCAGGCGTGGTCGAGTCCGTGCACAACTTCAGCGAGTCCGACATCGGACCGGAGCTGATCGCCCTGTTCGCGCTCGTGGCGGTGGCCGGGTTCGGGCTGATCGCGTGGCGCGGCGACCGGCTCCGCTCGCCGGTCGGCGTCGACGCGCCGCTCGGGCGCGAGGGCGCGTTCTTGTTGAACAACTTCGTTCTCGTCGGTTTCGCCTTCGTCGTCCTGCTCGGCACCTTGTTCCCCATCCTCTATCAGGCGATCAAGAACCAGGCCGTGACCGTGGGCGCGCCGTACTTCGACACCGTCGCCGTCCCTGCAGGGCTCGCGCTGCTGCTCCTGATGGCGATCGCGCCCGCGCTCTCGTGGCGGAGGGTCGACACCAGGGTCCTGTGGAGACGCCTCGCCATCCCGACGTGGGCCGGGGTCCTCACCGTGGTCGGGTGCGTCGCAGGAGGGGTACGCGGGATCGAGCCGCTCCTCGGCTTCGGTCTTGCCGCCTTCGCGGCGACCACCGCGTTGCGCTCGCTCGCTCTCGCCGTGCGCGCGAGCACGCGCCGAGGTGCGGGTGCGTGGCGCGGACTCGTCGGACGCACGAACGGGGGAATGATCGTCCACCTCGGCGTCGTGGTGCTGGCGGTCGGTCTCGTCGCGGCGACCTCCTTCCGGTCGCAGGCCGAGCTGGTGCTGCGGCCGGGGAAGCTCGTCCGTTTCGCCGGCCACACGTTCGTGTTCGAGGGGCTGCGCACAGTGGCCACGCCGCAGCGGCTCGCCACCGAGGCGCTGGTGCGCGTCGACGGCGGAGGGCCGTTCGCGCCCGCCGTGAGCCAGTACGGCGGGCCGAACTCGGAAGCGGTCGGGACGCCCGCGATCGACTCGGGGCTCTTCGGCGACGTCTACCTCACCTGGGAGGCCACAGGCCGGACAGGGCCGTCGACCGGCGGCAACGTGGTGAGCACACTGCCGAAGACAGCGATCGCGATCGGCGTGATCGTGGAGCCGCTCATGGCGTGGATGTGGGGCGGGGGCATGCTCATCGGGCTCGGCGGGCTGCTCGCGATGGTGCCGGGCAATCGCAGGCGCTCGACCGACCCGGTCTCCGCGCTCGCGCCGCGCGTCGCCGGGGGGTCGCCGGAGCCCGAGCGGGTCGGCGCCGGGAGCCAGACCCGGTGAGCACCTTCGCACCGCTGCGTCCGGACGGGCCGCCCGCCCCCGCGGCGCGTCGTTCGCGCCGGCACGTCGCCCGGTGGGCTGCGGGCGGCGTCGCGCTCGTTCTCGTCGTGGTCGCGATCGTGGCGGCGACCCGCCCGCCGCAGCAGGCGACCCAGGTGGAGAGCCCCCTCGTGGGGCATCCGGCGCCGGCGCTCGGCGGCACGACGCTCTCGGGCCGGAGGTTCTCGCTGACGAGCGAGCGGGGCCACTACGTCTATGTGAACTTCTTCGCGAGCTGGTGCTCGTCGTGCGTGGAAGAGGAGCCGGCGCTCCAAGACTTCGCCTTCCGTCAATCGCGCGACGGCAGTCACGGCGCGAGGATGGTGAGCGTCGTCTTCAACGACACGCTGAGCGACGCGCACCGGTTCGTCTCCGACTGGGGGATCCGGTGGCCGGTCGTCCCCGACAGCGGCGGCGCGATCGCCAACCGCTACGGCGTCGGCTCGCCTCCCATGACCTTCCTCGTCAACCCGACGGGCTCGGTGGTGGGCACGTGGATCGGGCCGGTGACCGTCGAGCAGCTGGACCAGCTGCTCACCGCGGCACGACGTGGAGAGCTGGTGAGTGGCGGCACGGGCAGCGCCGGTGGGTGACGACCGGGGCCCCCGCGGGCGCCATGGCGCGCGTGCGAGCTTCGTGCTCGCGCTCGTCGTGCTCACGGTGGCGCTCGTGATCGGGAGCGGCGTCACGTCGTCTGCAGCGCCGAGCGCGGCACAGCGCGCCGCTGCGCTCGACACGCAGATCCGCTGCCCGAGCTGCGAGGACATCTCGGTCGCGCAGTCCAGCGCGTCGAGCGCGATCGCGGTGCGCCGCGAGGTGGCCAGTCTCGCGGCCGCAGGGGAGAGCGATCGGGCGATCGAGCAACGCCTGGTGGCCCAGTACGGACCGAGCATCCTGCTGTCGCCCCCCGACTCGGGACTCTCGTCGCTGGTCTGGCTCGTCCCGCTGGTGGCGGGCATCTTGGCGCTGGCAGCGCTCGGGGCGTTCTTCTGGCGGCGGTCTCGCTCCTGGCGGAGGCTGCGTGCCGAGGGCCCGGAGGCCGCCGGGGTCCCCGAGGTCGGGGTATGACCCGAAGCGTGGACCGGGCCGCACGGGCCCGTACCGGCGACGAGGAGTGGCGGCTGCGCGACGAGCGGGACCTCCTCCGGCGCTCTCTCGACGACGCGGCCCTCGAGCATCTCGCGGGCGACCTCACCGACGAGGACTACGCGCTCCTCCGCGCGAGGGACGAGCGGCGGCTCGCCGAGGTCGACACGGCCCTGGACGCGCGCGCCGTCTTGCCCCGGGGCTCCACTGCGGCGTCTCCCGACGCCGAGGCTGCGGCGTCTCCCGACGCCGAGGCTGCGGCGTCCCCCGACGCCGATTTGTCCCCGCGCCAAAGCACGAGCGGTCGGACGGGCCAGCCAGGCGGCACCCTCCAGTCACCGCAGCAGTCCCCGCAGCCGTCCCCGCAGCCGTCCCCGCAGCAGTCCCCGCAGCCGTGGCTGCTGGGGTCGCACCTGAGGCGATGGCGACGCCGGTGGTGGCTCGCCGCGCTGGGCGGGGCGTCGGTGGTGGCGGCGACCCTGCTCCT
>JAKATJ010000101.1 GCA_021828005.1 Actinomycetes bacterium | reverse complement strand
CTCGAGCCCCGGCGGCGCGCCCGTCTCGAGCCCCGGCGGCGCGCCCGACGTGCTGGCGGCCTCGGGCCGCGTCGTCGGGAGTGCCGGCTCGGCTGCGAGCCAGGACTGCCACCTGTGTCGTGCGACGACCAGCACGACGACCCCGGCGACCGCCAGCGCGATGCCGGCGGCTTCCACGAGCACGTCGCCGAGCTGTCCGGGGTAGGCGAGCCACAGCCACTCGTCGACCACCCGCTCGATTCCCCACAGCACCATGCCGCTGCCGACGACCACGCCAGCCGGTGGGACGACGGCGGCCGCCGCCGCCCGGGTCGAGCGGAGCCGCTCGACCCGGCGCTCGACGACGATGAGGACGCAGAAGATCGTGAAGTCCTCCACCGCCTGGAAGATCGGGACCGGGAGGCGCCTTCCGGACTGTCCCGTGTAGTACATCCCGAACCACTGGTGCGTGAGGTGGCCGCCCCCCGCGTACATGAGCTGTGGTCCGAGCAGTCGCCCCATGGCCCAGGCGGCGGCCAGAACGGGCGCGACGACGTCCATGGCGGCGCCCAGGCGCAGCTCCGGGCAACGGCGCCGGATGACCAGCCAGCCCGTCGGCACGGCGAGCAGGAGGCCGCCCCACGACGAGAGCCCCCCGTGCCACACCGCGAGCACCTGAGCGGGGTCGGCACGGTAGTAGGAGAGGTTGGCGAGCACATGCATCACGCGAGCGCCTACGACGGCGGAGACGATCTCCCAGACGAAGAACCCCACGACCCAGTCGGTGCGATAGCCGCGTGCCCGGAGGCGTCGCTCGAAATAGCGGAATGCGAACCAGAAGGTGACGGCGAGCCCGATCCCGTAGGTGTGGACGACGAGCGGGCCGAGGTGGAAGTCGACCGGGACGGGCTTCACCGGTCAAGTATCGCCCGGCGGGCGAAGGCGACGGACGCGCGCCGCACCCACTGCCTCCCGGGGGGACCCTCGGCTCAGGGCTGCCCCGCCCCTGCGAATGTTGTGCCGAACCGGACCGGGTCGATCCGCACGACTGTCCCGGGGAGCGTCGCCTCGATCATCATGCCGCCGCCGACGTACATCGCGACGTGGGTGCTGCCGCCCGGTCCGTAGAAGAGAAGGTCGCCGGGCTGGAGATCGGAGATCGGAATCGGCGCGCTGTCGGCCATCTGCGCGCCTGAGTAGTGGGGGAGGGAAACGCCCGCCTGGGCCCACGCCCACGCCGTGAGGCCCGAGCAGTCGAACCCCGCGCCGGGGCTCTCGGCGCCCCAGACGTAGGGCACCCCGAGCTGGGTCTCGGCCGCCCGAACGGCGATGGCGCCCGCGTCGCTCGCGGCAGGAGCAGGGGCGGGTGCCGGCGCGGCCGCCGGCGCGGCCGTGATCGCCGGCGCGGCCGTGATCGCCGGCGCGGCCGTGATCGCCGGCGCGGCCGTGATCGCCGCCTCCTTGGCCGCCTGGATCGTCGCTCGTGCCGCGGCTTCCTGCGCCGCCGCCGCCGCTGCACGCTGCTGGGAGATGAGGGACGCGATCTTCCCCTTCACCTGGACGAGCGCGCTCTGCTGCTGTGCCTCGAGCGTCTGGGCCTGCCCGTACGCCGCACGCGCTGTCGCGACGGCACGGGCCGCACTCGCGTCCTCGTGCTTCAGGGTCTGGCGCTGCGCGTCCAGCTGCGCCGCGGCAGTGTGGAGGTGCGCCATCGAGGTGTCCAGGTCGCCGGTGACGACCTGGCTGTAGACCGAGGAGTCCATGGCCGCTGTCTGGCTGGTGGAGAAGAGCGCGTCTGCGGCGGCGGAGGTGTTGCCTGAGACGTACGCCTCGATCGCCGCCTTCTGGAGCACCACCTTGTCCCTTGCGATCGTGGCGAGCGTCCGGCCGATCTGCGCCTGCGTCGCGCCGATTCGCGTGTCGATCGCCGCCTTCGCTTCCAGAGCAGCCTGGTAGCGCTGGTCGAGCCCGTCGATCTGCCGGCCCGCCTGCTGGATCTCGGCCTCGATCTGCGCGGCCTTCGCCTGCTCGCTCGACACGGGGCTTGTCGCCCCGGCGGTCGTTCCCGCCGCCGCGGTCGACGTGGCGGCAAGAAGCCCCGCGACGAACACCAGACGGAGGAGCTGGAGCGGCTTCGCGCGGCGCTCCGGCAGGCGCGAACCCCCCCCAAGGTCAGACACAATGCCCAAGATTCTTACCCAAACAGGCGCTCGGGGCAACTCAATTTGCAGTGACATTTTCCACAAGGTCGTACCTGAGGTAGGAAATGCCTGCCGTATTGCCTGGTCAGTTGTCCTATTTAGGTTACAGAATCATCGACGGCCATTACGATTCCCGCGCATTGCAGTGAAGATTTCATACTGCAATTCTGGCAATGGTGGTCTCGCTCGGGCATCGACCGCTTCGCCCTCGGGCTCGGCGCGGGTGCGGCGGTCATGTCTTCGACGTGGAGGTCTGCCCGTCGTCACGGAGGTGGCGCTGACCTGGGGCCGGCTGGCCGCCGCGGTGGTCGTAGAGGCGGGAACCCTCGGGTGCCGGCCCGGGCTCACCACAGGTGCTCGGCGGCCGCACCGAGCACGCTGGCGAGGACGTCGCACGCGTCGCGGACCTCTGCGACGGGGACGCCGTGACGCCGCGCGGCCCAGTCGGCGCCGCCTCGCAGCTCGGAGTGCCGGCGGGCCGTCGCGACGACCGCGGCGGCGAGCGCACCCGGCCGGACCGGCGCCAGGCGGCGCTGACCCTGCGCCCGCCAGTACAGCGCGAGGCTGCGGACGACGAGGGGCAGGCCGTCGCCGATCGCGTGCTGCCAGACGAGCGTCTCGACCGGGCCGAGGCCCCGAGGGCGCAGCGTCTCTTGACCGGGGACGCCGCCGAGCAGGTTCCGGTTGCGGTGCACCGTGGGAAGGGACCGCCCTCCCGCCGGCGGCCTGAGGGGGAGGACCTCGATCACCGACGGGTCCCTGCCGACGAGGCGCCAGCGCAACGCGAACCGTGCGAAGCCATCGCTCGTGTGGACCGTCCCAGCCGTCGAGAGCACGTCTGTGCCGTCCTCGTCGCCCCCGAGGAGGACGGCGTGCATGCCCCTGAGGAAGGCGTCGGGCGCGAGGCCCACCGCGTGCAGGGGCCCCGCTGGGCCGTAGCAGCGGTACAGCGCGTCGAGCGGGGAACGCGGCGTGACCGAGCCGTAGCGCTCCAAGCTGCCCACCGCTCGCCAGAAGTCCCTGGCGACGTCGCGCCAGACCTTGTCGATCCGCTTGTCGCGCTGCGTGCGCCCCGACGACCGGTCGGCAACGGCGTGCGGCCGGTCGGCATCGGCGTGCGACTGGTCGGAATCGGCGTGCGGCTGGTCGGAATCGGCGTGCGGCTGGTCGGCTCGTCGCGTCGGGATGCCGGGCCTGCCGTTGCGCTCAGGGGAGGCCGCGTCCGCGGTGCCCGCTTGCCGAGTCGTCGCCGGGGGGGCGGGGGGCGAAGCGACCATCCTCGGCAGGCACGCCCGGCAGCCCAGCCGGTCCCGGCCTGCGACGAGCGGCTCGTCGGCGCCGCAGTGCGGGCACCGGCATCCGAGGAAGCAGGAGAAGGGGAGCAGCCAGTCCAGGCGGAGGCCGAAGGTGCGCGCACCGCGCCGGATGGTCGCGGGGACGTGGAGCGCGGGGACGTCGACGAGGTGGAGGCGGAAGGGGAGCACCTCGCGGCTGCCGGCGAACTTCCCCTCGGTCTCCTCTCGACGTCTCGCCCATTCGGCCCGCGTCGCTTCTCCCTGCGCGTCGTAGAGCCGGGCACGGTCGATCGCGGCGCCTTCGCGCCGGGCGTCGATCGACGCGAGCGTCGCCTGGTAATAGGCGTCGACCCGCTCTCGCTCTCGCTCGAGCGCCGATCGGGCGTCGCGCACGAGCGCGGCCTGTCGCTCGGCGGCGCGGGCGTCGAGCGACGCGTGGGCCGCGTCGACAGCCCGCCGCAGGTCGGGCTGGGCGCGGACGTACCCCGACCCCCGTCCGGGCTGGTACGTGAGCCCGGCGAGCGCCGCCGTCACCCGTGGCGGCAGCGTCGTCCCGTCGCGCGCGTCCACGAAGACCTCGGCGCGCTCCTCGTAGCGCTCCTCGACCGAGACGCTGACCTCCAAGAGCGCGGCCGCATGGAGGACGGGGATCCAGCAAGACGTGGGCTGGCCGTCGACGTCGATGCGGCCGTGGTCGACGTCGAACTGCTCGCGTGCCGCCTCCTGGAGCCGATCGCGTGTCGGCGGGGGAGCAGCGGGCCGGTCGAGCCGGCACCAGCCGGCGTCGCCGCGCCGCAGCACCATCTCCGCCGCGTCGGAGACGACCGGCTGGCCAGGGACGGCGAGAAGGCCCCCCTCCTCGGCGGCCACCTCGGGATCGTCGGTGACGGTGAGCTCCTCGGGGATGCCCAGGTGATCGCGGAGATTGGCGTCCACGAGCAAGAGGACGCTCTCACCGCGGTCTTCTGCCGCTCCTCCCTCGCGCTCGACCAGCTCGACGAGGAACCGCAGCGCCGGGTCGGCGTTCACGCCCGGCTCTCCGCGCGCCGCGCGACCTCCTCGGCGGCGACGAGCGCGTCGTTGCGCTCGCGGCTGCGGCGGTGCTCGACACGCGCCGCGACGAGGCGGTCGCCCACTTCCTCGAGGCGCGCGCCGAGCTCGTCCATGTCCCGGCTCTGCACGTGCGCGTCGAAGACGACGCGCTCGAGGTCGTAGTCGTCCTCGATCCGGCCGAGGATCATGTCGAGCTCCCCGACGACGAGCTCGAAGAGATTGATCTTCGTCTCGAGCACGGACAGCACGCGCTCTTCGACGGTCTCCTTCGCGACGAGGTTGACGACCGTCACGTCGTGCTCTTGGCCGATCCGGTGGAGCCGTCCGAGGCGCTGCTCGATCTCCATCGGGTTCCACGGGAGGTCGAAGTTGACCATCTGGTGGCAGAACTGCAGGTTCCGTCCCTCGCCGCCCGCCTCGGTCGACACGAGCACCGGGACGTCGGTGCGGAACGCCTCGATCGCCGCTTCCTTCTCGCGCCTCGTGAGGGTGCCGTGGTAGAGGGCATGGGGAACGCCGGCACCGGCGAGGACGCCGGCGAGGTGCTCCTGGGTGCGCCGGAAGGCGACGAACACGAGCACCTTCTCCGCGGTGGCTGCCGAGGGGACCGCGGCGCCCCCCGCCGACGCCGCCGACCCCGGCCCGGCTCGGGACCCCGGTCCGCCAGCACCGAGGCGGGAGAGCACGCGAAGCAGTGCTTCGGACTTCGCCGGCAGGCGCGAGTCCGAGAGCAGGGCCGGGAGCTGCTCCGTGAGGTCGTGCCACCCGAGCTTCCCGGCGACGCCGAAGACGGCGGCGGGGCTCGAGCCGGCAAGGCGAAGCGCCGAACGCAGCGCCATGGCCCTCGCCGGAGGTGCGTCCCGTCCTTCGGCCCGCACGCGCTCGGCCACGGTCGCGTAGAGCGCCGCCTCGGGGCCCGCCGGGGCGACCGCGATGGTCTCTGCCAGCCGTCGCGGCAGCATGAGCGCGACCTGGCTGCGGCGGTGGCGGATCATCACCTCTCCGACCCGGGCCCGCAACGCGGTGAGGTCCCGGGGCGCCGCCGTCGTATCGGCGCCGTGCCGAGCTCTGAACTGCTTGGCCGTGCCGAGCACGCCCGGGGCGACGAGGCTCGCGAGGTTGAACAGGTCCGAGAGGCGGTTCTCCACCGGCGTCGCCGTGAGGAGCAGCAGGTGGCGGCTCCGCAGGTCGCGCACCAGCCGCGAGGAGGCGGTCGAGGAGCTCTTCACCCGGTGTGCCTCGTCCACGACCACGAGGTCCCAGTGGTGCCCGACGAGGCGGTCCCGGGTCGGGGACCGCCTCGCCAGGGCGAGGGAGACGATCGAGACGGGAGGGATGGAGGCGGCGACGGCAGGGTTGGAGTCGATGGCGGGGGAGCCGGGCCGGTCGCTGCCGACCAGGTACGTGGCGAGCCCGAACTTGCGCTCGAGCTCTTCGCGCCACTGGGCGACGAGGCCCGGCGGGCACACGACGAGCACGCTGCGGGCGAGCCCCCGGAGGCGCAGCTCGCTCAGCACCAGCCCTGCCTCGATCGTCTTGCCCAGCCCTACCTCGTCGGCGAGGATCGCCCGGCCGCGCATCCGGCGGAGCACGGTCTCGGCGGTCTGGAGCTGGTAGTCGAACGGTTCGAAGCGCAGGTGCCCGATGGAGACGAAGGTGTCGAAGCTCGGGCGCGCCCAGACCTCGGCTGCGGCGTCGACCAGGCGCGACGCCGCCTCGTCGACCACCTCGCCTGCCGAGAGCCGCTCGACGAGGTGCGCGTACGACGTGAGCCACGCCGCCGGAGCGCCGTCCGGGACCGTCGACGCGGCGAGATCGGCCATGAGCCCACCATCGCGTCCGCCCCCTGTGCAGTGCAATGGGAACAACCTGTGGATCCGCTGCCGGCGCTGCGAGCTCGGGTTGGACCTGCGCGGGCGCTCCGACCGGTGCGCAGCCGGGACCCCGAGGGTCGAGGCGAGGCGGCGGGGCCTCTCGATCGCCGACGTTGCCACGCAGGCGATCGAGCAGTACCTCCCGCTCCCCCCGGACGGCGGGTGGCTCGGTTTCTTCGCCGTAGGCGAGGGCACCCCGCCCGACGTCTCGCAGCGGGTGGGCGACCACGTCGGCGAGGAGATCGCCCGCCATCGCGAGATCCCGCGGCCCTGCGACGGCGAGCCCAGCCCGCGATCGTGCTGATCGTGGACCGATCGTGCTGATCGTGGACCCCGGCCAGCTGCACACCGCTGCGGCGCGCAACGACCGGGACCACCGGAGCTGCGTCGAGCCTCTCTCCTCCGCGCCGCGCCCGATCCTCGTGCCGGAGCTCGTTGTCACCGAGGTCGCCTACCTGCTCGCCGATCGGGCCGGGACGTACGCCGAGGTGGCGTTCGGCCGCTCGATCGCCGATGGCGAGCTCGTCGCCGAACCGGTGCTCGCTTCAGAGTGGTGGCGCGTCGCCGAGCTGGTGGAGCGCTCCTCGCACCTGCCGCTCGGAATGGTGGACGCGTCGGTCGTCATCCTCGCCGAGCGTCACGGCGCAGAGGTGGTCGCGACGCTCGATCGTCGCCGCTTCGGCGCCGTTCGCCCGCGTCATGCCGGGTCGCTGACGCTCGTTCCCTGACGCGGGAGCGCCGATGGGCACGCTCAGAACGCGCCCGGTCCCGGCTGGCCCCCGAGGCTGGCCGGGCTGGCGAGCACGCACTGGCCTCTTCGGGTCCCGAGGACGGCGTTGGGCTTGGCGATGCGCGGGTATGGGCTCTTCTGCCCGAACGTCGCCTCGGTGCTGTCCCAGACGTTGCTGTCGCCCGAGCAGGTGAGGTTTCCCACGATGACATTGGAGAGG
>JAKATJ010000100.1 GCA_021828005.1 Actinomycetes bacterium | reverse complement strand
GCCGGCACCTGCACGACCTGGGCACGGCGGCGTGCACCCGCCCACGAGGTCACCTCGACCCGCAGCGGACCGCGGCCGGGGTTCTCGAGCGCGAGCCTCCACGAAGCCGGGCTCGGGTGGGCCGCGGCCGACGCGGTCGCGGCTGCCCGTGGGACGGCGGGGGGTGCCGCGACCACCCAGCTGCGGGAGGCGCTCGCCTGGAGGCCGGTGACGGTCACGTCCTGCGCCCACCACGGCGCAGGGCCGTGAGGCGTGCCCGCACCGACCCGCGCGACCACGACGCCTGGGCCGAAGGCGCGCACCTGCACCGTGTAGCGCTCCTCCACGGCGATCCGGATCTGCTCGCTCGTGGACAACGTCCAGACGCTCTTCGGGCCGAGCACCTGCGTGAAGGGGTGGACGGGCCCGCTCGGAAGCCGTACCGCGACAACGACACGCTCGCTGCGCGGCGAAGGATTGAAGACGGCGAGCTCCGACGACCCGCCCGTCGCGTCCTCGACGGCGGGCAGGTCCGAGAGGGTGGACGTCGCTGGTGCCCCGAGCTCGAACGCGACGCCTCCCGCCCCGTCAGGACCGTAGAGCTGGAGCTCGCCTGCGACGACCGCTCCCGATCGCGCGGTGACGGCCGTCGCGATCGAAGCCTGGTTCTGTACGTAGGCGCCGACTGTCAGCACGCGCAGGTCCCATGGCACGACGACGACCCCTTGGAACGGCGCCGGGGTTGTCGAGCCGGAGGCGGTTACGAACGAGAGGTCGACGACCGCGAGGTTCGGCGTCGGGTTGAAGAGGGTGACACGCAGCGTGCTCCCCTCACGGGTCGAGCCGGACGCGAAGTACCAGCGGGAAGCGACCTCGGACGCGCACGGGGTGACGGAGCGCCCGGTGCGGCCGTCGACGAGCTCCGTCGCGCTGACTGCGCCGCCCGCCACCAGGATGCGGACCGCGAGCCACACGCCGTCGATCACCTGTGCGGGCACGAGCAGCGCCTCCGCGTGCGGCCCCAGCTCGAGTGCGTGCTGGCGTTGGGACCCCTGTGCGTCCACGATCACCGCGTCCACCCGGACCGCCCGTGCTGCGGCGTTGACGAGGAGGAGCTCCGTCTTGCCGGCGCGCGCGGCGGGACCGGGAGCGGCCGGGCAGTACCAGCTCGACGACGCCGAGCCCGCAGGTGCCGCCTCCGCCGCGAGCGCCGCCGGCTGCAGCAGGGTCGTTGGGGGATTTCGCGCCGCGACCGTGCCGAGGAACCCGCCCAGGGCGACCGCGACCGCGAGGATCGCGAGCGCAGCGAACCTGCCGCGTCCGCCGTCCCTCCGGCGGGCGGCAGTGACCGTCACCCGGTCCCTCCGTCGTCTCGGCCGGGCTGCTCTTGTCGCACGGCGGTCGCGAGGGGTACGCGGACGGGCCCCGAGATCGACCCCGTCCGCGCGTCGAGCCGCCCGCTCGTTGCGGACGCCGACCGGACCTCACCCTCGGCGGGCCGATCGTCCGGCGCTCGCCGTCTCCTGCGGGCGCGCACCACGGGTCCCCACCACCAGTCGAGCCACCGTCGCCGGCCAACGAACGCGGCAGCCACGACCACCCACGCGAGCAGCTCCAGTGCAGCACCCAGGGGATCGAGCACCCCGGCGATGCCGCCACCACCTGCCGAGGTCACCGACGGCGCGCGTGGGTCAGCGGTGAAGGCCGTGTTCTCGAAGACCGTGAGACCGCTGGGGCTCACCGGCACTGTGCGTAGCTGCGACTGCCGCGCGAGCGCGGCGACGAGCCCGCGCGCCAAGGGGTATGTCGATGTGGAAGGGGATCCCGGCGAGCGCGGCGCGAGCGCGGACACTGCGACCACGTAGCGGATCCGTGCAGCGGCGAGCGCACGACCGAGCTGCACCGTCTCGCCGCGCATCGCGACCCGGAGCGCCGGCGCAATTCGGTCGGCCCCCCCCGGTGACGCGGGAGACCAGAGATCGAGCAGCGTCGGAGTCCCGTCCGTCGACGTGGCGTAGGCCAGCCCGGGCCCGATCGCCCAGCTACCGGACGGAAGCGCCTGCGGGTCGCCGAGCCACAGCACGCGATAGCCGGGCGACCCCTTCCGCCAGGCGGGGAAGCCGACCGCACCCCGGTACCCGGACGAGGGAAGCCCCCACCTGCCGCCGGTGGCCTCCACCACCGTCGGCAAGACCCCGACCGCGAGGGCCGCGACCGAGAGCACTGCGAGACCCTGGCGCCAGCCGAACCCGTAGCCCGCGAGGTCGGTCTCGAAGGCGGCGACGCCGAGGCCCGCCGCGCCGGCCACCGCCACCGCGGCGGGAGCGAGGAGAACGTCCACCGACGGCGCGAACGGCACCGCCCAGCCCTTCGCCGCGACGAGCGCGAGGAACCACGCGGGCAGAGCGACCGCCCACAGCCGGATCACCCACGCGAGGCGCTCGTTGCGCGCAAGGAGGAGCGCGCAGGCAGCCGCCCCGGGGAGAAGCCACGCGAGCGGTGAGCCGCCGACGGGACCGACCGCCATCCGCAACAGTCCCCCCCAGCCCGGGGCGGACGCGGGGTCGCCGGCGAGCCCGAGCACCGACACCGCGCCGCGACCGGCGAGCAGCGTCCCCACGACCCACGGCGTGCACAGCACCGCGGCGACCAACGTCCCCCCGGAGGCGACCACGAGGGCCCGCGCTCCCCGCCGGGCGCCGCCGGCGACGAGCGATCCGCACGCCAGTCCGAGGCCGACGACGAGGACGACGACCACCATCGCCGGCGCGAACGACATCGCCACCGCCTCGAGCGCGCCGAGCCCGAGGAGGCGTCCAGCAAGGCGCCGACGCCACGTGCTCGCTGCGGTTGGCCCCGTCGTCTCGAGGTCGGCGGCGGCGGCAACGTTCGCGACGGGCGACGCGGTCGAGGGGCTGAAGGGTTCGAGCCCGGTTGCGCGCGCGAGCTGCAGGACCACCCACGGGGTCGCTGCGTACGCGACGAGACCGTCCCAGCGGCCGCGTCCGAGGGCGTCGACCGCAAGCGGCAGCGCGAGGTACGCGAGCGTCGCGGCAAGGCGACCAGGCGCGGAGCGGAAGGGCCCAAGCAGTCGGGACATTCCCCACGCACCCAGTGGGAAGCACGCGAAGACAGCCACTTGCTGGAGGAGGCCGCTCCGACCGAAGAGCAGCGTCCCCGCCAGCGCGAGGAAGCCGTACGCCGGGCTGGCCGGGGCGTGCGAGCCGGTGCCTGCGGGCTGCCACGACGAGAAGAGCTGGTGCCAGAGGTCCGTCCACGGAGGGAACGGGGCGAACTGCCCGACGAGGGGCACCGACGATCCGATGAGCGAGCGGGAGCCCACGACGATGACGAGGGCCGCGACGAGGTACGCCAAGACCCGGGACCGGCGCGACGCGAAGACACCCACCGGCACGGTCCCCTGCGTGCGTCTGCCCCTGTGCCCGAGATCGTCGAGGGTGTCGAAGCCCGCGTCGTCGTCGAAGCCGAGGCCGATCGAGCCGCCGGGCTCGGCCCCGGCCCCGGGCAGCTCGGGAGCCAGGACGTCGGGCGGGCGGCCCGGTTGCAGGCCGTGCGCGACCTCGAGGCCCTGGTGCGTGAGCCGCGAGACGTACGTCGACAGCCGCGCGCTCCCGCGTACCTGAAGGCTGCGGACCTCGGCGTCGCTGACGACGCGCACGGCGGCCAACGCTGCTCGCCGGCGGCGCAGCTCCCTCCACCGGGCGAGGTTCCAGCGCCATGCGTGAACGACCGCACGCGCCCGCCGCCGGTCCCCGGCGAGCCTCGCCACCACGGCCTCTCCGAGCGCGAGGAGGAATGCCTGGGGCACGACCCGCACAAGGTGGGTCCGCGAGTAGCAGGTGAGGACGGCGGCAAGCTCGTGGCGCCGCTGGAGCGCTTGGAGTGAGGGGGCGTCCGATGGCGGCGGTGGCCGGCAGCCGGCTGCGACGAGCCCGAGATGGCGCGCCGTCGCGGACGGCGCGACGACGACGCGCGCACCGGCGACGTGGGCTCGCCACGACAGGTCGAGGTCCTGCCCCATCGCGACGATCGCGGCGTCGTAGCCGCCGAGCGCACGGAAGAGGTCACCACGCACGAGCGTGCAGCCGCCGGGCGCGACGAACACGTCTCGGACCGCGTCGTGCTGGCCCGCGTCCATCTCGCCGACTTGCACCCGCTCGACGACGGCACCGGTCTTGTCGATCCCCTGGCCGACATGGAGCAACGCCCGTGGCTCGTCCCAGTGGACCATCTTCGGGCACACGATCCCGGCGTTGGAGCGGAACGACTCTTCGACCATGAGGTGCACGGCGTCTGGCGAGGGAGCGCAGTCGTCGTGGCACAGGAGGAAGAACGACGCCCCTTCCACCATCCACAGCGCCTCGTCGACCGCAGCGGCGAACCCCCCGCTCTCGGGCAGCCGGCGCACGAACGCTTCCGGAAGCCCGCGCGCCACCATCTCCGTGGGGTCGGAAGAGCCGCCGGCGACGAGCACCAGCACCGAGAGGTTGTCGTAGTCCTGCGCCGCCAGCGCCTGCAGGGTCTCCTCGAACCAGGGACCTGGATCGGTGGTGACCAATATGGCCACCACCGCTGGGGCGCGCGCGGCGCTCGCCGACCCCTCCGTCATCAGGAGAGGCAGGCTACTCGCCCTGCCAGCCCGGGTCGGGTGCTCCGGCCGGTCGCCGGCCAGGACGACCACGCACCTCTGCTTGCAAGTGTTAACACTACGATATACAATTGCATCAAGCGCCGGAGCGCTCAGCGCGATCACGAGCAGTCAGAGGAAGGAGCTCTCCATGCCCGACGACGACAGGACGAACGACATCGCGGCAGAGCTGGCCAGGCACGTGCGCGACACGGCGTACACGGCCGTCGGCCTGGGCGTGCTCAGCCTCCAGCGGGTCCAGGCGCTCCGCCACGATCTCGCCCGCAACGAACGCCTCGACGAGGGTGTCGAACGGCTGCGCACCGGGGTCGCCGCCGGCTCCCAGCAGCTCGGCGAGTGGATCGAGGGCACGCTCGCGTTCGTGTCCGAGCAGTTCGGCCCGATCGGCCCGATCGGCGCGCAGCTGCCGGAGCCTGCCCGGGAGCTCGCCGAGCGGGCGCGACGAGGGATCGAGGCGATCGGCGTGCAGCTTCGTCACCTGGCCACGCCGGGCGGCTGACCCCCGGGGACCTTCCGCCCGAGCCCCTGCTCCCCCCGCTCGAGGTCCGAGAGGACGTCGCGCAGCGTCTCGTCGAGCGGGATCGAAGGAGCCCAACCGGTCGCCGCCACGAGCCGTGACGGGTCGCCCCGCAACGCCGGGGTGTCGACGGGTCGAACGAGCTCGGGATCCGTGACCAAGCGGAGCTCCACGCCCGTCAGAGCCATGAGCCGGGCAACCACGTCGGCGATGGCCACGTCGTTGCCCGAACAGACGTTGTAGACCTCTCCGGGCTCTGCCCGGTCCACGAGGAGCCGGTAGGCGCGTACGACGTCGCGCACGTCGGTGAAGTCGCGCCTCGTCGTGACGGTCCCCACGACCAGCTCACGGCTCCCGTCCCTGCGCGCCTCGAGCACGCGGCGCGCGAGCGCCGGCACCGCAAAGGTCGGCGCCTGCCCAGGACCGACGTGGTTGAACGGGCGCACGACCACCGCGCGCTGCCCGTAGCCGAGCCAGGCCTGGATGGCGACCTGCTCCGCTGCGGCCTTCGACGCAGCGTACGGCGTCGAAGGTCGCAGCCGGGCGCCCTCTCTGACTGGTAGCTCCTCGGGCGCGAGCGCGCCGTACACCTCTGCCGAGCTCACCACGAGCACCGTCGCTTCCGGCGCGCCGCGCCGCGCGGCTGCGAGGACCGCGGCGGTGCCGAGCACGTTGACGCGCAGCACGTCGAGCGGATCGCGCCAGGATTCGCCGACGTGGGCGCGCGCCGCGAGGTGGTAGACGGCGTCCGGCTGCGACGCCTCCATCGCGCGCACCACCGCCTCCTCGTCGGTCACGTCCGTCTCGGCGTCGACCGCCGTGACGTCGTCGCCTTCGTCCCCGAGGTGCGCGGTCAGCCAGCGTCCGACGAATCCGAGGCCTCCGGTGACCAACGCCCGCACGATCGACGACCCTACGCGCCCGCCGCGATGCGGTACGCCTCGACGTGGCGCGCGGCGCTCGCCTCCCACGTGCGGGTCGCCGCACGGGCGATCCCGGCCTCACGGCGCCGGTGCGCCTCGGGACCGCCAGCTTCCCGGAGCACCACCGCGAGGGCGTCCGCGAGACCCTCTGGGTCTCCAGGCGTGACGAGCGTCGCGGCCTCGCCCGCGAGCTCGGCCATCGCGGTGCCGCGCGTCGTGACGAGGGGGGCCCCGCACGCGAGCGCCTCGAGGGCAGGAAGGCCGTACCCCTCGGCGAGGGAGGGGTACGCGACCACCGAGGCCCTCCGCAGGAGCGCCGGGACCGCGTCGTCGGGCACGTAGCCGGTCCAGGTGATCCGGTCCCGATGGCGCGTGGCCGCGAGGGCCTCGTCCACCGGCCGCGTCCCCCAGCCGCGCCGCCCAGCGAGCACGAGGCGCACGTCGCGCTCTGCGTCGGCGAGCGCGGTGAACGCGCGGACGAGCGTCGCGACGTCCTTTCGTGGCTCTACCGTGCCCACGAAGAGGACGAACCGGCCCTCCGGGTCGATCCCGAGCCGCCGCAGTGCGGCGTCGTCGGCGCCCGGGTCGAGGGGATCCGGGGAGAAGTGAAGATGGTCGACGCCGTGCGGCGCGATCACCACCGGAGCGGTGACGTGGCAAACCGCTGCGAGGTCGCGCGCCGTCGTCTCGCTCACGCAGACAAGAGCAGACGCGCGGATCGCCGCGACGCGGATCGCCCGGCGGAAGAAGCGGACCTTGGCCGGCTCGTGCCACTCGGGGTGGTCGAAGAAGGTGCAGTCGTGGATCGTGACGACGACGGGCATGCGAGCGCGTTCGGGCATCGTGTAGTGCGGCCCGTGATGGACGTCGGGGCGCATGCGGCGCAGGAGCGCAGGGAGGGCGAGCTGCTCCCATGCGAGGCGCAGCGGCCGCGGTGACGGCGAGGACGCCACGACGTCTGCCCGCGTCCCGGCGAGGCGCCGCCACCGCAGCGCGTCGTCGCGGCGCGCGACCAGCACGAGGCTCGGGTCGTCGCGGCTGGCGAGCGCTGCGGCAAGCTCGACCGCGTAGCGTCCCGCACCGGCCGGCGACGACGGGACGGCGGTGACGTCGAGCGACACCTTCACGAGAGGGACCCCCACCATGCGAGGTGGGCCTCGGCCGACGCCTTCCACGTCAGCGGCTCGACGAGCGTCCTGCCCTGGGCCACGAGCAAGGAGCGGAGCCGGTCGTCGCACGACGCGCGCACGAGGGCGGACGCGATGTCCTCGACTGTGGTCGGATCGACCCGCAGCGCCGCGACACGCGCGCCCGCGGCCGGGGCGCCGGGCTGCA
>JAKATJ010000009.1:25719-40622 GCA_021828005.1 Actinomycetes bacterium | reverse complement strand
AAGGGGCGCTCAACGTCCCGCCGTAGCCGACGACCGAGTACGTGCCTCCCCGGGCCAGGGCGGCGAGCGAGTCGGCGTGCGTCGAGCTCGAGCCGACGAAGTCGATGACGACGTCGGCACCCCGCCCGCCGGTGAGGTCGCGTGCCGCCTCCACGACTTGCCCGGCTCCGGCGACGTGGTCGGCTCCGAGCTCGACGGCGAGCCTTCGGCACCGCTCGTCGGCGTCGATCGCGACGACGGTGCCGGAGCCCAGCTCTCGCAGGAGCTGGAGCCCGATGTGGCCGAGCCCGCCGATCCCGATCACCACCGAGAGAGAGCCGGGGCGTGCGAGGTGACAGACCTTGCGCACGGCGTGGTAGGCGGTGATGCCGGCGTCGGCGTGGGGGGCCACGTCAGCAGGGTCGATCCCGGGGGCGAGCTTGACCAGGGAGCGCTCGGTCGTGAGCAGGAGCTCGGCGAACCCGCCGTCCGCGGACAGTCCGGTGAACTGCCCGTGCACGCACCGCATGTCGTCGCCGCGGCGGCAGGGGAGGCACAGCCCGCAGCTGTAGGCGGGGTAGACGACGACCGGGTCTCCCACGTGCACGGACGAGACGCCGTCGCCGACCGCCTCGACCCACCCGGCGTTCTCGTGACCGAGCACGCGCGGAGGCCGCACACCGGCCTCTTCCATCCACCCGTCGATCGAGTGGAGGTCGGTCGCGCACACGCCGGCGCCGCCGACCCGGACCACCACGTCGCCGGCCCGCTCCGTCTGGGGCTCGGGGAGCTCGGTGAGCTCGAGCGGGCTGTGGTAGCTCGCGAGCAACGCGGCGCGCATCTCAGCCGTCCGCGGCGGACTCGTCACCGGCGAGCCATCTCGCCCCCCGCTCGTAGAGGCTCTCGACTGCCGGGCCCGTAAGGCCGGGCATGTCCGGCTTCACCGCGTAGCCGATCCTGGTCTGGAGATAGGCGAGGTGCCGGTAGCCCGGAGGGAAGGCGTCGAGGAGCTCGCGGTCGAGCTCGAGGCGCGCCGACGAGTCGACCGGGTCGATCCGGTCCTTCTCGTAGATGGGCTGACGCTCCACGAGGCCCCACCGGCCGTCCCGCACGGCGAAGAAGTCGTAGAACCGGCCGGTGCAGACCACGTCGCACTCCACCCCGTCGACGGACGCGCGCTGGGAGATCGTCATCTTCGTCTGGGCGAGGGCGTGCGCACCTGCGACGTCGACCGCGCCGCCTCCGAGGAAATGGAGGATGCTCACGCCGCGGGCGGCGGCCTCCCGGCTCACCGCGATGAAATCGTCCGCAGAGCCCTGGAACCACGTGGCGTTCATGCGGCCCGGCTGGTGCCACACCTGCCGGAAGCGGTCCCAGTCCATCGCGTCGCGCCAGATCGCCCACTCCTCGACCAGGTCCCGGACGACGGCGCGGTCTTCATGATGCTGCACGCAGCCTCCTCGCCTCCTCGGTCTTTCCGCCCGGTCCGACCGGTCCGCCCAGCGCGTCCGGTCCGTCCGGTCCGTCCGGTCCGCCCGGTGCGTCCGGTCCGCCCAGCGCGTCCGGCGCGCCCGGTGCCAGCCTGACTCCGGGCGGTCGATGTGTGCAAGGCTGACGGCGATCTTTCAAGACCGGCGGGCGCGAGGAGACGTCACGCGGAGAGCTCGAGTCGAGCGAGACAAAGGAGCCGGCGATGGCAGCGAGCGAGAGAGAAGGCCCGTTCCCCCTTCCCTCGGATGTGAAAGACGTCCCCGGCGCGGAGAACTGGCGCTCCATGTACCCCTTCTTCACGAGGTTCCAGCCGGGTGACGACCAGCGGTTCTGGTTCTACAACTCCATGCACTTCCCCGAGCCGATGCCCGCGTTCGACGCCATCACCGCCGAGATCCCCTACACGGCGATCGGGGCCAACACCGCCAGGATCTTCGTCTTCCCGACGACTCTCGGCATCGAGCACCGGATCGTGAACGGAAAGGTCTACATCACGGCCAACCCGGTCTCCGATCCAGAGGAGGTGAGCCGGCGGCTCACCCTCTTCCAGGAGCGTGCAGGCTTCTACTACGAGAACTGGGACAGGCTCTACGACGAGTGGAAGGACCGGGTGAAGAGCCTCATCGACGAGATCGAGGCGATCGAGGTCCCCGAGCTCGGGGAGTTCGAGGACGCGTCCGTCGTGACGGGCTCGAGGGGCTACGCCTCGAACCATCTCGTTCGCGAGCGCTACCACCGCTGCATCGACCTCTTCTCCAAGATGTGGAACCACCACACCGAGCTGCTCATGCTCGGCTTCGGTGCGTACGTCGTCTTCTTCGAGTTCCTCCAGAAGGCGTTCCCCGAGATCCCCGTGCAGGCGGTCGCCCGGATGGTCGCCGGCATCGACGTCATCATGTACCAGCCCGACGAGCAGCTGAAGAAGCTGGCGAAGGTCGCGGTCTCCCTCGGGGTGGACGGCGCCTTCGCCGAGGGCGACGCCCCCTCCGCAGTGCTGGCGGCGCTCGAGCGCTCCGGAGAGGCCGGGAGGGAGTGGCTCGCCGAGTACGAGCGGGCCTCGGTCCCCTGGTTCTACGTGTCGACCGGGGACGGCTTCTACCACCACCACCGGAGCTGGAAGGACAACCCTGCGGTGCCTTTCTCCGCCCTGGCCCGCTACGTCCGGCAGGTGCGCAACGGTGAGGACCTCGGCCGCCCGCTCGCAAAGCTCCAAGTCGAGCGTGAGCAGGTGGCGCAGCGCTACCGCGAGCTGCTCAGCAGCGAGCAGGAGAAGGGTGCCTTCGACCAGATGCTCGGGCTGTGCAGGCTCGTCTTCCCCTTCGTCGAGGGCCACAAGTTCTACTGCGAGCACTGGTTCACGACCCAGTTCTTCGCCAAGATCCGCGAGTTCGGACAGCTCCTCCTCCGCTTCGGCGTCCTCGACGACGCAGAGGACGTGTTCCACCTCCAGCACTACGAGGTCGACCAGGCGCTCGCCGACGTGATGCTCTCCTGGGCAGCCGGTGCTCCGCCCACGGGGGCGGCGTACCTGAAGCCGCTCGTCGCCGAGCGCAAGGCGATGCTCGAGGTGCTGGCGCGGTGGCCCGCGCCGCCTGCGCTGGGGCCGGAGCCCGAAGCGCTCAACGACCCAGCCGTCAAGATGCTCTGGGGGATCACCGGCGAGACCATCAGGGGGTGGGCGCGGGCCTCAGAGACGCCCGACGACCGTGTCGCGGGCTTCGCCGCCTCGGGCGGCGTCGTCGAGGGCCGGGCCCGTGTGCTGATGAGCGTGAACGAGGTCGGCCAGATCCAGGCCGGCGAGATCCTCGTCTGTCCGGTGACCGCCCCGAGCTGGGGGCCGGTGTTCGGGAAGATCAAGGCTGCCGTCTCCGACATCGGCGGCATCATGTCGCACGCTGCGATCGTGGCCCGGGAGTACGGCATGCCTGCAGTCGTCGGGACCGGGACGGCGACCCAGAAGATCCGGACCGGGGACCTTGTCCGCGTCGACGGCGACGAGGGACTCGTGATCGTCCTCGAACGGGCGCCGCAGAGCGAGTGATCGTCCTCGAACGGGCGCCGCAGAGCGCGTGACCGCCGGTTCCTTCTGACCTGTCGTCGGCGCCCGGTGGTAAGTTGCGGCCGTCCCGCGGGCGGCGTCGCGCCACGGCAGGTCGTTGGCGTGCCCGGTCCGCACACGCGCGCGAGCAGGAGAGGACCGTGAAGACGCAAGCCGCCGTGCTCTGGAACGTGGGAGAGCCCTGGAGCGTCGAGGAGGTCGAGCTCGCGGAGCCGGTCGCCGGCGAAGTCAGGGTGAAGCTCGCCGCCTCCGGCCTCTGTCACTCCGACGAGCACCTCGTGACGGGCGACATCCCCATCACGCTCCCGGTGATCGGCGGGCACGAGGGGGCAGGAGTGGTGGAGGCCGTCGGCCCCGGTGTGACGAGCGTCTCGGAGGGCGACCACGTCGTGCTCAGCTTCATCCCGGCCTGCGGACGCTGCCACTACTGCTCGACCGGGCGCCAGAACCTCTGCGATCTCGGTGCCCACCTGCTCGCCGGGCTGCCGATCGCCGACGGGGTGCCCCGTTTCACCTCGAAGGGGCGCGGGATCGGGACGATGTGCCTCCTCGGCACCTTCTGCCCGTACACGGTCGTGCACGAGTCCTCCGTCGTGAAGGTCGACGAGTCGGTGCCGCTCGAGGTCGCCGCGCTCGTCGGCTGCGGGGTGACGACCGGATGGGGCTCGGCCGTGTACTCCGCGGAGGTGCACGCGGGCGAGACGGTGGTGGTCGTCGGCACCGGTGGTGTGGGCGTGAACGCCGTGCAGGGCGCACGCCTCGCAGGGGCCAGGCACATCGTGGCGGTCGACCCGATCCCCTTCAAGAGGGAGCAGGCGATGGCGTTCGGCGCCACGCATGCAGCTGCGGACATGGAGGCTGCGAAGGTCCTCGTCGAGCAGCTCACCTGGGGGCAGATGGCGGAAAAGGTGATCCTCACCGTCGGCACGGCAGGGGGTGAGCTGGTCGCCCCGATGCTCGACCTGCTCTCCAAGGACGGTCGCGCCGTGGTCACGGCCATCGCGCCGATCTCGCAGATGGACGTGAAGCTCAACCTCCACCTGCTCACCCTGTTCCAGAAGGAGCTCCGCGGCGCGCTCTTTGGGTCGGCCAACCCGCGAGCCGACATCCCGAAGCTGCTCTCGCTCTACCGTGACGGCCAGCTCAAGCTGGACGAGCTGGTGACGCGCACCTACACGCTCGAAGACGTGAACCAGGGCTACCAGGACCTGCGTGACGGGAAGAACGTCCGCGGCCTGATCGTCTACAGCTGAGCCTCCCCGCTCGATCGCCGGCCGGCGAGCCGTCGACGCAGTGACGGGAGCGACGAGGAGCGACGAGGAGGCGTGCGTGCGAGCGGTGGGCATCAATCGGTTCGGGGGCCCAGAGGTCCTGGAGGTCGTCGAGCTCCCGGTGGACGAGCCGGGTGAAGGCGAGGTGCGGGTGCGGGTCGCTGCCGCGGCGGTCAACCCGACCGACACGGTGCTGCGCGCGGGCCTGCGGAGCGGGATGTACGAGGGGGTTGAGCGGCCCCTGGTCCCGGGGATGGAGCTCGCCGGCGTCGTGGACGCCGTCGGGCCTGGGGCGGGGTGGAGGGTCGGCGACGAGGTGGTGGCGGTCGTGGTCCCAGGACCACGAGGTCGCGGAGCCCAAGCCGAGGAGGTGGTGGTGCCGGCCGCCTCGGCCGCGCGGCTGCCCGCAGGTGCGAGCTTCGCCGAAGGCGCCACCTTGCCCATGAACGGGCTCACCGCCCGGATCGCGCTGGACCTGCTCGCCCTGCGGCCCACGGAGACGTTGGCGGTCACCGGCGCAGCCGGTGCGGTGGGGGGCTACGTGATGGAGCTGGCCAAGCTCGAAGGGCTGCGCGTCATCGGTGACGCCTCGGAGGAGGACCGGGACCTCGTCGCCCGGCTCGGCGCCGACGTCGTGGTGCCGAGGGGCGACGACGTGGCGTCCGCCATCCGCGACGTCTGCCCGGATGGCGTCGACGGCCTCGTCGACGCCGCCTTGCTGAATCGCAGGATCCTCCCAGCCGTCCGCGACGGAGGCGCCATCGCCGCCGTCCGGCCGTTCCAGGGCGACACCGAGCGCGGCATCGCCGTGCACCTCGTGCTGGTGGCGAACCGCGCCAGGGACTCCGAGGCGCTCGCCGAGCTCAGCAGGCTGGCGGGAGAGGGGAAGCTCACGCTTCGGGTCGCCAGGACGTTCCTGCCGGAGGAGGCGGGGGAGGCGCACCGCGCCCTCGAGGCGGGAGGCGTGCGCGGCAGGAACGTGATCGTCTTTCCCTGACGCGGCCCCGCTCCTGCGAGCAGGCCCTCGGCGACCGGCTCAGGCCGTCCGCTGCGCGTCGGAGATCGCCCGCCACACCTTCTCGGGGGTCGCAGGCATGTCGATGTGGCGTACGCCGAGGTGCGAGACGGCGTCCACGACGGCGTTCTGGACCGCAGGGGTCGAGCCGATGGTGCCGGACTCCCCGATCCCCTTCGCGCCGAGCTCGTTGCGCGGCGTCGGCGTCTCCATCGTCACGGTCTCGAAGCTCGGGAGCTCGGTGGCGCTGATGAACAGGTAGTCCGCCAGGTTCGAGGTGAGCGGGTTGCCCAGCTCGTCGTAGCGGAACTCCTCGATCAACGCCTGTGCCGCACCTTGGGCGAGGCCGCCGTGGATCTGCCCCTCGGCGAGGAGCGGGTTGATGATGCGACCGGCGTCGTCGAGCGCCACCAGCCGGCGCAGCACCACGCGTCCGGTCTCGAGCTCCACCTCGACGACAGCCAGGTGCGCTCCGAAGGGGAAGGTCGGTCCTGGCGCGCTGAAGTCCACTTCGGCCAGGAGCGGGCCGCCCTTCTCCATCGCTGCGGCGGCGAGCTCGGCCCAGCTGCGCCCGGCGGCTGGCGAGCCCGCGACGTGAAGGCCGCCGCCGCCCTCGGCCACGACGACGTCGTCCGGCGAGGCCTCGAGGAGCTCCGCGGCGAGCTCTTTGGCCGCGGCCACCACCTGCACCGCCGCCTGCTTGGCTGCCACGCCCCCCGTCTGCAGCGAGCGCGAGCCGAAGGTGCCGACCCCTCGCGCCACGAGGTCGGTGTCGGAGTGGACGAACTCGACGTCCTCCAGCGGGATCCCGAGCTCGTCGGCCACGAGCATCGACCACGCGGTGTCGTGGCCCTGGCCATGGGGCGAGGTTCCCGTCTTGACGACGACCTTCCCGTCGGGGCGGATCTCCACCGAGGAGAACTCGCTCCCTGGGAGGCCGTTGGTGATCTCGACGTAGACCGAGAGCCCCAATCCGAGCTGGACGGGATCGCCCGCCTCGCGCCGCGCCCGCTGCTCGGCACGGAGCTCTGCGTACCCGGACACCTCGAGCAACCGCGCCAGCGCGGCGTCGTAGTTGCCGATGTCGTACTCCGTGCCGGTCGGGGTGGTGAACGGGAAGCGATCGGTCCCCGCCACGACGTTGGCCCGGCGCACCTCGGCGGGGTCGAGCCCGACCTCTGCTGCGAACAGGTCCATCGCCCGCTCGACGGCAGCGGTCGCCTCGGGCCTGCCCGCGCCGCGGTAGGGCACGAGCTGGGTCGTGTTCGTGACGACCGAGGTGAAGTTGCACTCGACCTTTGCGATGTCGTAGGTGCCGGTGAGCATCATGCGCGTGAACATCGGCAGGAACGCGCCGATGGCGGGGTACGCCCCCGCGTCCTGGACGATCTCCAGCCGGTATGCCTGGACGCGCCCGGCGCGCGACCCGCCGATCGTCACCTGCTGGACTTGAGCCCGCCCGTGGCCGAGGCTCACCATGCTCTCCGAGCGCGTCTCCACCCAGCGCACCGGACGGCGCAGCCGCCAGGCGAGCGCCGCGACGAGCAGCTCCTCGGGGTACGCGGGAGCCTTCGAGCCGAAGCCGCCGCCGACGTCGGGCGACACGACGTGCACGGCCCCGGTCTCGAGGCCGAGCTCGCGGGCGATCGCGTCTCGCAGCCCGAACGGAGCCTGGCTCGAGGCGAAGACGGTGAGCCGCCCGTCCTCTTCGACCCAAGCGGCCGCCGCGCGCACCTCGAGCGGGCAGGGCGCCAGCCGTTGGTTGACGATGCGCTGGCTCACGACGACCTCGCAATCGCCGAAGAGCGACTCGTCGTGCCCGAACGACGCTTCGAAGGCCACGTTCGTCCCCGCCTCTTCGAAGAGCAACGTCGTGCCCGCGAGCGACTCCTCGGGGTCGACCACGGTTGGCAGTGGGTCGTAGTCGACCTCGATCAGCTCGAGCGCGTCGACCGCCGCCGGGCGCGACTCGGCCACGACTGCCGCGACGAGGTCACCGACGAACCGGACCTTCCCCTCGCAGAGAAGAGGGCGCGTCATCTGCGGGTTGATCATGGGGAGGTCGGGAGGGAGCGGCGGGAGACCGAGGTCGGCGCCCGTCAGCACGTCCACCACTCCGGCCGCGGAGCGGGCCGCGGAGACGTCGAGCCGGGTGACGTGGGCGTGCGCGACGGGGGAGTGGAGGAAGCCAACCCACAGCGCGGACGGAAGGTGGAGGTCGTCGACGTACGAGCCGCCGACGGTGAGGAACTTCGCGTCCTCCTTACGGAGGACGCGATTGCCAAGAAAGCTCACGGCTCGGGTCTCCTGCGGTCGAAGTTCGGACCGAGCATAGCCATCCACCTCCGCCGGGTCTCCTGCTGCGCCGCGCCCGACCTCGACGTTTGCCCCTCGTCGCGGCACCGGCGCGGGAGGGCGGCCGTCGTGCGCCACCCGTTGCGGTTCGACCCGCGCGCTACCCTTTCGCGATGGCCTTCCCATCCGACCTGGGCATCGCACGCGCCGCCTCCTTGAAGCCGTTGAACGAGATCGCAGCATCGATGGGGATCGGTGAGCACCTCTTGGAGCCCTATGGATCTGCGGTCGCCAAGATCAAGCTCGAGGCGGTCGAAGAGCTCTCGGAGCGCCCGAAGGCGAAGTACGTGGTGGTGTCGGCGATCACCCCGACGCCGCTCGGCGAGGGGAAGACGACCACGACCGTGGGGCTGGGCCAGGCGATGCGCCACATCGGGAGGCAAGCGACGGTCGCCATTCGCCAGCCGTCGATGGGACCGACCTTCGGGATCAAAGGAGGGGCAGCAGGCGGGGGGTACAGCCAGGTCGTGCCGATGGAGATCCTGAACCTCCACCTCACCGGCGACTTCCACGCCGTCACCGAGGCCCACAACCTCCTGTCCGCGATCATCGACAACCACCTGTTCCAGGGCAATGCCCTCGGGCTCGCCCTGGACGACATCACCTGGCGGCGCGTCCTCGACGTGAACGACCGCTCCCTTCGCAACATCGTGATCGGCCTCGGCCCGCATGAAGACGGCGTCACGCGCCAGACCGGGTTCGACATCACCGCGGCGTCCGAGGTGATGGCGATCTTCGCCCTCGCCACCTCGCTCTCGGACCTCCGGTCCCGCCTCGGGCGCATCGTCGTCGGATACACGGGCGAGGGCGCCCCGGTCACCGCGGAGGAGCTGAAGGCGGCGGGCGCGATGGCGGTCTTGATGCGCGACGCCCTCAAGCCGAACCTCCTCCAGACCTTGGAGAACACCCCTGTCCTGGTCCACGCCGGTCCGTTCGGCAACATCGCCCACGGCAACAGCTCGATCCTGGCCGACCAGATCGGCATAAGGAGCGGGGACTTCCTCATCACCGAGGCCGGCTTCGGTGCGGACATGGGGGCCGAGCGCTTTTTCAACATCAAGTGCCGGTACTCGGGCCTCATCCCCGACGCCGCCGTCGTCGTGGCGACCGTCCGGGCGTTGAAGACCCACACGGGCAACCACCGCGTCGTCGCAGGAAGACCCCTCCCCGAGGCCCTCCTCGCCGAGAACCCCGACGAGGTGCACGCGGGCGGGTCCAACCTTCGGAAGCAGATCGAGAACATCAAGATCCACGGGGTCACCCCGGTCGTCGCCATCAACGCCTTCCCGACCGACCACCCCTCCGAGTGGGACGCCGTCGCAGAGATCGCGGCGTCGAGCGGGGCGAGGAGCGCCGTCTGCCATCACTTCGCCAAGGGTGGCGCCGGTGCCACCGAGCTGGCCGAGGCGGTCGTCGAAGCGGCAGACGAACCCTCCCAGTTTCACATGCTCTACCCCGACGACATGCCGCTCCGGGACAAGATCCGCACGGTGGCGACCAAGGTGTACGGCGCCGCAGACGTGTCGTACGCCCCGGCGGCGGCCCGTGCCCTCGACCGCTACGAGGCCGCCGGGTTCGGGAACCTGCCGGTGTGCATCGCGAAGACCCACCTGTCGATCTCGTCCGACCCCGCGTTGAAGGGTGCACCGACGGGATGGACCCTGCCGGTCCGGGAAGTGCGCGCATCGGTCGGGGCGGGCTTCGTGTACCCGATCTGCGGGGACATGCGCACCATGCCAGGGCTCGGGAGCAACCCCGCCGCCTTCTCCATCGATCTCGACGCCGACGGCCAGATCGTCGGGCTGTCCTAGCTCGTCGGCGTGTCCGAGGAGGGATTGGAAGAGGAGCTCTCGGAGGGCTCGTGCAGGGCGCACCCGGCAACCGGGCGTGCAAGGCTGGCGGTTTCCTCGACCTGCTCGGACGTCACGGTTCCCCGCTCGCCCGGCGACGAGCCGTCATCGCGGCGCGCGGAAGGCTGACGTCATGGAAGCGACGATCATCGACGGAACATCCGTGTCGAGGGACCTTCGTGCCCGGCTGCTCGGCGAGCTCGCCGCCGTCCGCTCGTCGAAGGTCGAACCCGGTCTGGCGAGCGTCCTGGTGGGCGAGGATTACGCCGCCCACGCCTACGAGCGTCGGCTTCGCCGGCTGGCGGAGAACGTGGGGTGCCGGTTCCAGCCCGAGCGCCTGCCGCACGACGCGGAGCTCGCCGAAGCGCTTGCGACCATCGGCAAGCTGAACGCGGACCCGAGGATCAGCGGGATCCTCGTGCTCCGCCCCCTTCCGGCCGAGCTCTCCGAGGTCGAGCTGTACCCGACGCTCGACCCGCTGAAGGACGTCGAGGCGGTCCATCCCGCCAATGCCGGGCTGATGGCGCGCGGCACCCCCCGGTTCGTCCCTTCCACGCCGGCCAGCTGCTTCTGGCTGCTCGACGACTACTTCCGTCAGACGGGTCGCGATCCCAGCACGGCCTTGAGGGGCAAGACGGTCGTGATCGTCGGCAGGAGCCACAACGTCGGCAAGCCCGCCGTCTGGCTCGCCTTGGACCGGGGAGCCATCGTCGTGAGCTGCGACGAGCACGCCTCCGATGCGGGGAGGCTGGCCGAGTTCACCCGCCAGGCGGACGTGCTGATCGTGGCCGCCGGCTCCCCGGGGCTCGTCACCGGCGACATGGTGAAGGAGGGCGTGATCGCGATCGACGTCGGGATCAACCCCGTCGAGGGAAAGGACGGCCGGGTCCACCTCGTCGGGGACCTCGATTTCGACAGCGTGGCGCAGCGAGCGGAGGCGCTCACCCCGGTACCCGGCGGCGTCGGCCCAGTCACCGACGTATGGCTGGTGCGCAATGCCGTGCTTGCAGGGGTCATGCAGCACACGACGCTGTCGATCGGACCCTGGCCGCTCTTTTGACGCAGCGCTCTTGACGCCGCGCTCTTGACCTCGGGCGGGACCGGAGTGTGGCCGGCAGCGCGGCCGGTCCCGCCCCCGCTCAGACGGTCGGCTTCACAGGTAGAGGGTGGGGTTGATCGGGATGTCGTGCTCCTCGCAGTACCGCTCGTAGTGGTCGATGAACCAGAACACGTCCACCGTCTCCACCACCCGGTCCTCGTCGTCGAGGAACTCGAGAGGGCCGTTCAGCCAGAAGAAGGTCTTCATGCCCTTCTCCGAGTAGAGGGTGTGCGTCCGGCCCGGGCTCTCCCTGACGAAGCACCCCGGCGTGGCCACCCAGTCGTACTCGAGGTAGCGCCAGCTTCCCTCGATCGTGAACCCCGACACCGGTCCGCGGTGACGGTGCCTGCCGAGCTTCCCGCCGGCCGCGCACCACAGCACGTTGGCGGCCGAGCTGGAGCGGACGTCGAACGTGAGGTGCCGGATCCAGACGTTCTCGACGAAGGGGACCCACGGGGAGACCTCGTCGGTCGCACCGATGAACCCCTCGACCATGGCGTACTTGTCCCGCATCCTGTCGACGCGTGCCTCGACACCCATCGCGTGCGACTCGACCTCGTTCACCGTCATGTGGCGCTCCTCCTCGTCGTGCGGCTTCCCGTGGGGCCCGACGTGGCGCATTCCTGACGCCGGCAGCGCAACAGCGGCGGACCTGCAGCCCCCGCTTCTGCCCGGGCGGCGCGCCCCCTGGTCGCCCCCGGCCCAGATTCTCGCCAGTGTCGGCCCGAAGTTCAAGGGGATGTCGAGGTGGCGCCTCCCCGACGCGTCAACCGAGCACCCGGCGGACGCCGTCGAGGATCTCGGCGGCGCCGGGCACGTAGGCGTCCTCGAGGGAGGGGCTGAGCGGCACCGGGGTGAACGGCGCGCCGACGCGGACGATCGGGGCGTCGAGATCGTAGAAGCACGCCTCCTGGACCTCCGCAGCGATCTCCGCCCCGAAGCCGCCGTGCTGCACGGCCTCGTGGGCCACGACGAGCCGCCCCGTGCGCCTGACCGAGTCGGCGACCGTCGGGAGGTCGAAGGGGACGAGCGTGCGTGGATCGATGACCTCGGCTTCGACACCGTCCTCGGAGAGGCGGGCGGCGGCCTCGATCGCCTCGTGCACCATCTTCGAGGTGGCGACGATGGTCACGTCGTCTCCTTGCCGCAGCACCCGCGCGCGCCCGAGCGGCTCGGGGGAGACCCCTTCGTCGGGCAGCGTCTCGTGCCGGAAGTAGAGCGCCTTGGACTCGACCACGACGACGGGGTTCGGGTCGGCGATGGCGCTCGGCAGGAGGGCGGCCACCTCGCGGGCGCTCGCAGGGACGACGACCTTCAGCCCGGGCACATGGGTGAGCCAGCTCTCGAGGCTCTGGGAGTGCTGCGCGGCGCCGCGCTGGCCCGCCCCACCCTGGGTGCGCAGCACCATCGGCACACAGAGCTGCCCTCCCGACATGAAGTGGGCCTTCGCGGCCCCGTTCACGAGCTGGTCGAGGGCGAGCCCGATGAAGTCGATGAACATGACCTCGACGACCGGGCGCAGGCCGGACTGGGCCGCGCCGATGGCGACCCCGCAGATCGCCGCTTCGCTGATGGGGGTGTTCACGACGCGGGCAGTGCCGAACTCCTCGGCGAGCCCCTTCGTCGTGAGGTAGGGGCCGCCGAGCGCCACGTCCTCGCCCAGGACCACGACTCGCTCGTCCGCGCGCATCGCCGCGGCGAGGGTGGCGGCGACGGCGGCGGCGTAGGTCGTCTCGGCCATCAGCGCGCGTAGGTGAGCTCGGCGGGAATGCCCGGGTCCGGGAACGGGCTCCCGAGCGCGAAGGCGACCGCGGCCTCCACCTCGTCGCGCGCCGCCTCTTCGGCGGCGCGCGAGCGCTCCACGTCGAACCAGCCGGCCGCGTCGGCCTGCCGGACGAGGCGCCCGATGGGATCCCTGGCCCGCCACGCTTCGTCCTCCACGGCAGCTCGGTAGCCGCCAGGGTCGCCGACGTAGTGGCCCGAGAGCCGGTGGGTGAGGCACTCGAGGAGGAAGGGGCCGCCGCCCGCCCGAGCCTGGGTCAGCGCGTCGGCGAAGACCCGGTGGACCTCGGCGACGTCGTTGCCGTCGACGGTCCTCGCCGCGACGCGGAACGGCGCGGCGAGGTCGCTCACCCGCTCCACCCGGGTGTGGGCCGAGCGGGGGGTGAACTCGGCGAAACCGTTGTTCTCGCAGACGAACACGACCGGGACCTGCCAGAGGCTCGCCAGGTTCACGGTCTCGGCGAAGATCCCGGTCTGGGCTGCGCCGTCGCCGAAGAAGACGACGGCCGGCCGCTCCCGCCCGAGGAGGCGGCTCGCCAGGGCGGAGCCGACGGCGAAGGGGAGGTTGCCCCCGACCACCCCCGTCGCGCCGAGGAAACCGTGGGCGACGTCGACCACGTGCATCGAGCCGCCGAGCCCTCGGCAGCACCCGTCCGCGCGCCCCATGAGCTCGGCCAAGAGCCTGCCCATGTCGACGCCCTTGGCGAGCGCGTGTCCGTTCGCCCGGTGATTGGAGTAGACGGGCTCGTCGTCTCGCAGCTGGGTGCACACCCCGGCTGCCACGGCCTCCTGGCCGATGCTCAGGTGGGTGAGCCCGTGGACCATGCTCGAGCGTTTCAGCGGCTCGAGGCGCTCCTCGAAGGCGCGGATCCGCCACATCGTCGCCAGCAGGCGCTCGGCGCCGCCGGCGTCGAGCGCCTGGCTGCCGGGGTCGGCCGCGGCGCCGCCGGGCACCTCAGGTCGAGGCCGGGGCGAGCCCGAGCGACGCCTCGACGGCCCGTATCACCTTGTGCTCGTCGGGCAGGACGAACTCTTCGACCGGCTTGCTGTAGGCGATGGAGGAGTCGAGCGCGGTGACCATGGAGATCGGAGCCTCGAGCGAAGAGAAACCCAGCTCTGCGACCTCTGCTGCGATGACGGCCGCCACCGAGGAGTGCCGGGTCGCCTGGTCGACCAAGACGAGGTGGCGGGTGCGGGCGACCGAGGAGAGGATCGTGTCGACGTCGAGGGGGGCGATCGTACGGGGGTCGATCACCTCCACGCTCACCCCGCGTCGAGCGAGCGTCTCGGCCGCTTTGAGCGCGGTGCGGACGGCGTACCCGGTCCCCACGAGCGTGAGGTCGCTGCCCGCCCGCTTCACGTCCGCCACGCCGAAGGGGACGGAGTGCTCGCCGTCGGGCACCTCGCCTTCGTCGAGGAGCAGGAGGTAGTTCTGGAAGAAGAGGACGGGGTTGTCGTCGCGGATGGCGGTCGTCATGAGCCCCTTGGCGTCGGCAGGCGTCGAGGGCAGGGCGACCTTCAGCCCCGGCACCCCCATGAACATCCCGTAGATCGACCCGGTGTGCTGGCCGGCCCACCCTGCGGTGAAGCCGTAGCCCGCCACCATCACCATCGGGACCGACACCTGCCCCTTGGACATGAAGTGGAACCGCGTGCCCTCGTTCACGACCTGGTCGGTCGCCACCAAGAGGAACTCGGCCATGTAGAGCTCGACGACCGGCCGGTAGCCGGCCACGGCCGCGCCCGTCGCCATGCCGATCTCGGCCGTCTCGGAGATCGGCGTGACCCTGACCCGGTCGGGGCCGAACTGCTTCAGGAACGGGTCCTCGGGCGAGGTTGCCATGTTCTGGCCGAAGTAAAGGACGCGCTCGTCGCGCTCCATCTCCTCTCTGATGGCCTCCTGGATGGCCGCGATGTACGGGATCACGTGCGACATTGGCTTTCCTCCCTGCTGAAGAGCTGGACCGAGGGCTGGGCGCCGCTCGTGCGTAGACGACCGCTC
>JAKATJ010000009.1:18843-25619 GCA_021828005.1 Actinomycetes bacterium | reverse complement strand
CCGCTCGTGCGTAGACGACCGCTCGTGCGTAGACGACCGCTCATGCGTAGACGACCGCTCATGCGTAGACGTAGTCGAGTCCGCTGTCAGGGGCCGGCCACGGGCTGTCGAGCGCGAAGCGCTGAGCCTCGTCGACCTCTTCCCGGGCCGCCTGCTCGATCGCGTCGGCGTCCTCGGCGGACAGTGCGCCCTCCGTGACGAGCCGGTGGCGGAAGCGCGGGACCGGGTCGCCCCGAAGGGCGGCCTCGTACTCCTCCCGGTTGCCGAAGATGGCGATCGCCTCGTGCTCTGGGTAGTTGAGCGGCACGCCGGGCGGGGCGATCAGGTTGCCGTGGGCGGAGAGGCGGTAGACGAGCGACTCGACGAGCGTCGGGCCCGTGCCGGAGCGTGCACGTGCGAGCGCGTCGGCCAGCGTCGCGTGCACGGCCACGGGGTCTGCGCCGTCCACCGTGACCCCCTCCATCGAGTAGGCCTTGGCCTTCGTCGAAAGCGGCTCGCCATGGGCGGCGTTGGCGTCCTCCTGGTCGGTGCGGGTGGAGGCCTGGTAGTGGTTGTTCTCCATCACGTAGACGATCGGCAGCTTCCAGACGGACGCGACGTTGAGCGACTCGTGGAAGGCCCCCTGCTTGCTCGCGCCGTCGCCGAAGAAGCAGACGATCGCCTGGCCCTGGCGCCGGATCTGGGCAGCCCAGGCGGCCCCGGTCGCGTGCGGGATGGCCTGGGCGACGATCCCCGAGCCCCCGAGGAAGCCGCGGGCGACGTCGTAGAGGTGCATCGACCCGCCGAGGCCGCCGCACAGCCCCGTGGCCTTGCCGTAGATCTCGGCCATCATGAGCTTCATGTCGGTGCCGAGGGCGATCGGGTAGCCGTGGCACCGGTAGGTCGTGACGATCTGGTCGTCCGGTGCCAGTGCTGCGATCGAACCGACGATCGACGCCTCGGCGCCGTCGGCGAGGTGGGTGTGGCCCCGGAGGATCCCGGGGTGCTCGGTGAAGGTCGACTTCACGCGCTCTTCGAACTCACGGATCCTGTACATCTGGGTGTACATCCACGCGAGACGCTTGGCGTCGAGCGCCGCGGGTGCGCTCCCGTCCGTCGGGTTGGCGTTTGCCACTGCTGGGGCTCCTTCCTCGGGAGGCTCTCCGCTCGGAGAGCGCGGGTCTGGGTTCGGTCGCGATGTGGGCGACCCCCCCGCCGCAGCCGACCCCGGACGGACCGGGGCCGGCTGCGGCGGGAGGAAAGAGGCCGTCGCGTTATGACAGCGGCGGCTTGAAGCCCTTCGGCGGTCCGATCCATGTGCCGAGCGGCCTCATCACTGTGGGCGCGGTGTTCTGGAAGAACCGGTCCAGGTCATTGCACGTCGCCGGCGTCCCCTTGAACCTTCCGCAGGAGACGTGCGGCGCTCCCTGCACCACGGGTCCCTTGAACGCCCTCGCCTTGGCGAACACGGTCGCCGGGTTGACCTTCTTGTGGGCTTTCAGCAGCTCGGTGTCGAGCTTGGCCACGGTCACCACCTGACCGAACGCGTCGGCTGCCCAGGCGTTGAACGCGACCGGGCCCTTGCCGTACATGCTGAACACCTTCTCCATTGCCGGGACGGCCGGTGTCGGCGACCCGGGCAGCGGGTTGGCGGTCAGGTAGTACCAGTCGTGCGGCAGCTTGCCGCCGTCAGCCTTGGCGACTGTCGGCGTGTCGCAGGGCACGTTGACGAGGACCCTCTGGCTTGTGGCGACGCCGAGGGACTTGAGGGTGAGGTAGGTGTCCGAGCACAGCGGGCCACCGCTGTTCACCAGGATGAGCAGTGTCGTGTGGCCCACGTGAGCTGCCTCGAAGGGCGCGGAGAGGTTCGTCTCCGCCGATGTGACGCCCACCTTGTAGATCTTCTTGATGCCGACGTACTTCAGCCCGTCGTACACCACGCCCGCCTGGTACACGTTGCCCGCGATGTTGGACGGGTAGACGAGCGAGATGCTCTTCATGTGCAGGTTCTTGGCGACGCTCGCCATCGGGGCCTCGACCTGGGTGGCTGTGTTGTAGAGGATGAACCCGTAGGGGTCGTGCTCGTCCACCGAGCTGAGCGACACGGCGAAGAACGTTGGCTTCTTCGCGGGCGCGAGCGCGGACTCGAGCGGCTGGTTGCCGTCGTCGACTGCGCCGACCAGGACCGCGGAGATCGCGTGGTTGTCGGCGAACTCCTGCCCGCACCTCGTGGCGGCCCCCACTGTTGTCGGGATGGTGCAGTAGACAGCTTTCAAGGGGTGCCCGTCGATGCCTCCCGTGTGCTGGTTGACGTATGTCACGCCGATCTTGGCACCTGTCGTCCACGCGGGGGCCGGGGCGGCGGGCGCTGTCTGCTGGTTCACCACGCCGATGGTGATGGGCGAGAGCTTCGGGTTGGCCTTGCCGTGACCGCCCACGTAGGCCGGGTATGTGCTCGGGGACTTGAACGCAGCCCCGGCGATTCCCGCGCCCCCTCCGAGGATCCCGAGCACGAGCCCGAGCGCAGCTGCGACGAGGGCTACGGGTCTCCCCGCCCTCGACCAACGATGAAGCATGTGCATCTCTCCTTTTCTTCTCAAGTTGCTCTTCACGTGTCCCGCCCTGTCTCTCATGGTTCCATTTCCCCCTCCGTTCGGTGTTTCGTCAGGTGGCCAGGGTCTCTTTCGCTGCGGACCCGCCGAGGTAGCTCTCGACGAGCAGCTCGGGGTCGTCCCGCAGGCGCTCGGCGGGCTCGTGGAGCACGACATCGCCGTGGGAGAGCACGTAGCAGTGGTCGGCGACCTCGAGGGCGAGCGGGACGTGCTGCTCGACGAGCAGGACCCCGCAGTTGCGCTCGCGCGAGTAGTCGCGCACCACGGGGAGCAGCCCCTCGACGAGGAGCGGGGCGAGCCCGAGGCTCAGCTCGTCCAAGAGCAGGAGCTCGGGGTTCCGTGCCAGGTTCCGCGCGACGGCGAGCATCTGCTGCTCGCCTCCCGACAGCAGCCCCGCGGGCCGGTCTCGCAGCTCGCGCAGCGCCGGGAAGTACGTGTAGACGACCCTCGGGTCGATGGTCTCGCCGCGATAGCCGAGCCGGAGGTGCTCGGCGACGGTCAGCCCGAAGAAGATGCCGCGACCCTCGGGCACGTGCGCGATCCCGGCTCGGGCCCGCTGCGTCGGCGAGAGGTGCGCGAGGTCGCGCCCCTTCAGCCGGACGGTTCCTCGTGACTGCTTCACGTGGCCCGAGATGACCCGGAGCGTCGTGGTCTTTCCCGCCCCGTTCGGGCCGAGGAGCGTCACGATCTCGCCGGCCCGCACCTCGAGGTCGATGTCGCGGATGACGTCTGACTGTCCGTAGCCGGCCGACACCTTCTCGAGGGAGAGGACGGGATCGGTCACCGCTCTCTCGTCCCCTCCGCGACGGCAGCCCACCTCGCACCGGCTTGTGCCTGACCGCTCTTCCCCAAGTAGGCGGCGAGCACGTCGGGATTGCTCCGCACCTCGTCGGGCGTGCCGTGCGCGATGACCTTTCCGAAGTCGAGCACGTAGATCTCGTCGCAGATCCCGAGCACGAGCCCCATGTCGTGGTCGATGAGCAGCGTCGGGAGCCCGTTGTCGACGAGCCTCCGGAGCTTCCGGCCAAGGTCCCCGCTCTCCTGGGTGTCGAGGCCCGCCGCCGGCTCGTCGAGCAAGAGAAGGCTGGGGCCCGCGGCGAGCGCCCTGGCGATGCCCACCAGCTTCCTGCGGCCCTGCGAAAGGTTGCTCGGCATCTCGGGGGCGACCTCTTGGAGGTCGAACAGACCGAGCACCTCCTCTGCCGTCTGCTCCGCGCGTGGCTCTCGCCCGAAGACGACGTCGACCACGGTGGAGACGAGCGACGGGCGGCCCCCGGCGACGGCGAGGTTCTCTTGGACCGTGAGGTCGTCGAAGAGCTCGATCGTCTGCCAGGTCCGTACGAGGCCCAGGTGCGCCCGCCGATGCGGTGGCAGCTTCGAGATGTCCTGGCCCTGGAGGTGCACGCTGCCGGAGGACTGGACGAAGCCGGTGATGGCATCGACGAACGTGGTCTTGCCTGCACCGTTGGGCCCGATAAGGCCGACGAGCTTGCCCTCGTCGACGACGACGTCCACTCCCTGGAGCGCACGGACGGCCCCGAAGCTCACCGTAATGCCCGCTGCCTCTAGCGCTGCGGTCACGAGGTCACCTCGGCCTCGACCGGCGCGAGGCCGTGCTGGTTCCGCTCATCGGCGCCGTGCGCTGTGCCACCGTGCGCTGTGCCGGAAAGAGGTCGTGTCGCCTGCGCCTTTTTCGGGGAACGTGCCCAGAGGCTCGGGTGCTTGCCGTAGAAGAGGAAGGTGGCGCCGCCCTCGGGCCGGCTGATGAGCGACAGGACGACCAGGAAGCCCACGATCAGGTTCAGCCAGTTGCCCTGCAGGCCGAACCAGTCCAACAGGGCGAATGCGAAGATGCCTCCCGAGTAGATGAGGCCTCCGAAGACGCCGCCGGGGACCGAGGTGATGCCGGTGATGTAGACGAAGGCCACGAGAGCGACCGCGATGAGCGCGGAGAAGCTCGACGCGGTGATCGAGCCGTAGCTGTAGGAGAGGAGCACTCCGCTCACCCCCGCGATCCCGGCCGCGATGCCGAAGCCGGTCAGCTTCACGTTGCGCACGTTCACGCCGGTCGCGGCCGCTGCACGCTCGTTGGCGCGCACCGCCAGCATCTGCTGGCCGAGCCTGGATCGCCGCAAGTTCGCCACGAGCAGCGCCACCACGACGAGCACGATGAGGCAGAACCAGCCGAACAGCGGGCTCGGCTCACCGCCGCCCAGCCCGTGGAACGAGGCATTCGTGCCGAAGTCGAAGCCGAACAGGGACGGCGCGGGAACGGACGCGCCGATCACGCCCGCGCCCCAGCTCCCGTTGCTGAACCAGAATGTCTCGAGGGCCACCGTCGCCGCCAGGGTCACCACCGCGAGCTGCACCCCCCTCACCCGCAGCGCGGGGAACCCGAAGCCGACTCCGAGCATCGCCGCGGCGGCGACACCGACGATCGCCGCCCACGGGAAGCCGATCCCGAAGTTCGTCGAGAGGTGCGACACGAGGAAGCCGGCCACGCCCGCGAGTCCGAGCTGCACCAAGGAGAGCTGGCCGAGGTAGCCCGTGACCACCACGAGCGACAGCAGGGAGACTGCGAAGATGCACGAGGTGATGAGCCCCTCTCTGAAGCCGAACGGGAGGACCCACATCGCGAGCGCTGCGATCGGCACGAAGACGGCAGCCGTGCGCAGCGGAGCGACTGGGCGCGGGGCACGGGGAAGCCGGCTCTCCACGATGTCCCCCCGGGACGGGATCTTGCCGGCACGGAAGAAGGTGGCGACGACGAGCACGAGGAGCACGAGGAGCTCGTCGACGCCCGGCAACGGGCCCCCGTTGCTCGTCGGGAACCAGCTCTGGGTGGACAGGTACAAGAGGACCGACTCCGCCATCCCGATGACGATGCCGGCCACGTAGGTCGTCGTGAACGCGGTGAGCCGCCCGAACATCGCGGCGGCGAGGCCCGGGACGATCAGCAAGACGAGCGTCGTCGGGTCCACCTCGGCGATCGAGGCGGCCAGCATGCCGACCAGCCCCATGACCAGCGCCATCGCCACCGTGTTGCCCATCGAGTAGCGGTTCGGGGAGAGGCCGAACAGCGTGGCGTACGCCTCGTTCTCGGCTGCTGCCCGGGTCCCGATACCGAACCGGGTCCAACGGTAGACGGCGACGACGACAAGGGCGGCGGCGAGGATGATCGCGGCCATCCAGAGGTTGTAGTCAGGGACGGTCACCCCGAACAGTGTCACGTTGCCGCCCGGCAGGATGGAGGGCTGCGGATGCGCTGTATCGCCGAACGCGAGCACGATCGCCGCCTGGGCGGACAGGAGGATGCCCAGGGTCGCGACCAGCTTGGCGAGCGGGGGCTGGCGCCGGAGGGGGCGTACCACCCCGAGCTCGAAGACGATCCCGACGACGGCGCTGAAAAGGAGCGTGAGGACGATCGCCCATCCCGTGGCGAACGTGACCCCGAACTCGCCGGTTGCGAGCGCCCAGTAGCAGTAGCCGGCCAGCATGGCGATCGCGCCGGTGGACAGGTTGATGACGCCCGAGCCGCGGTAGCTGAGGACGACGCCGAGCCCGACACCTGAGATCAGGGCTCCCGACCCGAGCCCGATGATCGCGTAGGCGAAGATCTGTGACGCCATCCCAGTGCAGGCTCAGACGCCGGGGCAGCGCGGGTTCGGTGTGGGGGCCGGTCGAGCGGGACGCGTGCAGCCGTCCGCTCGAAGGTCGTCAGGGGCGTCGTTCACGACCCGATGTCCGGTCCTGCCTGGGTGCTGCGCGTCTCCTCGGGATGCGTCGGAAGCGAAGGAAGCTCGACCGCCGAACGTCCACCCGCACAGTGTACGATCGTTGCCGTTCAGTGTCCGAGCTGTCAAGATCCTGTAACGCAGCCGGCGCTCTCGCCGGACCTGGCTCCGGCAAGGCTTCGGGCATCGCATCGCGCGCTCCTCGGGAACGAGATGCGCGGGGTGCACCGGCGAGCAGGTGCGCGCCTTTCTGGCTGAAGCCAACGTCGCGGACCCTCCTCGACCGATACCCTGGCGGAGCCTGCTCCGCGATCCGCCGCAGTGTACAAGGTGGCCGCGACGGCCGGGTGTCCCGTGGGCCTGCGACGGCAGCTCATCTGGTGGTCGGTGACGGGGCGCGGGCGATCTCTGGCGGCTCGACGATGCCATAAGGTGCGGGTGCGGGTGCGGG
>JAKATJ010000009.1:1467-18743 GCA_021828005.1 Actinomycetes bacterium | reverse complement strand
CGGGCTCGGGCGACCGGGCTCGGGCGACCGGGCTCGACCGGAGTGGCCCGCCCTCGAGGAGGGGGTCGCGGGATGCGTGCGGCGGTGACGATGGCGCCGGGTGTGATCGAGGTGACCTCCGTCGCCGACCCGTCGGCCCCGGGCCCGGGCGAGGTGCTGCTGCGGCCGGAGCTCGTCGGGGTCTGCGGGTCCGACCTGCACCTCTTCGACGGGCACCTCCCGGTCACGCCGAAGCGGGGGGGCTCGCCCTACCCGGTCATCCAGGGCCACGAGATCTGCGCGGTCGTGGAGGCGCTCGGAGAGTCGACAGCGCCGACCGGGCTGTCGATCGGCGACAGGGTGGCGGTCTGGCCGCTCACGTCCTGCGGCTCCTGCTACCCCTGCGGGGTCGGTCGCGCCTCGGTCTGCGACGCCTTCCAGCTCCTCGGCGTGCACGTCGACGGCGGGCTGGCCGAGCAGCTCGTCGTGGCCGCCGACCACGTCTTCGGGATCGGGGACCTCTCGGCGTCCCTCGGCGCCTTCGTCGAGCCGATGGCCGTCGCGGTCCATGCCGCCGAACGCGGCCGGGTGGAGGCCGGCGAGGCGGTGGTGGTGCTCGGCGGCGGCGCGATCGGTCAGGCGAGCCTGCTCGCCGCCAAGGCGAGGGGCGCTCGGGTGCTCGTCAGCGAGCCGGTCGCCACGCGAAGGGACCGGGCGCTCGCCCTCGGAGCCGACGAGGTCGCGGATCCGGCGGCGGGAGACCTCGTGGGCAGAGCCCGAGCCTTCGCAGGCGGCGGCGTCAGCGTCGTCGTCGACACGACCGGCGCGCCGGCGGCGCTGCGGAGCGGGATCGAGATGGTGGCGTCGGCGGGGCGGGTCGTCGTTGTCGGAATCTCAGGAGACGAGGCGCCGGTGCCGCTCGGGCGGTTCACCGAGAAGGAATTCGACCTGCTCGGCTCGAGCTGCCACGAGCGGGCCGACGTCGAGGCCGCCGTCGACGTCGTCCGCGCCGCCGCGGCCACCCTCGGCGGCGTGCTCGGACCAGAGCACGCGCTCGAGGACGCTGCCGAGGCCTTCGCGTTCGCGGGGACCCACCCCGAGCGAGCGACGAAGGTGCTCGTACGGGTCACCGGCTGACGGCGGGACCGGGCGCGAGCCGAGGCGATGGAAGGGAAAGGGGACGCGATGCAAGTGCCGGGCAAGCGGGCAGGGGTGATCTTCGACGTCGAGGGAGTGCGGGCGGTGGTCACCGGCGCCGCGAGCGGCCTCGGCTTCGCCATGGCGGAGGTGCTCGCCCTGAACGGGGCGAGAGTGAACCTGCTCGACTCGAACGGAGACCTCCTCGAGGCGGCCGTGAAGGAGCTCGCCGACGAAGGCGCCACGGTGAGCGGCGAGCTGTGCGACGTGTCCGACCCCGACGCGGTCGACCGCGTCTTCGGGGCCATCGCCGAGCGCGAGGGAGGTCTCGACGCCGTGTTCGCCAACGCCGGGATCTCTCGCGGCGCGGGCGTCATCGTCGAGGAAGGCCAGATCGAGCACGCCGATCGCAGCGCCTACCGGCAGGTGATCGACGTGAACCTCGACGGCGTCGTGTGGACCGTGCAGGCGGCCGCCAGGGTGATGCGGCCGCAGCGGCATGGCCGGATCGTCGTCACCGCCTCCACCGCCGGCCTCTCGACGGAGGCCTTCTGCGGCTACGGCTACATCGCCGCCAAGGGCGGGGTCGTCAACCTCGTCCGCCAAGCCGCTCTCGATCTGGCCCGGGACAACGTGCTCGTGAACGGGATCGCCCCTGGACCGTTCCACACGAGGATCGGGGGACCGAGCGGCGGCGACCCGGACGTGGAGGAGTACTGGGCGAGCACCGTGCCGCTCGGCCGGATGGCTGATCCCTCGGAGCTGCAGGGGCTGGTCCTCCTGCTCGCGGCCCCGCGGGCGTCCACGTTCCTCACCGGTGCGATCATCCCGGTTGACGGCGGGACGCTCGTCGGGCCCCCGATCAGCGCCTTCTCCAGACCAGCTGGCGGCTTCGTTCGCTGAGGCGCCGCCGGACGGCGCGTGCGGTGCTTCCCTGGGTCCCGGCTCAGCGTGAGCCGCCGACCCTCCGCTGCCACTCCACGGTCGCCTGGACCTGGTTGAAGGAGAAGATGTGGAGCCCGTCGATGTGCATCCCCGGGGAGACGAGCGCCTCGCCGAGCTGACCGAGGAGCTTCTCGGGCTTGTAGAACCTGCCCCGAAGGAGGCTTCCGACGACGCCGTGCTGCTTGGACAGGTACCGGACCGAGGTCCCCACGCCGATCCTCAGCGAGAGGTCGAGGAGCTTGGCCGGGCTGATCGGCGGTGCGAGTCCCATGCGGAGCGGCAGCGTGATCCCCGCTTCCCGCATCGACGAGAGCCAGGAGACGAGCACCTTCGGGTCGAAGCAGAGTTGGTTGACCATGAAGCTCGCGTACGGCTGCTTCTGCTGCAGCGCCTCGAAGAGCGCCTCGTCGGAGATCTTCGGGTGACCCTCTGGGTAGCAGCCGACGCTGAGGGTGAACCCGTGGTCCATCGTCGAGAGGTCCTCCATGAGCTCCGCGGCCGACGTGTAGCTCCCCTCGGGCTCCTCGGCGTCACCCCCGATCACGTACAGGTCCTTCACGCCGATGCGCTGGAGCTTCTCGACGACCTCAGCAAGGTACGCCTTGTCCGGCACCTGGCGTGCGGCGAGGTGGGGACGGACCCGGTGACCGGCCTGCGTGAGCGACTCGGTGTAGTCGAGCGTCCGCTGGATCCCGAACTTGGCCGAGCAGGTGACGGCGACCGTGGTCTCCTTCGGGATCAACGCCAGCTGCTCCTGCACGCTCTTCATCGGGATCACCTCGACGTCCCCGGTGCGCGCCAGCGCCGCGATCCTCGCCTCGACGTCTTCGCGCTGTCCCATCAGCGTCGACGGGTGACGGTCATGCGCTCTCGGCCGCGATGCCCCGGCGCCGCCAGCCGCCCGGGTACTCGCGCCGCACGACCTCGGAGAACGGGACGGGGCTGACCACGGCCCTGACCTCCCTCTGCTTGTGAGGCTGGACCGTGGTCTTGCGGGATCCGCCGCCAGGCTCGCCCCAGACGACCCGGAGCTCCGTGCCGAGCTCGATGTCGTGGTCCACGGTCGCCAGCGAGAGCGCCCGCCGCTCGTTCGAGCTGTAGCCGGTGAAGAGCGAGAGGCCGACGACCGAGCCGCCCGCGTCGATGACGGCGTCGTAGTTGGATGAGCCGTAATTGGCGTTCGGCAAGTCGAAGAACTGGTAGCCCGGCCCCTCCGTGTCGAGCAGCGATGCCAAGATGTCGGCCACGTCCTCGGCGTTCCAGGCCAAGGTCACCTTCTTGCGCTGGGTGGAGCCGTCGATCTTCTGGAGGGCGTCTTTCCCGATGAAGTCGTGGTCGAATTTTACGAAGGCGCCGTAGCCGAGCTCCCAGGGGTTCAGGTAGTAGTCCTCGATGTCGTCCGTCACGTAGCTGCCGGCCAGAGCATTCGTCGCCTCGTAGCCGTCGGCGGGGCACCATTCCCGATAGCTTCGGAGCTCCTCGCCCGTGTAGATGGCCGGGAGCGGCGAGGGGATCCAGCCCGACTCCAGCGTGTTCGAGGAGTAGGCCCGCGAGCCGCACGGCTCGATCCCGAACTCCTGCCCCGCTGAGAGGATGGCGTCGCGGATCTTCTCGTAGGTCCCGTACGGTCCCCAGATCTCGAGGCCTGGGGCGCCCGACATGCCGTGGCGAAGCGTCCGAACCCTGTCGCCGGCGATGTCCATGTGGCCCATGTGGAAGAACTTGACCTGGTCGACGGTTCCTCCGTTGAGCTTCTCGATGATCTGCCAGGCGCGCGGCCCTTGGATCTGGAACCGCCAGTACCTGCGGGTCACGGCCTTGCCGTAGGGGCGGGACGGCGACCGGTCGTCCTTCTCCACCTCGAGGCTCTTGTACCCCCCGTGCTCGGCCTGGAAGAGCAGCCAGTTCGCGACCGGTGCCCGGCCCACGAACACGTAGTCGTCCTCGTCTTCGTGGAAGAGGATCCCGTCACCGATCACGTTGCCGGCAGGGGTCGTGGGCACGAATTGCTTGGCCCGGTCGACAGGGAAGCTGGCGACGCTGTTGATGCCGGTGTCCGAGATCAGCTTGATCGCGTCCGAGCCCTTGATGAACAAGTTCACCATGTGGTGAGACTGGTCGAACAGCACCGCCGTCTCCCGCCAGGCGATCTGCTCACGGCGCCAGTTGGTGAACTCGGCGGGCACCACCGGGTAGATGTACGCCCCGATCTGGGAGTTGCGCAGGAGCTCGACCGTGTTCCCAGACTGGTCCAGAAGTTCCTGAAGGTTCTTTGCGCTCATCGATTCCTGCCTTCTTGGAGTGTCCGTCGGTTGTCGCTCTTTCTCGGGCGGTTCAGCCGCCCCCTCGATCATGCACCACCGTGCTCAGCCGGTCACCTTGAAGTCTTCGCCAGGCGCGGGCGCCCCCGACCCTCGCGCTCCACGGCCGCAGACAGTACCCGAGCCCGCGCGACCGTCCACGGTCCGTCGCCCCCCTCCTACGGGTTGCCCGCGGACCTCGCGACGCCGAGAGCTGGCGGATGGGCGAGGTGTACGGTAGGGGCACCCATCGCGACCACGTCGGTGAGGGTCGCGCCTGCTCGAGAGGTGGCGACGTGATCAACGTGGACGAGATCGTGGCGTTGGACGTGCACACCCACGTGTGGGCGTCGGTGGACGTCCCGGCCGGCTCCGAGAGCGACCGCGTGGAGCACGGGTCGGAAGGTGCCGAAGCGATGGCGCGCTACTTCCGCACCGACGTGGTCGCGGCCACGGTTCCCCAGATGGCCGCGTACTACCGCGAGCGCAAGATGGCCTGCGTGGCCTTCACGGTCGACTCGACCAGCGCCACGGGCGAGCCGCCGGCGGTGACGAACGAGGAGATCGCGGCGCTTGCCAGGGAGCACGCCGACGTCGTCATCCCGTTTGCCAGCGTCGACCCTCATGCCGGCATGGCGGCGGTGAAGGCCGCCAGGCGCCTCGTCACCGAGCACGGCGCGCGGGGGTTCAAGTTCCATCCGAACACCCAGGCGTTCTATCCGAACGAGCGCGCGCTGTACGCGTTGTATGCCGCGATCGAGGAGCTGCAGGTGCCGGTGCTGTTCCACACCGGTCACACCGGTGTCGGCGCCGGGGTGCGCGGCGGCGGCGGCGTCCGGCTCAAGTACTCGAACCCGATGTTCGTCGACGACGTCGCGGCGGACTTCCCGGACCTTGCGATCATCCTCGCCCACCCGTCGTTCCCTTGGCAGGACGAGGCACTGTCGGTGTGCCTGCACAAGCCGTCGGTCTACATCGATCTTTCCGGCTGGTCGCCCAAGTACTTCCCGCCGGTTCTCATCCAGTATGCGAACACCCTGCTCCGTCACAAGATGCTGTTCGGATCGGACTTCCCCGTCCTCACGCCCGACCGCTGGCTCGCAGACTTCGAGAAGACCGCGATCCGCGACGAGGTCCGCCCGCTCATCCTGAAGGAGAACGCGGTGGCGCTTCTCAAGCTCGGGGGAGGTCCGGGGTCGGCGGTGCCGGTCTGACCCGTCGGGGAAGAGCGGCGCGAGGAGGTGCCTCGACGGACGTCGCGCCTGCCTCTCCAAAGGCTCGCACCTGCTCCAGGCGCGGGATGACGAGGTACGAGTCATGCTCGCCGCCCGTATGGACGCGGTGGATGCCGACGTTGACGCTGTCGGCGTGCGCCGGGTGGGTCAGGGGTCGAGGGTACCGGTGGACGTCTTTGCCTTGGAGCACGAGGCGAAGGGTCTCGCCCGGCTCGAAGCGGGTGCCCGAAGGGAGGATCTCGACGTCGACGGGGAAGACGGTGCCCGGCGGGATCTTCTGCTCGCGCCGGTGCGTGAGGACGGGCTGGCTGTCCGTCGAGCGCGCCACGTCCAGCTCCCGGTGCGACGCACGCAGCCACCCGAGCGCGACGGGCCCGTCCTCGAAGACGGCGTAGTAGTTGAAGCCGACGAGGTCGCCGTAGCCGTCCAGCTTCTGGAGGGCCACGAAGACGTCCAGGTCGTCGGAATCGGGCGAGGACAGCCACAGGTGGAGGCGGGCGCCCCCGACGAGCTCGGTCGCCTCGTCGAAGCGCCAGTCGAAGGTCGCCCGGCGCCTCGCCCGGCCCAGCTCCTCGGCGTCGTAGTCGACGCTGGCCGGCGTCGCGGGCTTCTCGGCGAGCAGCCTCCCCGAGGCGGCGTCGAGGTGACGGACGACGAGGTGGGTGCCCGGAAGGGGCCAGGCGGTGGCCTCCTTGCGGAGGGCGGTCCGGGCGTCTGCCCGCACGTCGAAGCGGACGGTCGGCCAGCTCGGCACCTCGTTGTCCACCCCCTTCAGGAAATGGTCGAAGAAGGCGAGCTGACGGGCCATGCCCTCCGGTGAGTAGTAGTAGCCCCACTTCTTGCCGCCATGGACCTCGAGCCACTTGTCCTTGGAGCCGATCCGCTTGAAGCCCTCGAGGGTTCCCCGGGTGTGGAGCCCCTGGTCCGAAAAGCTGGCGACGACGTAGGCGGGGACGGTGATCCGTTCGAGCCGAGGGGCCTTGGAAGCCCAGAAACTGTCGAAGAGCGGGTGCTCGGCCGTCTCGGCCAGCAGGTCCTCGGCGAGGTGGGTCCCGAAGGCCCACCGCCGGGCGATGTAGGGCCAGAAGGCCGTCTCGGGGATGCCGCCGTGGCGGACGACCTCACGGTACGTGTCGCTCCACCCCTCCCAGGGGTTGATGGCGGCGAGGTGCGGCGGGCCGGTTGCCGCGATGTTCCACTGGGAGGTCGTGAGGTACGAGACGCCCGACAGCCCCACCTTGGCGTTGCTCCAGGGCCGGGTGCCGGCCCACTCGACGAGGTCGTGGCCGAAGGCCGCCTCCTCGGGCGAGATGAACGTGGCGTCCCCGTCGCTGTACCAGGTGCCGGGAGCGTCGACGTTGACGACCGCGTAGCCGTGCCCCACCCAGAAGAGCGGGTCGGGCGATTCGAAGCCCGTATAGGGGGAGAGCTGGCCCGGAGCGACACCACCGTCGGGGTACAGACGGGTGACGGGAAGGTCGGCGTGCTTGCCGTAGGGGCTCCAGGCGATGAGCGGGGGCACTGGCCGCTCGTCAGCCGGCCGGAAGACGTCGACGTAGACGGTCACCTCGTCGCGGAGGGGCACGGCCATGTCGCGCTCGATGATCAGGTCGCCCACGACCTCTCGCCGGTACCGAGGAGGCGGGGCGCCGCGCGCTTCAGGAGGGCCCGTCGGCGCGGCGAGGCGGTAGGCGAACGCATGACTCATCAAACCGGGTCCAAGCTCCGTGGCGGGCGGGCTTCGAGCTCGCTCGAGGGCACGACGTTACCTGCGTCCATCCGAGACTGCCTGAGCGCTCCCGGCGAGGGCCACCGCGCGGGTCATCGTGGGCGTCCGAAGGCAGTGCTCCCAGTCCGGGCGCCTCGGGCAAGGGGCTCCTCGCCAAGCTCGAGGCCGAGCGCGCAGTCCGCCTCTGGGCCCTCGAGAACTGCCGAGCGAGTAGCGTGGGGAGCCGGACGACCGACCGGGGGTGATGCCCATGACCACGGACGGCGAGACGAGGGGCCTGCGGTGCATGCTCATGAGGGGCGGCACGTCCAAGGGCGCGTACTTCCTCGCCGGCGACCTGCCGGCCGACCCGGCCGCACGCGACGACCTCTTGCTGCGCGTCATGGGGTCGCCCGACCCCCGCCAGATCGACGGCATCGGTGGGGCCCACCCGCTCACGAGCAAGGTGGCGGTCGTCAGCCCCTCCGACGACCCCGAGATGGACGTCGACTACCTCTTCCTGCAAGTCGGCGTGGACCGGGCGTTCGTGACCGACCAGCAGAACTGCGGCAACCTGCTCGCCGGCGTGGGCCCCTTCGCCGTGGAGCGCGGCCTCGTGGCCGCCTCCGGCACCGAGGCCGCCGTGCGGATCCGTCTGCTGAACACCGGCGGCGGCACGGCGGTCGCCTCGTTCCCCGTGGAGCACGGCCATCCCGTCTACCGGGGCCGTCAGGCCATCTCGGGGGTGCCCGGCACGGCGGCGGAGATCCGGCTCGACTTCGAAGGGACCGCCGGCTCCACTTGCGGACGGCTGCTTCCGACCGGGTCTGCCGTCGACCGGCTCGCCGGGCTCGAGGTGACCTGCGTCGACAACGGGATGCCGGTGGTCGTGGTGCGTGCGGCGGACGTCGGCGTCACGGGGCACGAGACGGTGGCGGAGCTCGAGGCCGACACCGACCTGCGCGCCGTCGTCGAGAAGCTGCGATTGGAGGCCGGTGCAGCCATGGGCCTCGGCGACGTCGGCCCGGCGACGATCCCCAAGATGACCCTCGTGTCCCCACCGACTGCGGGCGGGACCCTCAGCACGCGGAGCTTCATTCCCCACCGGGTCCACGACGCGATCGGAGTGTTGGCCGCCGTCTCGGTCGCGACGGCTGCGCTCCTGCCGGGCACGCCCGCCGCCGATGTCGCCGTGTGGGGCGGATCGGAGCCGTCGGAGGCGACCCCGACGGTCATTGTCGAGCACCCCACCGGGACCTTCGACGTGGTGGTGGATCTGGACCGGAGTGGCGACGACCCGATCGTCACCCGAGCCGGCATCATCCGCACTGCTCGCAAGCTCTTCGACGGGGAGGTCTTTCCCCGGCCCGGAGACGTGAGCCAGCGGTGAACGACCCGGTGTCCAGCTCGTGCCGGACTCCACCCCCTGACCTCTTGCCTCCACCACGCGGCACGTGCTCTCTCACGTGACCGACGCCGCGGCCTGCATAATCGAAGGGCCACCGGGAGCCGCGGCTCAGCGCATGCTGCTGCGGAGGGTCTTCTCCAAGGGGGTGGACGCCGCGCGGACTCGCTTCCCACTCCACACGGCGTGAGCTCGACCGGCGAGGTAGAAGGTCGCCCCCAGCGCGCCGACGAAGAACCCGATCGGCATTGTGGTCAGGTACGACAGGGCGATGGCGGTCCAGACGGTGGCCAGCGAGAAGCACACGGCGAGGAGGACGGCCACGAAGGGATCGGCGGCGAACGAGCGTGCCGCGGCCGGAGGGCCGATCATGAGGGTGAAGATCAAGAGCGCCCCGACCACCGGCACGCTCATGGAGGTGACCACCGCCACGATCACGAGGAACCCCAGCTCGACACGGCTCGTGCGCACGCCGCGCACGTCGGCCAGCTCGGGGTCGATCGACGTGAGCAGGAAGAGCCGCCAGAAGAGCACGACGGCCACGACGGCCACGACGGCGAGCACGGCGGTGGGCAAGAGGTCGCTGCTCGAGACGCCGAGCACCTCGCCGAAGAGGAGGGAGTACGTCTCCGAGGCGTACTCGTTGCTGAAGCTCAAGAAGAGCGCGCCCAGGGCCAGCATCATCACCATGGCCAAGGCCGTCGCCACGTCGCGGCGGCCGCGCCTGGAGAGAAAGCTGATGCCCAGGGCGCCCGCGATCGCGAACACCAGCAGCCCGCCGACGGAGCTGGCGCCGATGAGGTTGGCCCCCGCGGCTCCGGCGAACGCGGCGTTGGGGACGGCGTGGGCGGCGAACGAGGATCCGCGCAGGACCACGAAGAACCCTACGGTTCCTGCGACGACCGCCACCACGGTGGCGACGATCCAGGTGTTGACCATGAAACCGGTGAACATCAATCCGTCCGAGACGTGCCGAGAGCGTCGTGGCCGCCGTCTGACGCGGCGCCGAGGTGCGGGGTCACGCCGGCCGCCCGGATCTCCGATCCGTCGCGCACGCTCGCATTGCGAAACCGATGTGACCGGGCGGCCTCGACCACCAGGTACGAGATCAAGATGACCGCCACGATGCAGAAGCTGACCGGCCATCCGTGGTCGACCGGTGGCCAGTAGTAGCTGTCGTAGGCGAGGAGGCAGCCGAGCCACGTGGCCGCCGCGCCGATCACCGCGGCGGTTACGGCGGCCGTGCTCGGTCGCCTGGTCATCCGTAGCGCGGTCGCGGCGGGCCCGACGAGGAGCGCCGTGCTCAAGATGGCTCCGATCGTGATCGCTGCGAGGGCGACGGTCGCCGCCATGGCCATCAGGAAGACGGCGCCCGTGACGCGCACTGCGACTCCCCGCGACGCCGCGATGTCGTCGCCGACCGAGCTCAGGAGCAGCGGACGGTAGAGCAGGAGGACGACGGCCAGTGCCCCGGTCGCGCTCGCCACGACAGCGGGCACGGTGGACGTGCTGATCGCGAAGAGCGAGCCGAAGAGCACGGAGATCGCCGCGCCCGAGGTGCTGTGGAGCGTGGTGTTGAAGTAGAGGAAGAGCGCCGAGGTCCCCAGGCCCGCCCCGAGCACGACGCCGGTCGCGACGTCCCGGCCGCGCACGCGTCGGACGCCGATGGCCTCCATGCACCCGGCGGCGACCAGGCTCATGCCGAGGAACCCGAAGAGCGGGCTGATGTTCAGGAGAAATGCACCCGCGCCGCCGGCGGCGCTGATGTCGCCGAACGCGTGGCCGGCGAACGACTGGCCGCGCAAGACCGCGAACACCCCCACGACGCCCGAGATCGCGGCGACGACGCCACCGACGAGCAGGGCGACCTGCACGGTCTGGCTCTGGAAGAAGCCGGGTTCTACGACGTGGGACCAGAAGCCGCCCACGCTCAGACCGCCGTGGCGCCGTCGATCGAGTCCTCCAGCTCTCCGCGCTCGGCGCTCAGCCCCGGGCTGGCGGCGACCAGGATCCGACCGTGGAGCCGGATGACGTCCACGTGGTGCCCGTACAGCTCGGTCAGCACTGAGCTCGTCACCACCTCGTCGGTGGTTCCGCTGGCGACGTGGCCGTTGGCCACGTACACGACCCGATCCACCACTGGGAGCAGCGGGTTCAGGTCGTGCGCCGAGATCAAGACCGCAAGCCCCTGATCCTTGGCGATCCGGGCGACGAGATCCACGACCTCCTGCTCGCTGCGGAGGTCCAGGTTGGCCAGGGGCTCGTCGAGCAGCAGGAGCTTCGGCCGGCTGATGAGCGCGTGGGCGATCATCACCCGCTGCTGCTCGCCGCCCGAGAGGCTGCCAACCCGCGCGTCGGCAAAGTGTGTGGCGCCGACGGCTCGGAGCATCTCGTCGACCAGCTCGCGGCGGCGCCGGGACGGGAGCGGCACTCCGAGCCGGTGCCCGTCCAACCCCAGCGCGACGAGGTCCCGCGATCGCAGCGGCATCTCGGGGTCGAGAGAGATCTTCTGCGGCACGTACCCCACCGACCGGTTTCTGCGAGGCCGCGGCCGGCCTGCGATGAGCACCCTTCCCGACGTCGGGGAGAGGAGGCCCAAGACGACCCGGATGATCGTGGTCTTCCCCGCACCGTTGGCGCCGATGAGGCCGACGACCTCGCCGGGACCGATCCCGAACCTCACGTCCCGGAGGACCTCGCGGCCCGACAGCCAGACCCCGATCCCGTCGAGCTCCAGGACCGGAGGACCTGTCCCGGCCATCATGCCGGACGCGGGGTCGGCCACGTCTTCCCTCACAGCTTCGGCGACGACGTGCGGTGCGCGAGCGCGTCGTACAAAGCCCCGGCCTCGGCCAGCATCCAGGTCTGGTAGTGGTAGCCGGGGGTGGGCATGGTCTCGTAGGCGCCGACCACCGGGATCTTGTTTGCTCGCGCGAGCGTCAAGAACGCCTCGGTCACCGAGCTGGTCACCTGCTCGTTGTAGACGAGCGCCCGCACCTTCTTCCCCGTGAGCAAGGCGTCTTGGAGGGAGACTCCTTGTGGCGGTGGGTCGACTGTGTTCATGATGTCCGCCTGCAGGGTCCACGGCGTCATGACGTCGACGCCTGCGGCCTGCAGCATGTAGTCGGCCACGGGCTCGGTCGTGGCCACCCTTGCGTGGGGGAAGGCCGCCTTGATCCTGGCGAGCTCCCGGTCGTAGGGCGCGAGCGAGGCGTCGAAGACCTGCAGGTCCCGGTGGAAGTACGCCGCATGAGCGGGTTGGAGGTGCGTGAGGTCCTTGGCAACGGCCTTGGCCACGGTGGGCATGGTGGTCGGCTTGTACCAGAGGTGGGGGTTCGCGGTCGAATCAGGTAGACCCAAGAGGCGCTGGACGTCGATCACCTTGCGCGACGAGCTCGGTGACGCCTGCTCGATCCTTGTCATGAACGAGTCGTACCCGAGGCCGTTCTGGACGACCAGACGGGCCGCGCTCACCACCCGGGAGACCCGCGCGCTGGACTCGAAGGTGTGGGGATCGGTGCCCGGGTTGCTCATGATCGCCGTCACCGCCACGTAGCGCCCCCCGATCTGGGAGATGACGTCGGCGTACTCGTTCTCCGCGGCCACCGCCGCGACGGTCTTGGGCCTGCCGCTCGGCGCAGCGTCCGCGATGGGGGCAGAGGTGCTGGCCGTTCCGAGGAGGGCGGCGAGGGCGACGACGACGGTCCACGAGGGGCGTGGCGTGGCTCGTATCCGCACGGACACTCCCTCTCACTCCTCCTCCCCGGTCCCGGCCCCGGTCCCGCTCCCGGCAGCGGTCCCGGTCCCGCTCCCGGCAGCGGAATGGTAATCACTCTTATGCTAGCCGGTAGTCGGGAAACCGGACGCCGGCTGGCCGAGCCGTGTGCGCACAGCGACAGGCGCTCGGTGTCCGGGTCGAGGGTGTGTGGCGGTTCAGGCCGACTTGCAGTCCGGGCAGAGGCCCAGCAGCTCCACACGGTGCTCGGAGACCCGGTAACCCTGGGCGTCCCCGATCGCGCGCACCGCCTCGCTCAGCGCCCGCTCCAGCTTCTCTGACGGCTCGACGTCCTCGACCTTGCCGCACGAGGCGCAGACCAGATGGTGGTGGTGTCCGGAGAACTCCTCGGAGAGCTCGAACAACCCGTGGTCGTCGGGGCCGGCGATCCGCCGGACCACGCCAGCCTCGATCAGGGCGGTCACGTTCCGGTAGGCGCTCGACTGGGGCAGCCCGCGCGCGGCCTGAAGGATCTCTGGGACGGTGAGCGGCCGGGCCGAAGCCGCCAGGGTCTCGACCAGGATCCGGCGCAGCCGCGTGTAGCGCTGGCCCGACGCCGCCAGGCGCAGGCTTATCGCGTCGTGGAGAGACGGCGAGAGGGCCATGGCCGGCGACCCTAGGTGTCCGAGCACGGGCAACGGTGCACCATGCTCATTCCGAAGCAAGTGCCACGTGCCACGTGCACGCCGACTCGGGGGCGTTCGGGTGCCGGGCAAGCGGGCTGGCTGTGAGCGACTCCGCAGGCACGCCCCACGAACACATGGTAGTGGGCGTCCCTCGCTGAGACATGCCCGGAGAACCGCTCCCGGTCACCAGCCGAGCTCACGCAGCCGGCAATCCCCGATTCCGAAGTAGTGACCGATCTCGTGGAGGACGGTCCGGCGGACTCGTTGTCTCACGTCCTCCTCGCTCGTGCTGCGGGCGAGGATCGGCAGGCGGAAGATCGTGATCCGGTCCGGCGTCACCCCCGTGTATCCGAGCGTCCGTCTGGTGAGGGGGATGCCTTCGTAGAGCCCGAGCAGCTGGCTCTCAGGCGTGCCGTCCTCGATCGCGACGGCCACGTTGTCGATGCGGCTGCTGAGCGCTCGAGGCAGCGAGTCGAGTGCTTCCGACACCATCTCCTCGAATCGGTCCTCGGTCACATCGACCATGACATCGACCATGACATCGACCATGACATCGACCATGACATCGACCATGACATCAACCATGACATCGACTTCTCGCCCGACTGCGGCGTGAACCTATCCGTGCACCGACGCGATCGACGCACCGACCGCTCGCAATCGGGGTAGTGGACGAACAAACCCGTCATGGTGCAGCACCGCGGCGTCAGCCGGGCACGCCGCCCTCAGCCGAGAGCGGATCCGAAGAACTGCTCCGTGGCCTTCCAGTGCCGATCGGCCGCAGCGTGGTCGTAGCTCGGGTTGTCAGGGACGGCGAAGCCGTGGTGGCCCTGATAGGTCTCGATGGTGTGGACGACGCCGGCCTCGCGCAACGACTTCTCGAGCAGCTCCTTCTGCTCGTCGGGGAACGACTGGTCCTCGATCGCCCCGGCGACGTACACCGCGGCCTTGATGTCGCGAGCCTTATGGTGGGGGCTGTTGGGGTCGTCGGCCTTGGCGAGGTTCCCGCCGTGGAAGGATGCAGCCGCGGCGATGCGAGCGCCCAAGTTCGCAGCAGTCACGAGCGAGAGCCGCCCGCCCATGCAGTAGCCGGTGGTGCCGACGCCACCCTCCTTCTTCTCCGCAAGCGAGTCGAGGTAGTCGACGAAGGCGTTGGCGTCGCGCACCACCAAGTCCACGGTGTAGCCCTGCATCATGCCCATGATCCTTTCCGCCGACGTCTTTGTGGAGAACGCCGTGCGCAAGTCGATGGGGTCGTACGGTCCTGTGCGGTAGTAGAAGTCGGGAACCAGAACCACGTAGCCGAGATGCGACAGCCGCTCACCCATCTGCCGCATGGTGTCGCGCATCCCTCCGGCGTCTGGGAACATGATCACCGCGGGCCAGGGGCCCTCTCCCTCGGGAATGCTGAGCGCAGCCGGGCAGGTGCCGTCTGCGGTCTCGATGTCCACCGTGCGCTGCGTCATCGTGACTCCCTTCGCGCTTTCGTGGGCCGACCCTACCGATTGATGTCGGCGCCGATCCAGACGGTGGGGAGCGCCGCCGTCGATGTCGAGCTCCACCGGCGTGCGGGACGCGGGTACAAAAGGGCACTGTGCGCAGGGTCTGGCTGGTCATCGTGCCCGCATGGGCAGACCGCAACCTCCGCGTGATCCTTGCCGCCCGCGTGGCGATGAGCGTCGGACGGTCGATCGCCGCGATCGTCACCGCCCTCTACCTGGCAGCGATCGGGTTCTCCGCCATCGAGATCGGCGCGCTCTTCGTCGCTGTCACTGTGGCGTCGGCCTTGATGAGCACGGTCGTCGGGTTGCTTGCCGACCGTTGGGGCCGCAAACCCTTCCTGGTTGCCATGCCCCTCGCCGCCGCAGTCGCCGGCGTCGTCTTCGCCGAGGTGCGGGTGACGGGCCTGCTGTTCGCCTCGGCCGCCCTCGGCTCGTTCGGGCGGGGCTCGGGCGCCGGAGCTGGCAACGTCGGCCCCTACCAACCGGCGGAGGCCGCGATGGTGGCCGACGGCGTCAGCGCCGGTCGGCGTGCCGACGCCTTCGGCCGGGTCGCCTTCGCCTCCAGTCTCGGCGCGCTCGTCGGGGGGCTCGCCGCCGAGGTCGTGCGCACCTCGCCTCACATGACTGCTTCCGACGCGACCGCCGCGTACCGACCCGCGTTCCTGGTCGCCTCGGGCCTGGCCGTCGTCGCCGGAATGCTCGCACTCCTGCTGGAGGAGCCCGCCCGCCCGCCCGCCCGGGACGGGGCTCGCCGGCCGAGGCTCGTGTGGCCCCGTCGATCGTGGTCCGCGCTGTGGAGGTTCTGGCTGACCAACGCGGCCAACGGGGCTGCGATCGGCATGTTCGGCCCGTTCGTGAGCTACTGGCTCTACCGACGTTACGGGTCGACTCCCGGGGAGATCGGACTGATGTTCGCCGTCGTCAACCTGGGAACGCTGGCGTCGGCCCTCATGGCGGCGCACGTCGCCCGCCGTATCGGCACGGTTCGCGCCATCGCCGTCCTGCGTGCGGTGAGCGGAGCCTTGGTCGTGCCCATGGTGCTCGCCCCGACCTTCTGGATCGCCGGAGCCGTCTACCTCGTCCGGATGCTCGTCCAGCGGATCGGTCTCCCGCTTCGACAGTCGTTCACCCAGGACATGGCGCACCCAGAGGAGCGGGCGAGCGTCGCAGCCCTCTCGAACCTGCCCGCCCAAGCGACCATGGCGGTCGGTCAGGCGGTCGCCGGCTACCTCTTCGACGAGGTGAGCCTCTCCGCGCCGTTCGAGCTGGCGGGTGCGCTCCAGGTGGTGAACGGCGCCTTGTACGGGTTGCTCTTCTCCCTGCGTCCACCGCGCCCTGTAGCGGCGCAGGACGCCGGCGTCGCCGACCCGCTGCTGACGCCCGAAGTGGTGGACGCCCAGTTGACAGCCGACGACCAACCGACGGGTACCGTCCTCGTCCGTGAACGTGATGCCGAGTAGACGCGCCGCACCGGCGAGGTCGTCGACGTGATGACGCACGCTCCGGGCCCCAGCTACTCCACCACGGCGCGCGTCGAGGCACCCACGTCTTCCTCCCTGGCTGCGGTGCGGGCGATCGCCACCGGTCGCGGCGGGATCGACCTCGAAGACATCGCTGCGCCGCAGTGCTTCGAGGTGGAGGCCAGGTTGCAGGACGCGCTGGACATCCCCGTCTTCCACGACGACCAGCCCGGCACGGTGTCGTCGTCCTTGCCGGGCTGATCAACGCCTGCCGGATCACCGGCCGCTCCGACCTGCCGTGCCAGGTCGACAGCGCGCCCTGCTTCCCCGGCATCTTCTGTGGCTGTCTGGACGCTCGCTCGTTGACGATGAGCTCGCGCGTGCCCGAGGGCAGCCGCCCACGCCATCGCCGGAGCCGTGAGCGAGGCAGAGCGGGCCATCGGGGTGATCGTGCCATCGCTGTTCTACCCGGCTGATCCGATATCGCCGCGGTGAGGTCGTTGCGGCTCGGGACCAGCTCGGCGAGGCTGTGGCGATGCCACGGCGGCTCGTCCTGTGGGACATCGACGGCACGCTCCTCAGGACCGGCCCCGTGGGACGCCTCGCGCTCGAGCTCGGCGCGTGCCGGGCCGCCGGCCTCGAGGACGTTCCACAGGTCGAGATGGGTGGCAAGACCGACCCCCAGATCGTCCGGGAGCTCCTCGGCGAAGCGGGCCTCTCGTCCCGAGAGGTCGACCGCGTCCTGCCTCTCGCGCTCTGCGAGGCCGAGCGCTACCTCGCCGCGGCGGCCGGCAGGATCCGCGACGAAGGCGTGGTCAACCCCGGCGTGCGTGAGCTGCTCCAGGAGCTCTCGGACATGGGCGGGATCCGCCAGAGCCTCCTCACCGGCAACATCGCGGCGAATGCCCTGCTGAAAGTGGGCGTGTTCGGGCTCCAGCGCCATCTCGACCCCGAGGTCGGCGCATACGGGACAGACCACCCCGAGCGCGACGGCCTCGTGCCCATCGCGCTCGAGCGGGTGAAGGAACGACGGGGGGAGACCTACCGTCCCGACGAGGTGTGGGTGGTCGGTGACACGGTGCGAGACTTGAACTGCGCGAGGGCGGGCGGCGTGCGCTGCCTGATCGTCGGCACCGGCTACGACGGCTTCGACGCGGTCCGCATGCTCGACGCGGACGCGGTCGTGGAGGACCTCTCGGACACG
>JAKATJ010000009.1:0-1367 GCA_021828005.1 Actinomycetes bacterium | reverse complement strand
CGGCAGGTGACCCCGCCGGAGCAGTCTGGCCCGTCGGGGCGATGATCTCGGCGACCGCGATCCGTCGGAGAGATGTCCGGCCCGAGCACGAGGAGGAGTCGCAATGACCGAGAGCACGAACGCCGTCTCTGTGACCCGAAGGATCCCAGCGACAGCGAAGAGGATCTTCGCCGTGCTCGCCGACCCGGCCCGCCACCCGGAGATCGACGGGTCGGGGATGGTGCGCGCCGCGCTGACCGGGCCCGTGCATGGGGTCGGCGGCTCCTTCGTGATGGCGATGCACAACGACGAGATGGGCGACTACGAGATGACGAACCACGTCGTGGCCTACGAGGAGGACCGCAAGATCGCGTGGGAGCCGGTGATGTCGGCTGCGGCACGAGAAGAAGACGTCGGCGAGGTGGGCATTCCCGCTCATCACCGTTGGGGCTACACGCTCGTCCCAGAGGGTGCGGATCTCACGGTCGTCACCGAGACGTTCGACTGCACCGAGTCGCCCGAGTGGCTCCAGCACGCGGTCCGCGGCGGGAGGCGATGGGTCGACGCGATGGCGGCCACGCTCGAGAAGCTCGCGGCGGTCGCCGCTCCAGCCAATGAGCCCTGAAGCCCGTCGCCCCGCGGCGGCGCCCGGTAGCATTCACGGTCGTGGCGGTTACGGCGGCCGCGCTCGCAGCGGATCTCGAGCCGTACAGGCGTGAGCTCACCGGCTACTGCTACCGGATGCTCGGGTCCGGATTCGAGGCAGAGGACGCAGTCCAAGAGACGATGGTGCGCGCGTGGCGGCACGCCGGCGACCTCGAAGTTCGTTCGAGTGTGCGGTCGTGGCTGTACAAGATCGCGACCAACGTCTGCATCGACATGAGCCGCCAGGTCCAACGGCGCGCCCGGCCGATGGAGATGGGACCTTCCTCGCCGCCCGACGAGACGAGGCTGGGGCCGCCGCTGGCGGAAGGCATCTGGGTCACGCCGATCGCCGACGACCGCGCCGGCGGCGCGTACGGCGACCCCGCGGAGCTCGCCGAGTACCGCGAGTCGATTCGCCTGGCGTTCGTCACCGCGCTCCAGCACCTTCCGCCGCGTCAGCGCGCGGCGCTCATCCTGTGCGAGGTGCTCCGCTGGTCCGCAGCCGAGGCAGCAGAGCTTCTCGCCACGACGGTCGCGGCGGTCAACAGCGCGCTCCAGCGAGCACGCGCGACGCTGGCCGCGGTGCCGGGGCCACCTCCGTCGGGGCCGCTGGACGAGGTGGAGCCCGAGCTCCTCTCGCGCTACGTCGATGCCTTCGAGCGCTACGACATCGACGCGCTCGTCGCGTTGCTGCACGAGGACGCCGTCCAGTCGATGCCCCCCTTCGCGATGTGGCTCCAGGG
>JAKATJ010000099.1 GCA_021828005.1 Actinomycetes bacterium | reverse complement strand
GCGGCGACATCTCGTATCGTCGTTCGGCCCGCGACTGCCACCATTCCCTCTCTATTTTGCAGATCGGTCAACACGATAGCGTTCGTGCGGCGTCCGGCTCGGCTGGCCTTGTCTTCAGGCGCGGGTCCCGCCGAGGAAGCTCTCGACGAACTCGGGGCTGGATGCCAGCACGTCCGGCGAGCCGTGCATCACGACGCGGCCGCCGCCGAGCACGTAGGTTCGGTCGGAGATCTGCAGCACTGCCCGCGCGCGTTGCTCGACGACGAGAATCGAGGTGCCGATGTCCGCCAGGTGGCGGACGTGGCCCTCGAGGACCTCCCGCGCGATCGCCGGCGCAAGATTGGCCGTCGGCTCGTCGAGCGCGACGAGCGCCGGTTGGAGCATGAGGACCCTCCCCATGGCCAGCATCTTGCGCTCCCCTCCCGAGAGCTTGGCAGCCCGCCGCGTCAGCATGCGCCGCAGCTGCGGGAACACCTCGAGCACGTTCTCGATACGGCCCGCGACCTCGCCCTTCGGGAGGAGGTACCCCCCGACCTCGAGGTTCTCGCGTACGGTGAGCGGGGAGAAGACGTCGTCGACTTGAGGCACGTAGCCCGCGCCGGCTCGCACGATCTCCTCGGGCGCCCACCCGGTCACGTCCGCGTCGTCGAGCAGCACCCGCCCGCCCATGACGTCGACGAGCCCGACGATCGCCTTCAGGAGGGTGGACTTGCCGGATCCGTTCGGACCGACCAGCGAGACGATCTCGCCGGGACGCACGTCGAGTGAGACGTCGTGGACGATCGGGCTCCGGTCGTATCCGGCCGTGAGCGACGAGACGCTGAGGGACGAACCGCCACCTCCGAGCGCACCGGGCGTACCGGATGACTCGAGGTGCGAGACGCTGTCGAACGCGGCCATGTCAGCCGACAAGGTACGCCTCCACCACCTCGCTTCGTTGGCGGAGCTGTGACATCGTGCCCTCGGCGAGCAGCCTGCCATCGGCCATGACGAAGACCGGGTCGGCGAACTCGTCCATGATCGCGAGCTCGTGCTCGACCATCACGATCGACAGGCCTTGTTCGAGCAGTCCGAGAAGCTGAGAGCCGATCTCCCTCGCCAGATGGGGGTGCACCCCCGCCATGGGCTCGTCGAGCAAGAGGACGGTCGGCTCCGCCATGAGGGCACGCATGATCTCGACGAGCCGGCGCTGACCGCCCGAGAGCTCGCCCCCGTAGGCATCGGCGAGCTTCGAGAGCCCGAACTGGTCGATGAGCGCCTCTGCGCGAGCGATGTGCGCCTCCTCCTGTGAGCGCCAATAGCGTGGACCCGCGAGCGCGCCGCGGAGGGAGTTCCCGCGCTGCTCGGGGACAGCGGAGAGAAGGTTCTCCACCACCGTGAGCCGCTTGTACTCGCTCGCCAGCTGGAAGGTCCGCACAAGACCCGCCCTTGCCCGCCGGTAGGCGGGCATCGCGGTCACGTCCTCGCCGAGGTACCGGACGATCCCGCTCGTCGGGGTAAGCGTGCCCGCGAGCATCGCGAGCAGCGTCGACTTCCCGGCGCCGTTCGGTCCGATCAGTCCGCTCAGCCTCCCGGCCGGGAAAGCGATGCTCACGCCGTCGACGGCGTGGAGCCCCTCGAAGTGCCGCGTGAGCTCGACGGCCTCCAGGACCGGTCCTGGCGCTCGCCGGGCAGCTGCGGCGGTCCCCGGGCGGCGCCACGCGGCGATGCCAGCGGGTGCGCTGCGCGTGGGCAACCCGGCTCCTGCGGCCGCGACGCTCGTGTCCGGCTCGCGCCGATCGTCAGTGGTACGGACGGCTCGACCCCCGCGCGTGGCGTGAGAGAGGAAGATCCGGCGTTCGGGGAGGATGCCCTGGGGTCGCCACCACAAGAAGAGGACGATCAGCAGGCCGATCGCGACCCACTGCAGTGCAGGGATGAACCCCGGCGGTCCCACCGCCGGGATGTAGCGGGTCGCCTCCTCGAACCCAAGTGGGACGAGGATCGCCCCCAGCACCGCCCCCTTGTGATTGCCGACCCCGCCGATGATCACGGCGGCGAAGAGGACGATCGTCTCGGCGTACCCCCACGCCTGGGGATCCCACAACGTGATGAATCCGACGAGGACGCCGCCCGAGAGCCCGGCGACGGCGCCGCCGAGCACGAGCTGCGCGGTGCGAAGCTGCCGCAGGTTGGCACCGAGGGAGTCGGCGACCGTGTCGTTGTCACGCATCGCCCGCAGCGTGCGGCCGTAGGGTGACCGCACGACCCGCCGGAGGAAGAAGTAGACGGCCGCGGCGAGGACGACCGCGCCCGCCGAGTACGCCCACGCATACGCGGCGCCCTGCGGTGTCGCCTCGCCGGAGAACGGCTGGGGCACGAGCGACAGCCCCGCTGCGCCGTTGAAAAGCGGTCGGAAGTTGGTCACCAAGAGGTTGCACATGAGTGCGGTCACGAGGAGCCCGACCGCGGCGAAGTCGCCTCGCAGCCGCTTGCCGAGTATGAAGGTGAACGGCAGCGCGACGAGCGCCCCCGCTGCGGCGGCCCCGATCCAGGGAAGCGGCCAGGGCAGGTGCAGGCCGCCGACATAGATCTGGAAGCCGCCGTTGGCGCTCTCCGGCGGCAAGGAGAGAACGGCCGCAACGTAGGCACCGACGGATTGGAAGATGATGTAGCCGAAGTTCGTCACTCCCGCGTACCCGAATTGCTGGCTGAGGCCCAGGCACGCGACGGCATCGACGCCGCCGTAGACAAGCAAGGTCGTGAGGTAGTACTCCATGGGAGCTCAGGTCCTTGCGCCGAGGAGCCCGGTCGGCCGCGCCACGAGCATCACCAGCAGGATGACGAACGCGATCACGTCTTTGTAGTCGGGCTGGATGAACGCTGCGGACACTTCGGTGCCGAGCCCGATGACCAAAGCGCCGACCATGGCGCCATAGGGCTCGCCAGGCCCACCCAGGAACACAGCGGCGAGGATGAGGACGACGAAGATGTCCGTGCTCGTCGCGCCGAAGCTTCCCGCGTTCATCCCGAACACGACACCCGCAAGGCCGCAGACTGCGCCCGAGAGAATCCAAGTGACGGTGACGACGCGGGCGGTGCGTATGCCGCACACGCGTGCGAGGTCCCGGTTGGCGGCCGCGGCCCGCATCGCCTTCCCGAGCCTCGTGTAGCGGATCAGGACATGGACGGCGACCATCGTGGCGACGGCCACGGCGACGATCCCGAGCTCCGCTCCCGTGAAGACGAACGAGCCGACGCCGAGCGTCGGCCCGTTCGCCATCGTGTACGAGACGTTGGTGCCACCAACGAACGCCTGCGTGCCGAACTCGATGATCAGCGTCATCCCCAGCGAAACGATCACGAGCGTGATGGGGCTCGCTTTGCGTCGTTGGAACGGCGTGTAGACGACACGGTTCAGCAGGTAGGACATCGTCGCGCCGACGGCCGCGCCCACCAACGCCGAGACCCAGACCACCACTCCCGCCTGATTCACCTCGTAAGCCACGTAGGCGGAGGCCGTCATGACGGCGGCGTAAGCCAAGTTCAAGACGTTGGTGACCGCGAACTGGAGCGTGAAGCCGATCGAGGCGATCGCCAGCACCGAGGCCGAGATGACCCCGAAAGCGAGCGAAGCGACGAACACGCTCACCCTGGCGATCCCCCCATGTTCGGCCCCCTACTTGACGGAGCGAAGCTGGCTGGTCGTGATTGTCCCTGCGACGATGACCTGACCCTTCGGACCGTACTTGTCGATCTGGAATATGCCCGGCGAGTCGTGGTGAGCGTCGAAGCTGGTGGGGCCGCCCGGCCCGATGTAGCGGATCTTCTTTCCTCTCTTGAGCGCCGCGACGCCCTGGGCGAACGTGTTGACCACGACCGCCCCCGGTGAGCCGTTGCCGATCGACAGGATGTAAGGCTTGTAGACGCTCGGCGTGGTGCTCTTCGCTTCGACCATCGCGAGCGCGGCCAGGTTGATGCCGTCGTAGAGATGCACCGCGCCCGGTGCGCTCAGGTACGTCGTGAAGTTCCCCGAGTTGCCGACCTTGCCCTTCATGGAGAAGATCGCCCTCTTGAACGCCTCGAACGCGGGGCCGCTCGTCAAGGTCACGAGGTTGTCTGCCTGGTAGTCCTTGCTGAGGTATGTCGCCCCGACCGCCTTGGAGACGGACGAGTACCATGTCGGCGAGATCGTCGCCGACGTCCCGATCACCGGGATCGGCTTGCCGTGGTTCTCCTGCTTGACCTCCGAGAGGAAGGTCGCATCCGCTGACCCGAGCGCCTCGGTGAAAATCACGTCAGGATGAGCAGCCACGATGCGCGCGGCCTCGGTGCGGAATGTCGTCGCTGTGAGGTCGAGGGTGAGGTTGGCGACGAGGTCGAGCCCGACCTTGTGGATCGCCTGTACCGCCGGGGTCACGAACGTCTGCGAACCGATGTCGTTGCCGAACGCCAACGCGATCCGCTTGTAGTGCGTGTGGTACTTGGCGATCGCCACCATCGCATCGGCTGTGGCGAGGTCAGGGGGGACCAGCCGGAAGAAGTAGGGGAACTTGATGTGTGTGAACTCGCTCTGGCCGGTCATGCAGAACATGACGACCTTGCGTGCATTGATGATCGGGACGACGGATGCGGCTTCGTCCGAGGTGCAGCCGATCACCAGCGAGACGTTCGGCGTCGACGCGAACAGCTGCTGGACTGCGGGGACCGCGTCGGCCGGGTCTCCTCGGGTGTCGACGGACTTGCAGCCGAGCGGGTGCCCGAGCACCCCACCCGCCTCGTTGATCGCATTGGTGACCGCGTCGCACGAGACCAGGTAGGTCGGTCCGAGGGCCGCATCGACGCCGGTGAAGGGCGCCACGTCGGCCACGACGAGCGGTGAGCCTTTCGGCTTCGCGCGCACGCTCGCCGTTGCCGAGCCGGACGTAGCGACGACCCCGCCCAGCACGAGCGCGGCCGATGCGGACATGGCCGCAGCGACCCGCACCGCGCGCCGCGACAAACGAGTGGACCGCCACCAAGCGTCGTGGCGGGTGCTGCCGGTTCCACGGATGAACATGGAGCCCCCCTTCTTCTGGTTGGTTCTCTACGTATTTGCTGCTTCTCTCACAGGCCCGGCTTCCCCTCGTTGAGGGGACGCCAACTCCAGTCCGCCACGTCCGCATTCTCTTCGACGACGGTGTTCCGGATCGTGCCGATCCCCTCCACGGAGACCTCGATCAGGTCGCCCGGCTGTAGCCACACCGGCGGAGTGCGCGCGAAGCCGGCCCCGCCAGGGGTGCCGGTCGCGATCACGTCCCCGGGGCGCAGCTCCGTGAACGACGAGAAGTACTCGACGCATCTCGGAACGTCGACGATCATCTCTGACGTCTTCGCCGATTGCATCACCGCGCCATTGAGGCGCGTCTCGAGAAGGAGATCGGAGTACTCCACCTCGTCAACCGTCACGACCTCGGGCCCAATGGGCATGGTGCCGTCGAAATTCTTGCCCGGCGTCCACTGGGTCATGATGCGCTGCCAGTCCCGTGCGGTCGCATCATTGAGCACCGTGAACCCGAAGATCGCGTCGAGCGCGCAGTCCGACCGAATGTACCGGCCTCCCCCTCCGATGACGATGCCGAGCTCCCCCTCATAGTCGAATTTGCCCGAAAGGGCGGGCCGGACCAGATCTCCGAACGGCGGCGCCACCGAAGAGGGCGTGCGCAAGAAGGACTCCGGCCACGAAGGTGCTTCGCGTCCACCCTCGATCGCGTGCTCGAGGTAGTTCACGCCTACGCAGATGACACGCTTCGGATCCGGTACAGCCGCACCGAGATCGGACTCCGCGTAGTCGGTGCCGTCGCGCTCGGCGAGCGGCGCGAGGGCGTCAAGGGCCGCGCGACCTCCTTCGATGACGGCCGCCAGCGTCACGTAGTCGGGGTTCTGCGACCCCTCGGCCGCGTCGACATAGCCGGACCGGCCCCGCACATGGAGCCTGGGGCCGGCTGGCGTCACGATCGTCGCAAGCCGCATGATGCCCTCGATCCCTCCCTCGTGCGGATCAGCTGGCGCTCGAGGACAGCTGTTGACCGACCAGACCGATCAACCAATGTTTCGTACGAATCATGACATGACCCGACCAAACAACCAAAACGCCGACCAATAGGCCCGACGAGAACTCGTCGCAGCAGCAGGGTGAGCGGCCCCGATGGATTCCCTTCGCGTCGTTTCCCGTTACAACATAACCCTTTCGACCTGTGGCGTCAACGTGCACAAGAAGATTGGCCGCCTACGAGGACGGTTGGTTGAACGAATGGTTGAACGAATGGTTGTGCAGGCGGTTGGACCGATGGCTGGACCGATAGCGGGGAAGATGGCGCAAAGGTCGACCAATCGACTAGCATCGTCGTCCGTGGCACCGCGATCCGAGTACGCCCCTGCATCCGGCTCCGAGGCGGGTCATGCCGTGGCGACCACCTCCAGCCAACCGGACGGCGCGCGACGGCTCGCCGCGGCCATCCTCGAAGGGAGGCACAGCACCTCGGACGGAGACCGCGTGCGCCTGCCGACCGAGCGGCAGCTCGCCGCGGAGCACGGGGTCTCTCGTGCGGCGGTGCGCGAGGCGATGACCATCCTTGCGGCCGATGGTCGCATCTCGCGCGAAGTGGGGCGCGGCACGTTCCTGCTGCACGGATTGGAATCGCCGCGTGATGACGGTCCGGGCGACGCGAGCCCCGATGCACTCGATGCACTCGATGCAGGGAACATCAGTCCTGCGGACGTTCTCGCTGCCCGCCGTCTGATCGAGCCTGAGCTGCTCCGGCTCGTCGTGGTGCGCGCAACCGAGCGCGACCTCGTCGAGATCGACCGGGCTCTCGCAGGCGGCGCGACTGCAATGACGACGGACGAATTCGAATGCTGGGACCTCGCCTTTCACCGCACCATCGCTGTCGCGAGCCACAATCCCTTGTTGGTCCGCATTTACGGTTCGATCGAGGTCGCCCGCCGTGACGAGATCTGGGGCAACCTGAAGCGTCGCGGGGACTCCGCGGAGCGCAGAGCGGCCCGGCACACCGAGCACATGAAGATCGCCGAGGCACTGCGCGCGCGTGAGTTGACTGCGGCGACGGCCGCGATGGAGGACCACCTGGGGCGCGTGGCCGCAGCGATGCTCGGGGAAGTTGCGTCGATGGACCTGGCACTCATACGTTCCTAGCCAAGTGCCAGGCGACTCGCCATCGACAGTTCGGCGATCGCCATCGACAAAAGCCAGCTTTGCCAACTGACGGTGCTAAGTGAGGGGATGAAGGCTGTGAGCGACGGCGCGACGAACGAGGAACGGAAGGTCTCGGGCGGTCACCTCGTTGCGCGTGCGTTGCGCAACGAGGGCATCGACACGATCTTCACGCTGTGTGGCGGTCACATCTCGGACGTCTACGACGGCTGCTTGGACGAGGGAGTCCGCATCATCGACGTCCGCCACGAGCAGGTCGCCGCCCACG
>JAKATJ010000098.1 GCA_021828005.1 Actinomycetes bacterium | reverse complement strand
CGCCGCGCCTTCGAGCTGCTCGGCGTACCGGTCCCAAGAACCCTCGTGTAGCCAGAACGATCCGCTCGGCGCACACGAATCCCCTGGTCAGCCGGCGAAAGCCTGTCTTGGAGGGGGTAAGTTCGGGTATATGAGCGTCTACGCGCGCGAGCAGGCCCTCTGCCTGCACAGCCCGGGGCTCGTCGCCAATCTGGAGCGGAACTGGAGCGCTGCGAGCCGGCGTCCGTCCCAGGCGCATCCCGGATAGTCCGAAAAGCCCCAGAAGGCCGCGAAGAGGAGCGTGGGTGCCCGAGATGGTCGAGAGCACCACCGGGAACGCTGAACGCTCCAGGGGAGCCGTAGCCCATCAAGAGCGCGCGCAGGCCGCCGGCCAGCACCGCGTAGGCGGCGGAGAGGGCGAAGTAGACGAGCTGCACGGCCAGCGCCCCAAACCCAGCGCGTGGCCCTTGGGTCGCAGGAGCGGCACCCCGAGCAGGCCGGCGGTCGTGTCGAGGTCGGCAGGCAGCCTTCAGGCCGTGGGGGGACCCGCCGTCGGCACCAGGATCCGCCCGCACTGCTCGCAGGTGACGACCGTCCCGGAGGGGAGGTGACGTATCCGGTCCACCTCCATCGACGGCAACTCGAGGTGGCACCCGCTGCACCGGCTCCCGACGAGGCGCGCGGCGCCGGTCCCGCCGAGCCGCGCCCGCAAGGACTCGTAACGGCTGCGGAGCTCCTCGGATAGGGAGCTCGCGACGGCGGCGCGCGCGTCCAACTGGACCGCGAGCTTCTCGTCGAGCTCCCGCTCTGCCTCCTCCAGCGCGGCACGTACCTGGCCCGCCCGCGCGCGCAACCGGGCACCGTCCGCGTCCAGCGACGCAAGCTCCGCGTCCAGGGGCTCGAGCGCGACCATCACCTCGAGCTCGGCGTCTTCCAGCTGGTCCCGGCGCTGGCGGAGGTTTCGGATCTCTTCGTCCATGGCCTGCAGGTCGCGCGCCGGCATTCCGCGCGCCGCGTACATGCGCTGCTCGAGCGCCTCGCGCCGTGCGGCGGCTGCGCCGATGTCCGACTCGAGCGCCTGCTGGCGCTCGACGAGCTCCGCCCGCGATCCCTGGACCTCGACGGCGCGGCGGCTCGTGTCGCCGAGGGCGGCGGTCACGCTGGCGAGCTCCTGGCGCTCCGGCAGCGCAGCCCTGCGGTGCTGGAGCTGTGCGATCCCGGTGTCGAGGTCCTGGAGCTCCAGCAGCGCCTCGAGCGGCGGCCGGTGGCCGGGCCCCCGGCCGTGCTCCGCCGGCGGCCCGGAGGCTTGCTCAGTCGACATCGGCGGTCTCCCCTTCCCGAAGCACGTCACGCGCCGCCCGAAGCGCTCCGGCGAGCGCCTCGTCGGCGATCGCCTCCGCCTCCTCCCACGTGAACCACCGGACGTCGGGACTCTCGCCTGGCGGGGGCCGAGGGTCGAGGTCGTCCGCGACCAGGAGGAAGCGGAGGTCGAGATGGACGTGGTCCCCTGCTGGATGCACGTCGAGATGAAGCAGCCTCGGTCGACCTTGCGGATGCCCCACGTCGAGACCCGTCTCCTCCACCGTCTCTCGCAGCGCTGCCTGCGATGGCGACTCCCCCGGCTCGACGTGACCACCGGGTTGCAGCCAGCGACCGAGCCGCCGGTGACGGTGGAGGACCGTCCCCCTGCTCCCGACGACCACGGCCGAAGCCGTCACGTGCACGGCGTCCGCATCGCGATCGAGCGGCCTTGGGAGCTGGGCGAGCTCGGCGAGGAAGCGCGACCTCGCGTCCCGCTCGCGCTCGTCGCGCGCGCGGTGACGCTCGACGAGCATGCGCAGCCCCTCGCCGACCGGGGACAACGTCCTGCCGCAAGCCGCGGAGGCTCGTGCGGGCCCGATGGCTGTCGTCGGCACGGGCCCATCGTTACCACAGCGACTGGTACGACCGTTCGGGCCGCGTCTCGGCCGACGCTGCTCGCATGGCGATCGGCGGCCGAGCTCAGCGCGACCCGGCGGTCAGCACGCGGGCAGCCTCGCCCGTGACCGCCCCGTGCAGCACGGTCACCGCGCGGCCGGCCACCCCCACGCGCGTGCCGCGGACCTGCACACGCAGCACTCCTCTTCGCGCGGAGAGCTGTGCCGCGCAGAGCTGGACGCGGCCCAACGCCGCCGCCCAGTACGGGCCGAGGTAGCACTGGGCTGACCCCGTCACCGGGTCCTCGGGTACCCCGACGCGCGGCGCGAAGAACCGGAGCACGTAGTCGGTGGCCGGCCCCGCACCCGCGGCAGCCCTCGCACCCTCGGCCGCCCCCGCACCCGCGGCAGCCTTCGCGGTGACGGCTACGCCGCGGTGGGGAAGGGACGCGAGGTCGACCGCGGCCGGGTCGAGGTCGCGCACGGCCCTCTCGCTCTCGAGCTCCACCAAGAGGTCGAAACGAGTCGTCGCGGCACGCAGCACGGGCCAGCGGGCCGCGAGCACCACTGGCACGTCGACTGGTCTCGGCACCTCGCCCGGCAGGTCTACCTCGATCTGGTCACCGTCGACGGTCGCCTCGATCCAGCCGCTCTTCGTCGAGAAGCGGGCCCGCCCCGCGTCGAGACGTCCCGCGCCCGCAAGGGCGTGCGCCGCCGCGACGGTGGCGTGGCCGCAGAGGTCGACCTCGGCGACGGGAGTGAACCAGCGGAGCCCGAAGCCCTCCTCTCGTGGCCAGACGAAGGCGGTCTCGGAGAGGCCGATCTCGAAGGCGAGCGACTGCATCGCCTCCTCCGGCGCCGGGCGCTCGAGCAGGCAGACCGCCGCGGGGTTGCCGGTGAAGGGGCCATCGGAGAAGGCGTCGACCCAGACGATGGGCACAACGTCGGCCGACCCTGCGCTCCGCTCACCGCCGGCGCCCGTCGGGACCCCGGGACCGGACGGACCCGTCGACACGCGACGGCATGGTACCGGCCAAGGTGACCCATCAGGGAGCCGCCCCGTCCCGGCTGGCTCGGCGCGGCGGCCTATCGTCGGTCCGCCCGTGCACGACCCCGATCCGCTCCAGCCGGCGCCGTTCCGCGTCGCCACCTTCAACGCCCACGCGGGCGTGGACGGATGGGGACGCCCCTACGACGTCGAGTCGGCGTGCCGCCTGATCGACGCGGACGTCCTCCTGCTCGAGGAGAACTGGGCGCCGGCCGAGGGTCCCAGCCTCGCCGAACGTGTCGCCGGTGCGCTCGGGTACGAGACCAGGGAGCACGCGCTCGCCGGCGGACGCCTGGCGGGTCCCCACCCGAGCGCCGACGCCAGGTGGATGCGCTCGTTCGACTGGCGCGGGCAGAGCCACGCGATCTTCCTCGACAGCGAGCGGCCGTTCGCACGTCGCGTCGCGCGCTCCTCACGCTTCGTGGCGGCGGGTCCCGGTCGTTGGGGGATCGCGGTGCTCAGCCGGCTCCCGATCACCGGGACCGCAGTGGTCGACCTCGGGCGGCTCTCGCGTGACCGCGCCCGGCGGGCGGCGCTGGTGGTGACCGTCGACGCGGGGGTTCCGGTCATCGTGATCGGCACGCACATGTCGCACCTCACCTACGGCGCGCCCCGTCAGTTCGTGCGCCTCGCCCGCGCCGTCGAGGCCGAGGTCGGCGAGCGCCCCGCGGTCCTCGCGGGCGACATGAACCTGTGGGGCCCGCCGGTGGGCCTGCTGCTCCCCGGGTGGCAGCGCGCGATCCGGGCGAAGACCTGGCCCTCGTGGCGACCGCACAGCCAGGTCGACCACGTGCTGGTACGCGGTCCGATCAGGGTGCTCAGCGGGGAGGTGCTGGAGCCGGTCGGCTCCGACCACCGCCCGGTTCGCGTGACGCTTCACCTCGGGCGCGCGCCGTGAGGCCCCGGCACCGCGCACGCGTCAGCACCGCGCCCGCAGGCCGCCAGGCTCACCCGCACGGGGCGGCGACGGTTGCCCTCGGCGCCGCGGCGATCTTCGCCGGCGTGGCATCGGGCGCGAGGCCCTTCACCGTGCCCGCCGACGTGGCGGTGTCCGTGCCCTCGGCGCTCTTCGTCGCCGCCCTCGCCCTGGAACGGCTTCGGCCCCGTGCCGGCCCGTGGCGCCGGTTGGACCGCGCTCGACCCGAGGGGGGCAACGGGACGGCGGTCCCCTGGCTCGTCGTGATCGCCGTGCTCGTCGGCGTCGAGCTCGCCTCCTACTTCCACGGCGGCCCCCGTGCCGACTACCCCACCCTCAGCTCCGCGATTGACGCGCTGTTCCGCCACCGCGCCGCGAAGGCCGCCGCCTGGCTCGCCTGGCTCGGCACCGGCTGGTACCTCGTGCGACGATGACCTGGGCCCACGTCACCTACGCGCTCTGGGCGGCCGTCGCGCTCGGCGCGCTCTTCCTCTGGCTGGCGTCACGGCGCGCGTGGCCCGGCGGGCGGGCCCCTATCGGACGCCCATCGACGTTGGTCCGCGACGTCCTCGGCGACCGGACGTGGCTCCGCGTGGCGGTGGTGCTCGGCTGGGTGTGGGTCGGCGTGCACGTCTTCGCCCGCTGACCCGAAGGAAGGTTCACCCCAGAGCTCCTCGGGCTCCTTGCCCTTCGTCTCGGGCAGGAGGAGGAGGAAACCGGTCGCGAGCACCATCGGGAGGAAGACGACCGCGCTCGCGAACTCGAGGTGGTTGGACGCCCCCCGGACGTCGGCCGCGACGCCGAAGGCCAGGAGCCCCACGACGGCGCCGACGACGCCGGCCGCGATGTACCACCCGGTGACCGAGGCGCGCACCGACGTCGGGAACAGCTCGTTGGCGAGCGATCCACCGGCGGGGGCGAACACCGCTCCGCTCGTCACCCCGGCGACGTACCCGAAGAAGAGCGCCCAATCCGGGCCCGAGTACGCCAGCACGCCGAAGACGGCCATGCCGGCGATCGACAGCGCGACGGTCGGGCGCCGTCCGACGTGGTCTGCCAGCCACCTCCCGACGAGGAGCCCACCGAGCCCGGTGGCGCCCGCCGCCACGACCATGCCGCTCGTCGTGATCCCCCCGAGATGGGCGAAGTTCTGGGCGTAGATGAAGACGAGGCTGTTCGCCGGCCCCGTGATGACCGAGATGGAGAAGGCGAGCGCGGCCACGATCAGCAGGCGGCGGCGGTACGGGCGCGCGACCGGGCCGAGCACCGGCTCCGCCCCGCTGGCCGAGACGGCGACGCGCGCGAAGCGATCCGGCTCGACCAGTCTGCGCACGAGCACCGGAAGGAAGATGATCGGCACGACCGCCAGCGCGAATATTCCGCGGAACCCGAGCGTGCTTGCGGCGAGGCTGTGCACGATCGCAGCGATGCCTGCGCCCACCGCATAGCCGGCAGCCGCCAAAGACACCGCCTTCGCGCGATCACGCGAGGTGGTGAGCTCCACCGCGCACACCTGGGTGAGCCCGACGGTCGCGCTCAAAAACGGGCGGCCCAGCGCGAAGATCGCGACGAACCACCAGTAGCTGGGGCTCAACGTGGTGAGGACCGTGAGGACGAGCCCCGTGGCGCACGTCGCGGCGAGCATCGGCTTGCGACCGAACCGGTCCGCGAGCGAGGCCAGGGGGAGCCCGAGGAAGGACGCGGCGCGGATGATGGCGAGCCCGACACCGAGCACGGTCCCCGAAAGACCCGCCTCGTCGGCGAAGGTCGCGCCGCTGGTCGTGTGGCCGAACGTCTTCGCCACGTTGCCGAGGGCGGCGACCGCACCGAACTGCCCGAATCCGGAGGCGACCGCGACCAGGGCGACGGCGACCAGCACGGGGTCGGTCCAGCGGTACGTGCGCAACCCCGGCAGCTGCGCGCCCTGTGCCGCGTCACCCACTTCGTCGGGTCCCCCCCACCCGTCCGAGGTTAGGCCGAGCGAGGCCCGGCGCCCAGGTCGGCGCCGGCGCCACGAACGCCACCGCCGGGACGGAGCCGCGACCGCCGCGCGGGACCGGGCAATCGCCCCGCGGTGCTCGACAAGTCTCGACAGCGCGCTGGTCGCCTGTCACCATCGATATGCGCGCGAAATCCGCGCCGCGCGTCCATCGACGCGCCCGAGTCCCCAGGTATACCGGTAGCAGATGCCGCGGCCAGTCGAAGGATCGAGCTCGTACAACGCAGGTCTGGACGGCATCCGAGCGATCGCCGTCCTTGGCGTCATCGCGTACCATCTCGATCTCGGATGGGCGAGCGGGGGCCTGCTCGGCGTCGGCGTCTTCTTCGTCCTCTCCGGCTACCTGATCACCGACCTCCTGGTCGGCGCCATCCGCCGCCGTGGGGCACGGTCCTTCGGGCAGTTCTGGGTGCGCCGCGCACGCCGGTTGCTCCCCGCGCTGTTCGTGATGCTGCTCGTGACCGTGGTGTGGGCCACCCTCCTCGATCGCCAACAGCTCCCCTCCCTCAGGGTCGACGTGCTGCCGGCGGTCTTCTACTACTCCAACTGGTGGTACATCTTCCATCACGTCTCGTACTTCGCCCAGTACGGGCCGCAGGCGCCGCTCGGCCATCTCTGGTCGCTCGCGATCGAAGAGCAGTTCTACCTGATCTGGCCGTTCGCCGTCCTCGGCGCCCTTCGCTGGGTGAGGAGCCGCCGACTGCTCGTGGCCGGCGCGCTCCTCCTCGCCGTCGCCTCGGCAGTGGAGATGGCGCTCCTCTTCGTGCCCTTCACCGACCCGACCCGGGTCTACGACGGCACGGACACGAGGGCCTTCGAGCTGCTCATCGGAGCGGCGCTCGCCTTCGCCTGGCCCCGGGACAAGCGGATCGGAACGATCACGCCGCGGGCGCGCATCGTCCTCGACATCGCAGGTGGCGCCGCGCTGGCGGGCATCATCGTGATGTACTGGCAGACGGGCCAGTACGACCCGTTCGTCTACCGCGGCGGGATGGTGCTCCTCTCGGTGCTCACCGCGATCCTGATCGCTGTCTGCGTCCACCCCGGCGCGCGGGTGGGACGGGTCCTCGGCGTCGCCCCGCTCCGGTGGATCGGCGAGCGCTCCTACGGCATCTACCTGTGGTCGTTGCCGGTGATCGTCCTCACCACCCCCCAAGGCGTAAAGCAGAGCCTCCTGCGCGACGTGCTCCAGGTGGTCGGTATCATCGCCGCCGCGGCGCTCTCGTGGCGCTACGTGGAGCAACCGGTGCGCCACGGCGCGCTCGGCCGCCTCTGGCACGCCTCCCGTGACCGGTGGCGGAACCGCCAGTGGAGCGCCCTCGTGCCCGGCACCCAGGGCCTCGCAGCCGTGGGCGTCGTCCTCGCCGGCGCGTTCATCTGCTCGCTCGGGCTCTCCGGGGTGATCTCGGGCTCGACAGCGCCGCCGGAGGCGACGAGGAGCATCCTGCCCCCGGTCCGCCGCCTCGACACGACCACGACCACGTCCACGTCGACGTCCACGTCCACCGCCGTCGGAGGAGGACCTCCCGGCGGCGGCCCGGGGACGGCCCGCAGCCACATCGGCCTCCCCGCCGGCGTGACGACGTCGACCACGACCTCCACCACGCTCCCGGCGGGGA
>JAKATJ010000097.1:3795-7531 GCA_021828005.1 Actinomycetes bacterium | reverse complement strand
GGGGCCGGAAAACCCAGGGTGCCGGCAGAAAGTGAGTCCTCGCCACGCTTCCGGCCGGAACCACCCCCACCCCTTCCGCGCCCCGGCTCCGCTCGCGGCGGGCGGTCCGGCTCCGGCCCGGCGTATCCGTCCGGTTGTCGGCTGGCTGCGCGGGGGCTCTGCCCGCCGTGCGCACCTTTCCTTCTCCATGCGTTCCCGTGGGGACGGAGGGATTTGAACCCTCACTGAAGGCGGTTTAAGCGCCCTGCCTCTGCCGGTTGGGCTACGTCCCCCGTCGGATGATCTTGCCCGCGGCCACACCACGGCTCGTCCGGCGCTCCGAATTCCCCGCGAGGCATGAGGACGATCGTAGAGCTCGAGAGTTCCTGATCGTCCACGAGGCCCTTGCCGGGCGCCAGGCGGGGCGCAAGGTCCGCAGCAGAACGCGTGTCGCACACTGTGCGTGCCGCTCGCAGCGAGGCTTCTCGGCCGAGTGGACGGGGACTCCGATCGTCCGTCCTCGCCCCGTCCCGGTCCGTTCGCCGAGCTCTGGGACCCCTGGGAGAGCGCAAGGCTGGTCGCACGCCTCGTGGTGGATCGCAGCGATCCGGCGCGCCGTGCTCGGCGTCGCCGACCGTTGTGACTGTGACTCCGCTGCCCGAGGTGGTCGTCCGGGTGCTCGGGCCGGCCGATGTGATGGGCGCCGCGCGTCCGTTTCGCCGTGCGTGGTGCCTGGAGCTCGTCGTGTACCTGGCGCTGCACGCGACAGGCGCAACCGCCGGTTCCTGGACGACGGCTCTGTGGCCCGATCAGCTTCCGTCCGCAGCGACGCGGTTCTCGACGGCATCCGAGGCGCGCCGCGCGCTGGGTTGTGCGTCCGACGGATCGGATCACCTGCCGCGCGGCGTGGGCCATCTCCGGCTCGCTGCGAGCGTGACCACCGACTGGGTGCGATTCCGGGCGCTCGCTGCCGCGCACGGCGCGGGGGCTGCCGAGGCACACGCTTGCGCTCTCGAGCTCGTCCGGGGTCCGCTCCTCGCCGGCTTGCGGGCCGTCGATTGGGCCGTGCTCGAAGGTCTGCACGCGGAGATGGAGCGATCGATCGTCCAACTGGCGATCGACGTCGCCGAGCACCGCCTCGACAGAGGAGAGGGCCGCGGCGCAGAGCTGGCGGTTCGCCGTGGCCTCCTCGTCTCTCCCTACGACGAACGGCTCTACCGCCTGCTCTTCCTCGCTGCCGACCTCCAAGGCAACCCCGCGGGGGTGGAGTCCGCGATGGACGAGCTCGTTCGAATCGTGTCGGGCGAGACTGCCCAACAGCTGCACGCATCGGAGATCGGCTCCGTCGACCCGGCCGACTGGGTGCATCCGCAGACCATGGACGTCTACCGTTCACTCAGCCGCCGCCCGCACCCGTCCGCTCCGGCACGCCGGAGACACCTGGTGGGGTGAGCCCCGGGCGCCGAAGCATCGGTGTCGGACGCTCCCCGCCGCCGCGAACGGGGCCCCGCCAGGGAGGCACAAGCTGGGGAGATTGCGCCCGCACCGGATCGCGGGGGCCACCCGCAGGGCTGTTGCTAAGGTCTCCCCCGCCATGCCCAGGAGCTCGACGGGGAAGTGGGTCGCACGCGCCGCCTCGACCGGCGGCGGTCGTACCTATCGCGGCCAGGTGCCCGTCAACTGGTATGCGGTCCTCGTCCTGATCGTGTTGCTGGGGGTCGCCTCGGTTGTCGTTTCGCGAATCGACTACCGGAGCGGTCCGGTGGTCAATACCACGCCTCCCTTGAAGGGCGCCACACCCTGGTACGCGGCGATCACCTTCGACATCTGCGGTACACAGGTTGCGCCGTTGCCGACCAACTTGCTCAACGCGACGACGCAGTCCTTCTACACCACCGGCAACGGGATCATCACGGTCTCTCCGAAGCAGACATCGGATGCCGGCCACAACGCCGTGCTCGGGAAGTTCGTCTCCTCCTATCCGGGGCTCACGCTCACCGCCACACAGCTTCACCTGCCCGCCTCGGCCACGACGACCGTTCCGGGCTCGACCACGACGACCGCTCCGGGCTCGACCACGACCACGGGCTCCGCGTCGGGCAAGAAGGTGAAGTCCTCCGCGGGCCGGACGTACCGCAGCGGGGAGAAGTGCCCGTCGGGAACGAAGGACGCCGGCAAGAGGGCCGACGTGAGGGTGACCTACTGGAAGAACGCCTTCGCGGCGAAGGGCAAGCCGGTCAACGTCCAGGGGAACCCCGGGACACTCCTGTTCAGCGACGACCAGCTGATCACCGTCGGCTTCGTGCCCGCGGGAACGCGGCTGCCCAAGCCGAACAGCACGATCGTGGCGGCACTCTTCGACATCGCGAGCGGGCGCTCGACGACGACGACCGCACCGGGCTCGACGACGACGACCGCACCGGGCTCGACGACGACGACCGCACCGGGCTCGACGACGACGACCACCACGAAGGCGGGGTAGGGAACGGCGCCGTGAAGGCGGTCGTGCTCGTGGGGGGCGAGGGGACCCGCCTTCGCCCGCTCACGCTGTCCGTCCCCAAACAGCTGCTCCCGATCGCGGAGCAGCCCATGATCGAGAGGGTGCTGGGGCAGCTCGCGCGTCACGGCATCGCCGATGTGGTCCTGTCCCTCGGGTACCTCCCAGACGCCTTCCTGAAGGCCTACCCCGACGGCGTCGTCGCCGGCATCCGTCTTTCCTACGCAGTCGAGCCCTCGCCGCTCGACACCGCGGGTGCGATCCGGTTCGCGGCCCTCAGCGCGGGTATCGCCGAGACCTTCGTCGTCGTGAACGGGGACGTGCTGACCGATATGGACCTTACGGCGCTGGTCGCTTTTCATCGCGCGCGCGGTGCCGAGGGTTCGATCTCTCTCCATCCCGTGGACGATCCCTCCTCCTTCGGTGTGGTGGCGACCGACGATTCCGGCCTCGTGCAAGCGTTCGTGGAGAAGCCTCCTCGGGATGTGGCACCCACCAACCTCATCAATGCAGGCACCTATGTCCTCGAGCGGTCTGTCGTCGACCGGGTCCCGGAGGGACGAGGAGTCTCAATCGAGCGGGAGACGTTCCCGGCGATGGTCGCCGACGGCACCCTCTATGCGCTCGCCGATGCGTCGTACTGGCTCGACGCCGGCACGCCGGAGGCCTACCTCGCGGCGCATTGGGACCTTCTCGAGGGCCGTCGCGAGGGTCCGCCCGCTCCGGGTGCCACGGACTCGGGCGACGGTGTGTGGCTGCTCGGCTCCCCGAAGGTGGACGGTGAGGTGCGCGGACCTGCGCTGGTCGGTGACGGTGCCCGCGTCGGGCGGGGCGCACTGGTCGACAGGGCTGTCGTCGGACGGGACTGCGTCGTCGGGCCGGGCGCGCGGGTCGTCCGGTCCGTCCTCCTGGAGGGTGCCAACGTCGGAGAGGGTGCCTCCCTGGCCGGTTCGATCGTCGGGCCGGGCGCACGCGTCGGCGAACGCTGCGACGTGCGGCCGCTCACTGTCCTCGGCGCAGGAGCGTCGGTCGCTCCCGGGACGGTCCTGTCGGGGGAGCGCGTGCCGACGCGCCCGACCAAGATGGAACCGCCATGAGGACGATGGTCACCGGAGGTGCCGGCTTCATCGGGTCGACGCTGGTCGGCCGGTTGCTGGCCGAAGGCCACGAGGTCGACGTCGTCGACGATCTTTCGACCGGCTCGCTCACGAACCTCGCAGAAGCGCGCGCAGAAGGCGGTCGTGCCCTCACGATCCACCA
>JAKATJ010000097.1:2120-3695 GCA_021828005.1 Actinomycetes bacterium | reverse complement strand
CGGCCAGGGCCGCCCGGGCGCTGCCTTGGGTGGTCAGCTCGGCGTCAGCGGAACAGGTCCTCAGCGGACCCGCGCACGATCTCCGCACGGACCGAGCTGTCGCGCAGCCATGCTCGCGGCACGCCGCGGACGACTGCGGCCGGGATCGCCCGGTCCTTCCCCATCACGAGCTCCGCGGCGGCGGCGAGCTCGTCGGCGACGCACACCTGGGTGGCGACGAGCTCCCGGCCGGTGGCGTCGGTCGTGCCGCGCAGGTCCACGACGGCGGCGATCCCCGAGACGCCGATGGCGACGTCCGTCACCCCCTGACGCCAGGGTCGCCCGAAGGTGTCCGAGACCACCACGCCCGCCGCCACCGAGAGGCGGCGGCACAGCGTCGCACGGATCCGCCGAGCGGATCGGTCAGGGTCGACCGGCAGGAGCGCGGCCCAGCCGTCACCGACGTTGGAGAGGTCGACCCCGGCGTTGGCGCAGACGAAGCCGTGGGCGGTCTCCGTGATGAGCAGCTCTCCACGCCGCCGCAGGACGCGCACGGACTCCGCCTCCACGAGCGCCCGCTTCTGGGCGGGGTCGGCATGGTCGACGGGGACGAGGCGGCCCTCTGCCTTCGAGACGATCTTCTGGGTGACGACCACCACGTCCCCCGGGCGAAGGAGACCCGAGCCGGGGGGGCCGAGCGCGTCAGCCAGGAGCGCACCCACGTCATCACCGGGTCGGACCTCGGCGACGCCGAGCACGCCGTAGGCGTGCAGCGCGCGGGACTCATCGAGCGGCATCGAGCACCACCGTGGCGAGCGAGGCCGCGACCTCCGGGCTCGACATGATCGTCGGGGCGACGACGGCCCGGAGACCCTCGGACTCGACCGCGTCCTTCAAGTGCGCGTCCTGCTCGTCGATCACGAGGGTCCCGACCCACTCTGCGAGCAGGCGCGCGACGCCCACCGCGGACGACTCGTAACCGAGCTCGGCGAGCAGGCGGTCGGCAGGGCCCTTGAGCGCTGCGCCCGCAACGATCGGGGACACGGCGACGACCTGGTCGCGGCGGGCGGCGAGCGCGTTCCGAACGCCGGGCACCGCGAGGATCGGCCCGATCGAGACCACCGGGTTCGAGGGGGACACGACCACCACCTCGGCGTCGCCGATCGCGTCGAGCACCCCTGGTGCCGGGCTCGCCGCAGCCGCGCCGTCGAAGCGCACCGAACGGACCGCGACGGCGTGGCGGAGCCTGACGAAGTAGTGCTGGAACGCGACCTCGGTTCCCGCGAGCACGCCGTCCGCGTCCTCCGCCAGGACGAGCCGGGTGCGCACCGCGTCGTCGGACATCGGGACGACGTGCACGCCGACCCCGCGGGCTCGAGCGATCTCGGCCGTCACCTCGTGCAACGCGGCGCCCTCTGCCAGGCGCTGGGTGCGGTAGAGGTGCGTGGCGAGGTCCCGGTCTCCGAGGCGAAACCAGGTCGATCCGCCGATGCGCTCGAGCTCGGCCATGGTCGTCCAGCTCTCTGTCACGATCCCCCAGCCCGTCGCAGGGTTGTGCAGGCCGGCCAGGGTGTAGACGACCGTGTCGATGTCCGG
>JAKATJ010000097.1:0-2020 GCA_021828005.1 Actinomycetes bacterium | reverse complement strand
CCGATGGCGGGGCCGCCCCCGGAAAGGACGGCGCCGTCGTGGCGCGTCCTGCGGCGGATGCCGCCGGCCGGCGGCGGCCCGAGGTCGCCATCCTCGGCACCACGGGCGATGCCGGCCGCGCCTATCCCTGGGCATCGGTCACGAAGCTCTGCACCGCGCTCGCCGTGCTGGTCGCCGTCGAGGAGGGGACCCTCGCCCTGTCGGATCCTGCAGGCCCGCCCGGCGCGACCGTCGCGCACCTGCTCGCGCACGCGTCGGGCCTCGCCCCGGATCGGCGGGAGGCGATCGCGCCACCGGCGACGAGGAGGATCTACTCGAACGCGGGCTTCGAGGTTCTCGGCGACCTGCTCGGCGAGCGAGCGTCCATGCCCGTCTCCGAGTACGTGGCAGAGGCGGTCTTCGTCCCGCTCGGGATGGCAGGCGCGCGCCTCGCCCCCGGAGCCTCCCCCGCGCACGGTGCCGAAGGAACGCTCCGAGACCTCCTCGCGCTGGGCGCCGAGCTCCTCGCGCCGCACGTCGTGGCTCCCGAGACGCTCGCCGCGGCGACGAAGGTCGCCTACCCGGGCCTCGCCGGCGTCCTGCCGGGCTTCGGGCCCCAGGACCCGAACGATTGGGGGCTCGGGTTCGAGCTGCGGGACGCGAAGCATCCGCACTGGACCGGCTCGGGCAACAGCCCGGCGACCTTCGGGCACTTCGGGCGGTCGGGCTCGTTTCTGTGGGTGGACCCCGAGGCGCACCTCGCGTGCGCCGCGCTCTCCGATCGCGCCTTCGGGTCGTGGGCCGCCGACGCGTGGCCGGTCCTCTCCGACGCGGTCCTCCGAACAGCAGGCGAACGTGCGGAAGGACGCCATGGCTGACCGGCTCCGCGTCGCGCTCGACGCCACGCCGCTCATCGGCAGGCCGACCGGCGTCGGCGCCTTCTGCGGGGGGGTCCTCGAGGGCTTGTCGCGACGCACCGACGTCACCGCCACGGCGTTCGCGGTGAGCTGGCGGCGACGGCACGCGATCGACGAACGCGTGGCGCGTGGCGTCGTGATCGCGAGTCGCGCAATGCCCGCACGCCCACTGCAAATGTTGTGGAGGCGCACGGAGTTTCCGCCTCTCGAGTGGTTCGTGGGCGAGACCGACGTGGTCCACGGCACGAACTACGTGGTCCCTCCCGCCCGGCGCGCCGCGCGGGTCGTCACCGTCCACGACCTCACGACGGTGCGCTACCCGGAGCTGTGCAACAGCGCCACCCTCGCCTATCCGGCTCTCGTCCGCCGCGCGCTGGCGCACGGGGCGTGGGTGCACACGCACTCGGAGTCTGTGGCGGCAGAAGTGGTGGAGGTGCTCGGCGCGGATCCCTCCCGGGTGCGCGCCGTCGCCTCGGGCGTGCCGCCGCTCTCGGCCCCCGACGTCAGCGCCCCGTCGCGGCACCTCCCGCCGGGGACCGGCCGCTACGTCCTCGCAGTGGGGACCGCGGAGCCGAGGAAGGACCTGCCCGGTCTCGTCGCCGCCTTCGACGTCCTCGCCGCGGGACGTCCGGACCTCGCCCTCGTGCTCGCGGGCCAAGAGGGGTGGGGGAGCGCCGAGCTCGCGCGCGCGCTCGGTGGGTGCCACGCGCGGGCGCGCATCGTGCGCACGGGATGGGTCGACGACGCCACGCTCTCGGGGCTGCTTCACGGCGCGGCCGTCCTCGTCTATCCCTCGCTCTACGAAGGGTTCGGCTATCCGCCGCTGCAAGCCATGGCGGCCGGCACGCCGGTGGTCGCGACGCGTGCCGGTGCGCTCGAAGAGGTCCTGGACGACGCCGCTCTGCTGGTCGAGCCGCGCGACCAGCTCGCGCTCGCTGGAGCCATCGCTTCGGTGGTCGACTCCGACGAGACGGCGGCCGCACTGCGCGCGCGCGGCCTCGAGCGGGCCGCGACCTTCGACTGGGAGAAGTGCGCAGCAGGGCTCGTCGATCTCTACCGGGACGCCGCAACCGGATGACCGGGCGTGTCGTCGTCGCCGTCGAGCAGCTTCGCCGGCCGGTCCC
>JAKATJ010000096.1:3660-7632 GCA_021828005.1 Actinomycetes bacterium | reverse complement strand
TCCGCATCGGCTGCGCCCTGAGGAGGTGGAAGTACTGGCCGGCGGTCGACGGCACCGCGACGCGGAGGTTGCCGCGCGCCGAGAGCGTCAGGAAGCGCTCGATCCGGGCCGAGGAGTGCTCGGGACCCTGGCCCTCGTAGCCGTGAGGCAGGAGGAGGACGAGCCCGGCATGCTGGCCCCACTTGTCCTCTGCTGCGACGAGGAAGTTGTCGATGATGATGCTCGCGCCGTTCACGAAGTCGCCGAACTGGGCCTCCCACGCCACGAGCGCGTCCGGCGCCTCCACCGAGTAGCCGTACTCGAACCCGACGGCGGCGTACTCGGAGAGGAGCGAGTCTCGCACCGTGAAGCGCCCCGGCCGGCCGCGCTCGGACCCGGCGAGATCTCCCAGGTGCGCGAGCGGCACGTACTCGTGGCCGTTGTCGTGGTCGACGAGCACCGAGTGGCGCTGGCTGAACGTGCCGCGCCTCGTGTCCTGACCGGTGAGGCGGACGTCGACGCCCTCCGCGAGCAGCGAGCCGATCGCGAGCTGCTCGGCGAGCGGCCAGTCCACCTCGCCGGCTGCGACGAGCTCGGTGCGCTGGGCGAACTGGCGGACGAGCTTGGGATGCAACGTGAAGCCTTCGGGCACCGTGGTCGTGCGGTGTGCCAGCTCGACGAGGAGCGGCTCGGCGACTCCGGTCTCGACGCGCGGCACCTCGGGCCCGGGCTCGCCCTCGGGCTCCGGTCCCCCTTCGGCCACCCGCGACCTCGCTGGCGGGAGCGGGGATGCCGCCCGGACTTCGTCGAGGACGGCCTGGAGCTGCGCGTTGAACGCGTCGAGCGCCCGCTCCGCCTCCTCGAGGGTGAGGTCGCCGCGCCGTACGAGCGTCTCGGTGTAGAGCTTGCGGACCGACCGTCTGGCGTCGATCCGCCGGTACATGAGGGGCTGGGTGTAGCTCGGATCGTCCCCCTCGTTGTGCCCGTGCCGCCGGTAGGTCACGAGGTCGATGACGACATCCTTGTGGAAGGCCTGGCGGAAGCCGAAGGCGAGGCGCGCCGCGCGGACGCAGGCTTCGGGGTCGTCGCCGTTCACGTGGAAGATCGGCGCCTGCACCATCTTGGCGACGTCGGTCGGGTACACCGAGCTGCGCGCCGCGCCGGGCGCGGTGGTGAACCCGAGCTGGTTGTTCACGACGATGTGCACGGTGCCGCCGACGCGGTACCCCGAGAGCGCGGACAGGTTCAGCGTCTCGGCGACCACCCCCTGGCCGGCGAAGGCTGCGTCCCCGTGGACGAGCACCGCGAGGATCGGGAACTGGGTCGGCTCCTTGGCGCCGGGCCTCGTGGAGGTGCCGTCCGTCGGAGCGAGGAAGTGGTCTTGCTTCGCCCGGGCCATCCCTTCCACCACCGGGTCGACCGCCTCGAGGTGCGAGGGGTTGGACGCCATGGAGATCGCGAGGTCCAGCCCTGACGGCCCTGCGTACTTCCCGGTGGCGCCCTTGTGGTACTTCACGTCGCCCGACCCTTGCACGGAGTCGGGGTCGAGGATGCCTTCGAACTCCTCGAAGATGTCGCGGTACGACTTGCCGACGATGTTGGCGAGCACGTTCAGCCGGCCACGGTGGGCCATGCCCATCACGGCTTCGACGACCCCGCCGCGCACCGCGTCGTCGAAGAGCGAGTCGAGCACGACGATGAGGGACTCCGCACCTTCGAGCCCGAAGCGCTTCTGCCCGACGTACCGGGTGTGGAGGAACCGCTCGAACACCTCGGCGGCGTTCAACCGGTCGAGAATGCGCCGCTGCTCTTCGGCGGTGACCGCGTGGTCCACCCCTTCCACGTGCTCTTGGATCCAGCGCTTCTGCTCGGGGTCTTGGATGTGCATGTACTCGATGCCGAGCGTCCTGCAGTACGCGTCGCGCAGGATGTGGAGGATCTCTTCGAGGGTGGCCCACTCGTTCCCGGCCAGCCCGTCCGCGACGAACCGGCGCGGGAGGTCCCAGATGGTCAGCCCGTAGGTGAGCGGGTCCAGCTCCGGATGGATCCGCGGCGGCTCGGCGTCGAGCGGGTCGAGGTGGGCGATCAGGTGCCCTCGAACCCGGTACATGTTGATGAGGGTCTGCACGTGGACCTGCTTCAAGAGCCGCTCGTGCTCCCGGTCGTCGGACGCCGGCCGGTCGGCGTGCCAGCGGACCGCCTTGTAGGGCACGGCCATCGACTCGAAGACCTCGTCGTAGAAGTCGTGGCCCCCCCTGAGGCACTCGGCGACGTACGCGAGGAAGAGCCCCGACTCGGCCCCCTGGACGATCCGGTGGTCGTAGGTCGACGTGAGGGTGACGACGCGACCGATGCCGAGCTCGGCGAGCAGCTGGGGGTCTGCCGCCTCGAACCCCGCCGGGCTCGAGATCGCGCCGACCCCCACGATGACGCCCTGGCCGGGCATGAGACGCGGCACCGACTGCGCCGTGCCGAGCGTCCCGGGGTTGGTCAGGCTCACGGTCACGCCCGCGAAGTCGTCGGGGCTCACCCTCCCGGAGTGGACCTTGCGCACCAGGTCCTCGTAGGCGAGGACGAACTCCCGGAAGTCGAGGGTGTCGGCGTCCTTCACGCACGGGACCATCAAGGTGCGCGACCCGTCACGTCGCTCGACGTCCACGGCGAGGCCCAAGCCGACATGGGAGTGGTGGACGACGCCGGGCACGGTCTTCCCGTCGGCGCCCTCTTCCTCCACGTAGGACGAGTTCATCGCCGGCACCGCCACGAGCCCCTTGACCACCGCGTAGCCAATGAGGTGGGTGAAGCTCACCTTCGCCCCCGTCGTGCGGGCGAGCTGGTTGTTCAGGATCTGGCGGTTGACCTCGAGCAGCTTGGCCGGCACGGAGCGCACGCTCGTCGCCGTCGGCACCGCGAGGCTCGCCGTCATGTTCGCGGCGATCCGGGACGCCGCCCCCCGGAGCGGGACCGGGGGGTCGGGTGCTCGTACCACGACCGTGGGTGCCCGGCCCTGCCCCGGGGCCAGCTCGCCAGCTTCGACCCGGCCCTGCCCGGTCGCGGCAGCGCTGGCCGGCGGCGCGATGGTCTCCGCGATCGGCTCGGCAGGAGGCGCCGGCGGCGCGATGGTCTCCGCGATCGGCTCGGCGGCCGGTGGTCGAGCACGAGCCCCCCACGGCGCCGGCGCGACGGCGTGGCCGTTCCCGACCGCCGACTGCGTCGGGCTGGACTGGCCGTTCCGGGTCGCGTCGGGGGCCGGAGCGGGCTCGTCGGCGGCGCGCCGAGCCCGCTCCGCCACCTCCCTTGCGAGCGTGTCCATCGGGGCGGGCAACGGAGCGGGGTGGTAGTCGGCGAAGAAGTCGCGCCAGCTCTCGCTCACCGAGCCGGGATCTGCCCGGTAGCGGTCGTACATGTCGTCGACCAGCCAGGCGTTGGGCCCGAACGCGCCCTCGGAGGGGCGGCGGGCGCGCGTCCCCGCCGCGGGCCGACGGTCCTCGTCACCGGGCGAAATCACACTCCAAACCCTACCGGTGCGTAAGCGGTGGCCCGCTTGGGCTCCACCCGAGGTCGGGCCGACGACGTCCGGTATGGTCCTTGCGTGACCCCGAGCCGCTCCGTTGCCGGCACGGAGCCGCGCTGCCGCGCCGTGCTTCCCGGACTCCCCGAGGAGCTCTTCGTCGCCGAGCGGCGCCCCGCAGGCGGGTGGCGAGACGGCTCGGGTCCTGTCGTCGTGCTCGTCCACGGCTCCCTCGACCGGGCCGCCAGCTTCCGTCGAGTGGCACGGCGGCTGGACGGCCTGCGCGTCGTCACCTACGACCGGCGGGGTTACCGGAGATCGCGTGACGCCCCGGTGTCCGACGACCTGGCAGTCCACGTCGACGACCTCGTGCGCGTCGCGACCGCCTACGCCGGGCACCCCGCGGGGCACGACGGTGTGGTCGCCGTCGGCCACAGCGCGGGCGGCACGATCGTCCTCGGCGCCGCCGTCGAGCGCCCCGA
>JAKATJ010000096.1:0-3560 GCA_021828005.1 Actinomycetes bacterium | reverse complement strand
CGAGCGCAGACCTGCGCAGGCGGACAGCGAGGAGGACCACGATCCGGGTCTCGGGGCCGAGCGGTTCTTCCGGCGCGTCGTGGGGGGCCGGGCGTGGGAGCGGCTCTCCGAACGCCAGCGCGCCGAGCTGCGGGCGGACGGGGCCGCCCTCCTCGCGGACCTGCGCGCCGTCCGGCGCGCCGCCCCGTTCGACGTGACGGCGCTGGCGGTTCCGACGATCGTCGCGTCGGGCGGACCGTCGAGCTTCCCCCATCATCTCGACACGGCCGACTGGCTCGCCGCGCACGTGGCGACCGCGCGCCGCTCGACGATCGCCTGCGCCGGCCACGGAGCACACCTCAGCCACCCGGACGCGTTCGCCGCGTTCGTGCGCGACGTGGCAGCGATGGGCGCTCGCGTCCGAGACACGGATTGAGCGCAGGCCGCACGCCGCCCGGTTCGCCGACAACCGGCCGCCCCCGCGACGCGCTCAGGACCGCGGGCTGGGTCGCCGTGGCCGTCGCGCTCCCGGCGATGGGTGCTGCCCTCGCGCTCGACCGCAGCGCGGTGGGCGGCGCGGCGTCCCAGGACTGGCCCCCCTTCGTGCTCGTCGCAGGGCTGCTCGTCGTCGGCCTCGTGGCCCGTGCCGACGGGCTCTTCGACGCAGCCGGCACCGCCATGTCGGACGCCGCCCGCGGCGGGTGGTCGCTCTTCCTCGCCGCGGCCGCGTTGGTGGCCGTCGTCACCGCAGTGCTGAACCTCGACACGGCGGTCGCGTTCTTGACGCCGGTCCTCGTGGTCGCGGCGCGGCGGCGCCGGACCGCGGAGGCGCCGTTCCTCTATCTCGTGGTCTTCCTCGCCAACGGCGCGTCGCTGGTCCTGCCAGGGTCCAACCTCACGAACCTGATCGTCCTCGGCAGGGTGCACCAGTCGGGCAGCGCGTTCGCCGAGACCATGGCGCTGCCGTGGATCGCCTCGGTCTGCGCGGTCTGCGCGGTGGTCGCAGCCCTGTGGCGTCGGTCGCTCGCCAGCGCGGGGCCGCCGCTCGACGAGCCGGTCGAGTGGCGCGCGGGCGAGGGGCTCGCCGGGATCTGCGTCGTGGTGGTCGCGATGCTCGTCCTCGCGCCCTCGTGGGAAGCGCTCGTCGCGCTCGGTGCCGGGGCGGCGTCGGCCGGCTGGGCCTTTCGGGCGAGGCGCGTCCACCTCGGCGAGCTCCGCCGGACGGTGAACCTGCCGCTCCTCGGGGGGCTGTTCGCCGTCGCCGTCGACCTCGGCACGCTCGGGCGTGCCTGGTCCGGCCCTGCCCACCTGCTCGCCCACGCCTCCACGGTGTGGACGGCGGTCATCGGTGCCGGGGCGAGCGTCCTCGTCAACAACCTGCCTGCCGCGTCGCTGCTCGCTGCCCGCTTGCCCGCCCACGCGCACGCGCTCCTCGTCGGGCTGGATCTGGGCCCCAACCTCGCGGTCAGCGGCGCGCTGTCCGCCGTGCTGTGGCTCCACGTGGCCCGCACCGTGGGAGCACGGCCGAGCGCCCGGCGCTACACGGCAGCGGGCGCCCTCGTCGTCCCGGCGTCGATGGCGCTCGCGCTGCTCGCGCTCGGCGCGACCCGATGACCGCAGCGTCGCGCTGAGACCGCGCGCACAGCGTGCGCGTCGGCACCACGCGGGCCGGGTCGTCCTCCTCCCAGGTGACGGGCGATCACGCCCCGCCGGAATGCAGACCGGAGGCGGGCTCGGGGGCGGTTGTGAGCCGGTGCCGGAACCGCGGCCGGAGCCGGTCCGCGTCGGGGGACTCGCTGCCGCGGATCCCCGCGATGAGGGGCGAGTTGCTGAGGACCAGGCCCCCGCCGAAGAGCACGAGCAACGAGAGCGCCTCGAGCGGTCCCCACGCGCCGTTCGTGCGCAGGTTGTCGTCGAAGAGCGCGATGCCGATCAGGATGCTCGCGAGCGGGTCGACCAGCACGAGCGCCGACTGGGACGCTGCGATCGGGCCGGCGTGGTAGGCGTTCTGGGCGAGGAAGACCGCGAGCGCTCCGGACCCCGCGAGGGCGTACGTCTGCCAGTGCCAGAAGATGGAGGCCCAGTCGTGCGCAGCGAAGCCGGAGACCTCCTTGGTGCACGCAGCGGCGAACGAGAACGCCACGGCACCCGCGAAACCGAAGCACGCGGCACGCCACCAGCGCGGGCCGCGCAGCGCGAGCAGCGTCGCGCAGACGACGACGGCTGCGCAGGCCACCCCCACCTCGAGCCAGTCGGCAGCGGTCGGGATCCCGTTGCCGCGTCCGGGGTCTGCGAAGATCAAGAACCCCGCCAGGCCGAGGGCTGCGGCCGTCGCGCCGACCCACTCTTTCCAGCCGAGCGAGTACTGGAACCAGACGCCGAGGATCACGACGAGGAAGAGCAGCTCGAGGATGAGGATCGGCTGCACCTCCGAGAGCCTGCCGAGGTGCAGCGCAGTCGCCTGCATGACGAAGGACAAGAGCATCAGGGCGAACCCCGCGAGCCAGACTCTGCTGCGGAGCGCGTGGACGATCAGGCGAAGTCTCATCGTGTCGGACGCGGGCGCGTCCTCGACGCCCAATCGCTGGAGGATGCTCGTCAGCGCATTGGCGAGCGCCGCACCCATTGCGAGCAGGTAGACCATCCTAAAGACATCCTAAGAGAGGAACCGCGCCTCAGCGCCAGGGAAGATCCGCCACGAAGGCCCAGCTGCGCCGGTGTATCGCCGACAGACCGTACCCCGCCAAGGCGATCCGATGGCGGGGCGACGGGTAGCCTTTGTTCCGCTCGAAGCCGTACGGCGGGAAGTGGACCGCCTCTTCGCGCATCATGCGGTCCCGCACCACCTTGGCGAGAACGGACGCCGCCGCCACCGCGGCGCACCGGGCATCGGCTCCGACGATCGTGAGCACCCGCGAGGGCACGGGGGCGTCCGGGAGCCTGAAGCCGTCGTCCGGCGAGGTGCGCGCCGTCTCTTCCGCGACGTCCGCCCGGGTGAGGAAGTCGTAGGAGCCGTCGATCACGAGGGCGTCGGGGACGAGGTCGAGCCGGGCGAGGGCCCGGTGGGCCGCGAGCCGCCACGCCCGCGTCATCCCGAAGCGGTCGCACTCCCCGGCGCTCGCGTGCCCGACCGCTGCGTCGGCGCACCAGCGCGCGACGTCGTCGAAGACCAGCTCGCGGCGGTGCTCGCCGATCATCTTGGAGTCGCGGAGCCATCGGGGCACGGTGCGCGCACGGAGCCCGGCGTGCACGACAGCGACCCCCACGCTCAGCGGTCCGGCCCATGCGCCGCGGCCCACCTCGTCGACGCCCGCCACCCACCGGCACCCCTCGCGCCACAGCCCGCGCTCCACGTCGAGCGTCGGGCGGAAGGCAGGGGCGCGGTCTGGGGCGCGGTCTGGGCCGCGGGCAGACGAGGCCGCGGCCCCCTCGCCCTCGGTCATCGCGGCGGCTCGAGCCGGGCGACCAGCGGCAGCTCCGACGGGTCGGCGTCGGTGTGCAGGAAGGCGTCCAGCAGCTCGGCGGCGACGGCCTCCGTCGTGAGGCGCAACCCGAACGCGAGCACGTTCGCGTCGTTCCAC
>JAKATJ010000095.1 GCA_021828005.1 Actinomycetes bacterium | reverse complement strand
CCGAGGCTCGTCCGGAGGTCCTCGAACCCCGAGCGCAGCGTCTCGAGCGCGCCGCGCAGCGCCTCGAGCTCCGCCCGCACGGCGGCCACGTCCCGACGCACCTCTGCGACGTCGGCGCCGAGGGAGCTGGACTCCGGCGTCGGCGGCGCCGCGGGTCGCGCACCGGAGGCTGCGTTCGCCGAGCCGGCGCCTCCGGCCGCCGTCCCAAGACCGGCAGCCGTCGCACCGCTAAAAACGTCCTCTGCGAGCAGCGACGCCCAGCGGTCCTCTTTCTGACCGGGGCGGCGCCCCAGGAGCACGGCGAGCGGATCCTGCCTCTGTGCGAGCAGTCCGAGCTCGTGGTCCACGGACTCGACGGCAGCCATGCGCAAGGTGCGGGCGCGCAGCTCCGCGACGGTCTGCGGCCCGCGCAGCTCGAGGACCGCGAGCACGGCGAGCTGGGGCGCGTCGAGCCCGAGGGTCTCGTCGAGCACGTGGCGGTAGCGCACGACAGAGCGGCCATGCGACGGGAGCACCGCCCGGACCATCCGCTTCGCCTTCAAGGACTCGAGAGCGCCGAGGACCTCGCTCTCGGACAGCGAGGTGACGGGCTCGCGGTTGGACGACTGGTTGCAGGCCTCCACCAGCGCGTGCAGCGTGAGGGGGTAGTGCTGGGGGATCGTCAGGTGCTTCTCCACGAGGGACGAGACCACGCGCCCCTCGAGCGCGGTCAGCCGTCCCATGCCGTCAGCCCTTCCATGCGGTCAGCCGTTCCTTCAGCTCGCTCAGGACGGGGACCGGCCCGGGGTCGACCCCCTCCGCCGCAGCGAGGTGGAGCGAGACGAAGTCCCCGAGGAGCACGAGGTCGTAGAGCGCGGCGACGTCGCTGACCGCGTTGGTCCGCACGTCGAGGACATCCGCGAGGACCTCTGTCATGAGCTGCTCCACCAGCTGGAACCGGCGCGCGACGCGAGGATGCTCACCGGGATGGCGCAGGACGACCGCCGTGACCGCTTGGCGGGTCACGTCGCCGTGCTGCCCCCACCCGGCCACCTCGTTGTGGCACAGCTCGGGCTGGAAGGAGACGAAGGCCGGCGACTTCGCGTTCTCGTTCACCTGGGTCTTCCACCGCGTCGCCGCCACCCCGGTCGGCCCGGGCGTCCCGTGCACGAGAGGGATGGTCCTGCCGATCCGCTTCGCCAGCTCCTGCGCCGTGCTGCCGGGCCTGACGAGGCTGTCACGGCTCTCCCCCACCACGCGGGCCGCGTCGTGGAGCAGCCCTGCCATCCCCTGGAGCAGGCCGATCCGCTCGAGCACCACGAGCGGGGGAACCGAGAGCGCGCCGATTCCGGCGCGCGGCTGGGGGATGCCTGCGGGGACCGCGACGAGCGGCCACCCGGCGGCCGTCGCGACGTCGGCCAGCGTGCCCGCGCCGGACACGGCCACGACGGGAGCACCGCGGGCGCGCGCGTCTTCCATGCAGGACAACGTCTCCTCGGTGCCGCCCGAGAAGGAGAGCGCGAAGACGAGCGCGGACGGGCCGACGTGCGCCGGGAGCCGGTAGCCCTTCACCACCTGCACGGGGACGCCCGCGCGCGGCGACGCCAGGGCCTCGAGCACGTCGCCGGCGATCCCGCTCCCCCCCATGCCGCAGGCCACGACCGAGCTGAACGGTCCTCGAGCAGCGAGGTCGCCGAGGTCCACCTCGGCCGCGCGGTCTATCGCTTCCTCCATCTGCTCGGGGAGCGCCGCGGTGGCCCCCCACATACCGAGCGAGTCGACCGGGAGCGGCGAAGGTGCGGTGGTGGTCACCCGCCCGCTCCACCGCCCTCAGGCCGAACCCCCCCAGGCGGGCGGCCCGCCAGGCCGGTCTCCGGCACGTCCTGGCGCTGCGCCTTGTCCATCAGACGATCGTGCTCGCCGTCGCTGACGCTCCTCGACTCGTCGACGAGGAGGATCGGGATGTCGTCACGGACCTCGTAGCCCTTCTTCAGCCGCGGGTTGTAGAGGAGCTGCTCGTCCTCGAACCACAGGAGCGGGCCCTTGTCGACAGGGCACACGAGGACGTCGATCAGCAGTTGGTCGAGTGGCACCGGTCTCCTTCTCCCGCGGATCTCCTCAGGGCATCACTGCACGGACCAGGTCGAGGACCTCGGCCACGTGCCTCGCACAGGATGCCTCGTCTGCCGCCTCCACGTTCAAGCGCAACAGCGGCTCGGTGTTGGACGGCCGCAGGTTGTACCACCAGTCGCTGTGCTCGACCGTGAGGCCGTCGAGCCGGTCGATCTCGCTCCCCTCGGCCGCTTCGGCCTCCGCCACGGCTTCGACGGTCTTCGAGGGGTCGGCGGCCTCGGTGTTGATCTCCCCGGAGCTCGCGTACCGGCGGTAGGGCCGGAGCAGCTCGGAGAGGGGGCTGGCGCTCACGCTCATGAGCTCGAGCACGACCAGTGCGGTGATGACTCCGGAGTCGGCCCGGTAGTTGTCCCGGTAGTAGTAGTGGCCCGAGTGCTCGCCGCCGAAGATCGCGCCGGTCTCCGCCATCACCTGCTTGATGAACGAATGGCCCACCCGGGTGCGGATGCCGGTGCCCCCGTGCTCGGCGATCGCCTCGCGGACCGCGTGCGAGCAGATGCAGTTGTAGAGCACCGTCGCACCCGGGTGCTTCTCCAGCATCGAGACCGCGACGAGCGCGGTCGTGAGGGACCCCGACACCGTCTCTGCCCGCTCGTCGACGAGGAAGCAGCGGTCCGCGTCACCGTCGAAGGCGAGGCCGACATCGGCGCCCGCCTCGAGCACCGCGGCCTTGAGATCGCGCAGGTTCTCTTCCTGGATGGGGTCGGCCGGGTGGTTCGGGAACGTCCCGTCGAGGTCCCCGTAGAGGACGTCGACCTCGAACGGCAGCCCCTCCATGACGCGGGGGACGACGAGCCCGCCCATCCCGTTCGCCGTGTCGGCCACGACGCGCAACGGCCGCAGGGACCTCACGTCGACGAACGACCTGACGTGCGCGGCAAAATCGGACAGGACGTCTACGTGGTCGATCGGTGCGAGCGGCGCTGTGGCAGGCGGGGGCGCCGACAAGAGCTCGTTGGTCAGCGCCTCGATCTCCGCGAGCCCGCTGTCCCGTCCGATCGGCCTCGCGCCGGAGAGGCAGAGCTTGACGCCGTTGTAGGCCGCCGGGTTGTGCGAGGCGGTGAACATCGCGGCCGCCGAGTCGAGCTCCCCCGACGCGAAGTACAAGCAGTCGGTGGACGTCATCCCGAGATCGGTGACCGCGGCGCCTTCGGCGCGAGCCCCCGTTGAGAACGCCTTGGACAGCGCGATGCCCGAGTCGCGCATGTCCCTTGCGACGAGGATGCGGGGCGCCTTGGTGAAGCGAGCCATCGCACCACCGATGGCGCGGCACATCGCGGCGTCGATCTGGTCGGGAACGGTGCCGCGAATGTCGTACGCCTTGAAGACCTCGCTCGTCGTGCCCATGGGTCGGTCAGCCTACCCAAGGCGGGTGCGGCGCTTCTGGAGGATCCACACGACGAGCATCGCGAGGAGCGCGGCCGCTCCCGCCAGGGTCGCGGCGTCGCCCGCCTCTGTCACGGTGGTGGTGCCGTAGGTGAGCACCACGTGGTGGCGCGTCGGCACGACCACCATGAGGTTGGGCGTGGCACGCCAGGGGCCCTCCGCTCCTTGGGCGTGCCAGTTCGGGAAGTAGGACACCTTGACCAGGACCGGCCGTCGAAGCGCCCCGACGTGGAAGCTGACCGCCTCCGGACGGACGCGCACGTCGGAGACACGGGTGGGCTGCACGGGGACCGACGGAGGATGGACGGCACGAGCGGCGGCGATGCGCGGCCAGCGCGCCGGCCCGCCCGCAACGAGCTCGGTCGCCCACACCGAGGGGTCGAGGTACCACCTGAGCGACGGGCCCTCCGTCATGGAGCTCCCGGCGCCGATCCGCCCGAGCCATGTCGACTGCCCCTGGCCGACGCCGGTGAGGACAGCGGGCTCCTTCTTGAGCGGCGTCACGATGGGAGAGCGCGCCACCTCGTAGATCCTCCAGGTCACCGACAAGCGGTCGCCTTCGTATGTCGACCGCCACGGTCCGCTCGTCGCGAGCAGCCTGAGTGTGGGGTCCGCCGACGCCTCCTGGACGACCTCTGTGCTGAACGCCATGAAGTAGCGCACGCCGAGCAGCTGCAGATGCCGGACGCCGAGGCTCACTGTGGCCGGTCCGTAGGGCAGCCCGACTACCGGTTCGGAGGGTGACGCGGAGAGCTCTGCCTGGTTCAAGAAGTGGTAGGGCATCGTGGCGGAAGACTCGAAGAGGAGCCCTTCCATCGAGTCGACGCACCCGTGCGTCCAGTACGGCAGGAGCATCAGCGCCTCGGGGGTGCCGAAGCGGTTCTCGTCCGATGTGTACTCCCACATGGCGCGCCCGCACCCGTCCTTGCGCCCGATCGTGCCCATGAGGCGCATCAGTCCCCGGTACTCGGGGTACGCGGCCTTCCCCTGGTACCCCGAGTAGTTCCATTGCGCCCACACGCTCACCTGGTTCGGCCCGGGATGGACGCCGATCCCGGGCAGCTCGGAGGCGAGAGCGGGGATGAAGGGGGGGACGACGACGGCCAGCGCTGCTGCGATCACGACAAGGGTGCCGCCGACCGCGCCAGGGGTCCACGGGACCGAGCGCGGCGGCCTGCGCCACGCGATCCCCCCCGTCGCCCGGACGGCCCAGCGCAGCACGCGCTCCCGGCGCAGCGCGCGGGCGGCGGCCGCGACCGCCACGCCGGCCACCCACCCCGCCATCAGGTAGACGCACAGGAACCACAGCGGCAGGTACCTGACGTTGTAGAGGCTCCGGAGCGGGTCCGCCACCACGACGAGCGCCGAGATGCCGCCGAGCGCTGCGACGACGAGGCCGAACCGGCTGCGGGTGCGCACGGCGACGACCAGTGCGATGCCGGCGAGCGCGAGCGCCCAGAGGTCTGCGTGCGGGAAGAAGATCGACGTGTAGGTGGTGACCTTCGCGTAGTTCATCGATGACGAGAACGCGTTGCGCAAGCCGAAGGGGACGAGCCACCATGCCGAGAGGAGCAGCCCGACGCAGACCGTCGAGGCGGCCCACCAAAGCGTCGCGCCGCGACCTCGGGCGCGGGGGGAGCCGGAGCCGCGGGGGGAAGCGGAGGCGCGGGGGGAAGGCTCCCCGGGGCCGTCGTGCAGGCGGAGACCCGGGAGCAGCTCCACGACCGTGAGCACCACGGCGCCGGCGATCGCGAGCGACGCAGGCACGACGTGGGCGAGCATGCAGAGGGCGAGCGTGATCGCCGCCCACGCGCGATGCCGTCCGGTGCGGATCCCGCAGGCGAAGAGGCCGAGGAACACCAGCATGAGGGCCACCGACAGCGAGTACGGGTACTCGCCCGCCAGGGTGGAGAAGAGGTTTCCCCCGTAGATGGTCCACGTGTAGTCGAACAGGAACGGGAGCGTGGCGGCGGCGAGCGCCGCGGGAACCGGAGCTCGCAGCCCGAACAGCCGGCCGAGCGCCCACGCGGAGATCGGCAGGAGGACGGACCCGAGGATCGTCGCGAGCTTGAAGGCCACGTCGTAGCTGATGACGTGCGAGGCGAGCGCGGTGAGCACGTCGGGAAGGACGAAGTAGAAGGTGTACGCCGGATAGCCGTCGTACCATCCCGGGTCCCACCCGGTGAGGTGCGGGAAGAGGATGGTGTTGAACAGCGACGGCATCATGAAGTGGGCGCCGGTGTCGCCTCCCGTCGTGGCAGTGTCCGTGAAGAGCATCGGCAGGTGCGTCTGCCACAGCACCACGGCGACGACGCCAAGGACGGCTGCTGCCGTCGCGATCGCAGAGGCGCTGGCAGGGAGCCACCCGCGCGCTGGGGGCATCGAGACGGCTTCAGGATCCCATCGCCACCCGCCGGACGGCGCCCCCGCATCCGTCTGCACGCCGGGCTCACGGTCGTCGTGGCCCTGTGGCCAGGTCACGGCGAGGCGGCCCGCCGGGACGGCCGTCCCTGGCCGGGGGGCTCCTGGGTCAGTGGACGACACTGCTGGAGGTGGCCAGGATCGCGAGCACGGCGACGAGGTTGAACGAGGCATGCGCGACCATGTTCATCCCTAGGCGGCCCGTCTTGTAGCTCACGACCGCCAGCAGCATCCCGAAGACGGCGAGCCCGGCGAACTGGTACAGCTCCCAATGGGCGAGTCCGAACAGGATGCCGTCCACGACCACCGCGGCGACGACGCCGATCGTTCTCCGGCGAGCAGGCGCTCGAACCGAGGGCGCGAAGAGACGCGCCAGCGCTTTGAACGCAAGGCCCCGGAACAGGATCTCCTCGAAGAACGGTGCGCCGAAGACCGTGAGGACCGCGATGACGAGGTAGCCCCATCCGTGCGACGCGCCCACGAGCTTCTCGGTTGGCGCTGTGAAGTGCTTCAGCTTCGGGAGGAACGGCGCGTAGAGGGCGTCGAGCACCAGCTGCCCGCCGACGCCGACGACGATGCCCGCAAGGTCGACGAGGCGGAACCGGACGCCCAGGTCGCGGAGGAACCGGCCCGTCCCCCGCATCTTGCTCGCGGCCCACGGGCCCGCCAGAAAGCCGATCCAGAGACCCACGAGCGACGTGCCGACGTACCACTCCGGCGGCTCGGCCATCGTGGCGAACTTCGCCAGCTGGCCGCCCTCACCGGCGGCGGCGGCGGCGATGGCGACGAAGACCGCGCCGATCACCTGGCCGACGGCGAACCCGAGGAGCCCCATGACGAGCCAGAAGCCGGCGGCCGCCTTCGTTGCGGGAAGCGCCCCCGGGCTGTCGAGGAGCCGGTGGCCGTCCTGCTCGGGCGGGCCGGACCAGCGGTCCAGAGGCTGCAGGTCCCCGAGCGGTGCCGAGTGGCGAGGGTGGCCCATGCCTACCCCGGGTGGAGGCGGCGGGTAGCCGGGCGGTGCCGAGTGGCGAGGGTGGCCCATGCCTACCCCGGGTGGAGGCGGCGGGTAGCCGGGCGGCGGGTACCCCGGCGCGGGCGGCGGGTACCCGGGCGGGGGGTAGCCGGGCGGCGGGTAGCCCGGCGGGGGCGGCGGGTAGCCAGGCGGGGGCGCCGGGTAGCCGGGCGGCGGGTACGAGGGCGGGTACGACCCGGGCGGCGGATCCCCGTTCGGCTCAGCCGAGCCCGGCTCGGTCTCGCCGTGGCGGGCCATCGAGCCACGTTATCGCCGGCTCCGAGCACAACGGCTTCGTGCCAGCCGCCCGGCGCACCCTCGAAATGGGTGCCGCCGACGCGGCCCCGGTCACCGTCGGCGGCAGGGGCCGCATAGCATGGCCCGGTGAGCCAGCAACGGCCCGACAACTCGCCGCAGCGTTCTCCAGGTCAAGGGCCGGACCAAAGCTGGCGTTGGATCTGGGGAATCCTCATTCTGGCGGTCCTCGCCGTGCTCATCGTCCCTTCGCTCCTGCCCCACAGCTCCGCGAAGTCGATGAACTACAACCAGTTCCGCAACGAGGTCGAGGCGAGGGGCGTCAAGACCGCCACAATCAACAACACAACCGGCGTGATCACCGGGAAGCTCGGCACAGGGCAGTCGTACTCGGTCAGCGGCCCGCACCCGGCGAGCCAGCAGACAGTCGACCTCATGCGCAGGGA
>JAKATJ010000094.1 GCA_021828005.1 Actinomycetes bacterium | reverse complement strand
GCGGTGTGACAGCACTGTTCGAGCGAGAGAGCGCGCTGGCTGCGATCGACGTGACCTTGCGGCGGGCGGGCGAGGGCCGGTCCGGCGTGCTGGCCCTCGTCGGCGAGGCCGGTCTTGGCAAGACGACGCTGCTTGCCCGCCTCCTCGAGCCTGGCCGCTTCGTTCGCACGGCGCACGTCGTGTGCTCGGAGGTCGAGGGCTCGATCCCCTTCGGTGTGCTCGACCGGTTGCTCGGCCTAGCGGGCCTGGCAATCGCTTTACCGAGGGACCACGAGGGGCGCAGGCTGCGCCACAACCCCGGGGACGCCCGAGTCCAACGTTACGAGCAGCTGCTCGATTGGCTCGAAATCGGGGTCGAGGGCCCCCTCCTCCTGGCGGTCGACGACCTCCACTGGGCCGACCCGGACTCGATCGGGTTGCTCTGCCTCATGTGCCGGAGGCTCGAGCGCGTGCCCGTCACGGTCGTCGTCACGATGCGCCCCTTTCCCCACCCGGCGATCGAGCAGGCGATGCTGCTTGAGTACGACGGCGTCGTTCACGTGGAACGACTCCGGCCGCTGACGGACCTCGGCAGTGCTGCGCTGCTCGAGCAGCACCTCGGCAAGGCTCCCGACGACGACCAGCTGCAAGCTGCGAGCCGTGCTGCAGCGGGCAACCCTCTCCTGCTCGTCGAGTGCGCGGCGGCACTGGCACGTGGTGAGGACCTGACAGCCCCCTCGGCGAGCGGCACCGGCATCCTCCTCCCCCGATTTGCCGGGGTCGGTGCCGCAGCGCTGCACTGGGCACGAGCGGCGAGCGTGCTCAGCACGAGGTTCCGGCCCGTCGTCGCCGCGGAGCTTGCCGGGCAGTCCGAGCAGGAGGCCGCGGCGTCCCTGCAACATCTCTGCGAAGCAGGGCTGGTGCGCTCGTCCGGCGACGGGAAGGCGGAGTTCGTGCACCCGCTCGTCCGCCAGGCTCTCTACGAGGACCTGCCCCCCCTCGTCCGCCAGGGGCTGCACGCGAGCGCCTTCCGGTTGCTTCGCGAGCGGAGCGCCGAGACAGAGGAGCTGCTGTCCCACGCCCTGTCGGCCGACCTGAGCGGCGACGCGTCCGCGGCGAGCATGCTCGCGGCGGCGGGGGAGAGGGCACTCGCAGCGGGTGCCGTGGCCACGGCAGCACAGCACCTGGCACAGGCTGTCAAGATCTCGTCGAACATGGCCCCCCCGGGGCTGCGCCTGGAGTTGTCGCAGGCGTGGCTGGCGACGGGCGACTTCGCAGCGGCGGAGGACGCCATCCGCGAGACGCTCAACATGGAGGATCTCTCCGTGGCGGAGCGGGTGCGTTCGCTGCGCCTGCTCGCGCAGGCGCAGCTCGCCTCGGCCAAGGTTGCAGACGCGAAGCGCACCGCAGCCAGCGCCAGCGTGCTCGCGACCGGGTTCGACCGTGACCTGGCCGTCGAGATCCGGCTCGACTCGGCCTACATCGACTGGCTGTTCGAAGGCATCTACGAGGCTCGGCGGGCCATCGAAGGTCTTGCCGAGGACGCCGGCGGCGCGGTCGGCGCGGCTGCGAAGGTGGCTGACTCCCATCTCGCAGTCATCGGCGGCGACGCCTCCGCTGTCGAGCAGGCCCTGGCTTCCGCCGCAGCCTGGATGCCGGATGCCGGCCAGCCGGTGCGCACTCCGTGGCAGTGGGACCTCCTTTTCAGCTGGGCCAACGTCGCCAAGATCCTCGAGCGCTTCGACGAGAGCGAGCGCTGCTTCGCGCAGCTCGACGACTTGGCGAGGTCCCAGGGAGCCGCTGTCACCTTGCAGACGCTCGCCGTCAACCACGCCGACACGCTGTGGCGGATCGGCAAGCTCCACGAAGCCAAGGCGCTCTTGGAGCGGGCGGCCGAGCTCGTGGCCCTGGTCCCGAGCATCGCCCCCTTCAGCTACGTCGGGCTGGCGCACGTCCACAACGAGCTCGGCGACGACGAGGAAAGCGCTCGCTGGGCAGCCAAGGTCGAAGAGCCTCTCGAGTCCTCGATCGAGTCTCCCTATCTGCGGCTCTGGCTGAGACTGTTCGAATGCCGGCGATTCCTTGCCGCCGGCGAGGCGCTGCGGGCCGCGCGGGCCGCTGACGCAGCGGCAGAGCTCGCCGACCGCTACGGCATCCTCGAGCCGTGCGTCGTCCCCTGGCATGCGAGCGCGATCGACGCCTACCTCGCTGCTGGCGAGCTCCAACGTGCAGAAGCGCTCTCGCTGCGGCTGAGCGAGCTGAGCCAGCGGTTCCCGTGTCGTGCGCCGCGCGCCGCGGCGCATGTCGGCCTCGCCACCATCGCCTGGCGGCGTGGGCAGGACGAGGAAGCGTACGAGGGCTTCCAGGAGGCTCTTGCGCAACACTGCGACCTGCCGATGCCTCTCGCCGAGGCGGAGACGCTCCTCGCCTTTGGCCGCTTCTGCCGTCGCAGCGGTCGCGGGAGCGAGGCTCGGGCGCTGCTCGGGCGCGCCCTCGAGCTCGTCGAGCCAGTCGGCGCCCTCCGCATCGGCCGGCTCGTCGAGCACGAGCTGGCGCTGGCGGGCGGCCGCCGCCGCCGTGGCGCTGGCCGAAACGGCGAGCTCAGTCCCCAGGAGTGCCGGGTCGCCGAGCTCGCCGCGAAGGGCCTGACGAGCCCGGCGATCGCCTGCGAGCTCTTCATCTCGGCCAAGACGGTCGACCACCACCTCTCGCACATCTACGCCAAGCTCGGGATCGCCTCTCGCCGCGATCTGATGCGAGCGTGGCCGCGCTGAGCCTTGACCGGCTGCCTACCTGGTAGGTGGTCCTGGGTGGTCGGCTGAAGCCACCACGTGCTCAGCGTTCAGTGCCATCGATTCCGCGCCCGGCCCCAGCGCCAGCCCCTGTCCGGGCGTCGGCACGGGCGCCGGCACGGGCGCCGGCCCCTGTCCGGGCGCCGGCCCCGGCGGTGCAGCACGGCCCGAGACCTTGGAGCGGAGAAGCGCGACAGCCACGACGAACGCGACGGCGGCTCCCGCCGCCCCCGAGCGGAAGGCCATCTGGTAGCCGTGCACGCTCGCGGCAGCGGCGAGCGCGTGGAGCCGCGGTGCGCCCACACCTGCTCCGGCAGCGCGGAGCGCGCCGAGCGCGTGCTCGTACTGATCGCGCGTCGCGGTCGCCGCGACGGTGACGAGGGTGGCGAGCCCGAGGGAGCCTCCGACTTGCTGGCTCGTGTTGAGGAGGGCTGAAGCCAGGCCGAACTCGTGCCGTCCGACGGAGGAGACGGCGTTGAGCGTGAGGGGGACGAACGAAAGTCCCATCCCCAATCCCACGAGCACGAGCGGTCCGAAGACCTGCGCGTATCCCGACGTGGCGCTCACCCCGGACACCCAGAGGAGGCCCAGGGCCACGAAGACGGGACCGACGACGAGGAACCGCCGCGCGCCGAAGCGGCGCACGAGGTGCGAGACGGCAACGCTGGTCCCGGCGACGCTCACGGGGATGGGGAGGTATGCCACGCCGGCGAGGATCGGGCTGTAGTGGAGGACGTCTTGGAGGAACTGGGTGAGGAAGAAGACCAGCGACAGCATCGCGGCACCCAGGAGCAGCATGACGCCGTAGCCGGCCGCCCGGTTCCGGTGGCGGAGGAAGCCGAGGGGGACGAGGGGCTCCTTGGCGGAGTGCTCGATGGCAACGAAGACCCCGATGAGCACGGCGGCGGCGGCGAACGCGAGGTCCGTCCGCGGGCTTGACCATCCGTCGGTCGGGGCGCTCACCAGGCCGTAGACGAGCAGGGCCATGCCAGCGGAGATGCTCATCGCCCCCGGGACGTCGAGCCGGCGGCTGCTGCGGATCGGGGCGCGCCCGGCGGGCAGCGCCACTCGCGTGAGGGCGAGGACCGCGATGCCGATCGGGACGTTCACGAACAAGACCCAGCGCCAAGAGGCGGCGTCGACGAGGATCCCGCCGAGGAGCAGGCCGAGCGCACCCCCGGCAGCGGACATCGCCGCGTAGACGGCCATCGCCCGGTTGCGGGCCGAGCCCTCGTCGAAGGTCGAGACGACGAGCGAGAGGGCGGTGGGCGACGCGATCGCCGCGCCGACGCCCTGCACGGCACGCGCGGCGATCAGCCATGGCTGGTCCGTCGCCAGGCCGCCGACCAGCGACGCGCCGGCGAATGCAGCGATCCCGACGGCGAACATGCGGCGCCGCCCGTAAAGGTCGCCTGCGCGGCCGCCAAGGAGCAGCAGACCGCCGAACACCAGGACGTACGCGTCCACGACCCACGTGAGGTTGGTCGCCGAGAAGTGCAGCTCGCGCCGGATCGTCGGCAGCGCGATGTTGACGATGGTGAGGTCGAGCATCACCATCAGCTGCGCGGTGGCGATCACCACGAGGGCGAGGCGGTGATGCGGGCGCGGGTGGGAGGAACCCCTCTCCAGGGTTCCCGCCGCGCTGCTCGGGGCGGCGACCGCCTCCGGCGCGGGGGTCATCGCCCTCCTCCCGAGCTCCCGGTGGCCCTCGCCCAGGCGACCACGTCCACCAGCGGCGAGCTGCCGGCTCCACCTGGCGGCCGCTCGTGGCGGCGGACCTGGGCGGTCAACGGCGAGAGCAGCCCGGCGAGGAGCTCCTCGGTGTAGAGCCGCTCGGGGAACGGCGGGCCGGCTCGGTCGAAGGAGTCGAGGTGGTGTCCGGAGACGAAGATGTGGCCGCCGGGGGACACCGCGGTGACGGCGCGGGCGAGGAACGGTCCGTGGTCTTCGGGGGCGAGGTGCACATTGGCGACCACGGCGGTCGCGCGTCTCGGTCGGGTGGTCATCGTGGCTCCTTGCGTGTCGACCCGGGAGCCGGGGGGAGGCCGAGGTCGGCTTCGAGCACAGCGAGCGCATCCTCCAGGCTGGTCAAGCGGTCGGCGCCCAGCGCCCTGGCGAGCTGCTCCTCTCGCGTTCGGACTAGGTCGTCGACGCGAGCGGCGAGCGCCGCGCTCTGTGGGGTGAGCTCGAGCGCCCGCGGCCTTCGGTCGGCGCCGCGGTGGGCGCTTCGGACCAGTCCGCGGCGTTCCAGCTCGTCGACGCAGCGCTTTGCCTTCATGGGGTCGGTCCCCAGAGCCCGTGCGAGAGAGCGCAGCGAGCGACCAGGGCAGCCGGCGACACCCCGCAGCACAGCAGCCTGCGGTGGGGTGAGACCCAGTCGCTCGAGCTCATGGGCCCACTGGACCCGCAGCAGCCTGGAAAGGCGGTCCAGCCGGAACCCGAGCCCCTCCTCGAGCTGCAGCGGTGCCGAAGGTGGGGGTCTCAGGCCCCGAGCAGGCCGAGAGGTCCGTGGCAGCATCACCTACCTTCAACTGTATCAATTGAGACAGTATTCCGGCCCTCGAGCGACTCTACGGGGACGTCCGATCACGGCGCGCCACGGCCACTCCGGAGGCCCGAGGGCGCCGGCCGGCGGCCATCGGCCCGATGTGCCCCTCGGTCACCGCCCGACGACCTTCACGTGGTCGAGCGTGGAGAGCGGGTCGACCACCACGTCGGCGTCGCCGACGACCACGGTAGTCATGCCCACCGGGGCGAGCGAGCGAGCTGCCGCCTTCGTCACCGGTTCGGTGTCGAGCTCAGCGAGCTCCCGCGCGAACACCTCCAGGTAGGAAGGGTCCAGATCGTTGGACACCAGATCTGCGAGCATGCCGGCAAGCGCCGCCTGTGAGGCCGCCGCCATCGCGACGACACCCGTCACGTATCGGCGGGAAGTCTCGAGCTCCTCGGGGGTGATCCCGGCAGTGGCCATCCGGGCGAGCTCGTAGCGGACTTCGGCGAGCGCCTTCGCCGTCACGTCGGTGGACACCTCGGCGCGTACGGTCGCGGCTGCCGCGAGACGACGCTCGTCGATGCCCGCTCGCGGCGAGTACGTGTAGCCGTTGCGCTCTCGCAAGTTCGCCACGAGGCGGCTCGAGAAGCTGCCCCCGAAGGCGGTCATGGCCAGCATGAGCGCCGGGAAGGCGGAGTCGTGGCGACCTCCGCAGCGTGCGCCGATCCGGATGTTGGACTGGACCGCGCCGGGGCGGTGCACGACGAGGATGCCGCTCCGACGACCCGGAGGGCGGGGTCTGCCCAGGGCGGGGGCCACTGCGCCGGACCCGCACGTCCAGCCACCGAGCGCGCCGTCGGCGGCCCCGACCGCCACATCGGGGTCGACGTCACCCACGACGACGAGAGAGCTCCCTGCCGGCCGGACGCGTTCTGTGTGGAAGCGGACCAGCGAGGCCCGGCCCGTCCTACGCACTGACGCCGCGCTCGGCAGCGGGTCCGCGTAAGGGTGCCCCGGGTACAACTCTCCCCACAGGGCGCGTGTGGCGACCGCGGCCGGGTCCGATGCCTCCTGCAGGACCTCTTGCGCCACGCGCTCGCGTTCCCCTTCGACCTGGTCCCTCGGGAACGAGGGGTTGGCCACGATCTCGCTGAGGAGCTCGAGGATCTCCACCAAGCGCCCCGCCGGAGCGCTCGCCGCGAGGGAGAGGTGGTCGGCGTCCGCGGACGCATCGATGGACGCGCCGATGCGCTGGATCGCCGCCGCCATCTCGCTACCGCTCCTGCCCCCAGTGCCGGCGAGCAGCATCTTTCCCAGCAAGCGCAGCGACGTGCCGTCGCGCGGGCCTACGTCACCGAGCGGTACCTGCAGGCGAAGATGGACGAGGGGTACCTGCGAGCGGCGGACGGCGACGACCCTCACGCCATCCGGCGTCCGCGCGTCCGAGACGTCCCCGAGCACGATCGAGGGGTAGGGACCGGGGTCGGGGATCTCACCTGGAGCGCCGGTGGTCACGGGGCACCTCCTGCCAGGAGCGTGCAGACAGCCCTGTTGCGCGGCGCGAACCATTCGGCGGCGATCTCGCCGACGAGGGGAGCCGCCGCGGTCAGGTGGTCGGCCAGCTCGAAGACGAGCTGCGCTCGGCCTCGCTGCTGCTGGAAGAACCCGGCCTGGACGGCGAGCGCGTACTTGCTGTCCAGCTGCATCCAGTGCTCGGAGGTCAGCTGGGCGAGGACGGGCTCGAGCTCGGACACCGAGACCCCGCCTGCGATCGCCTCGATCTCGGCGTCGACGGCCGAGACGATCCGATCGGTCAGCCCCTCGTCGGGATAGTGGACCACCAACGCAAGGTACGTCGGATCCCGACTGGTCCAGGCGGAGTCGAGCCCGCCCCACATCGCCCCGACGTCCGCGGCGAGCCTGTCCCTGCGCACGAGCCGGTCGAAGAGCCTCGACGCGCTTCCGTTGGCCAGCAAGCTTGCCAGAAGGACCGTCGCGCAGTAGCGCTCCGCGTCTCCGATCGGGTCCGGGACGCGGTAGCCCAAGGCGAGGGCGGGGAGCGGTGCGAGCCCGTCGACGCGCTTGGCATGCCGTTCGCCCTCGAGCGCCCCCTCGGCGAAGCTCGGACGTGCGGGCACGCGGCGCCCGGGAATGTCACCGAAGTGCCGTTCCACCGCGACGATCGCAGCGTCTGGCGCAGCTGCTCCCGCGATCGTGACCACAGCGTTGGCGGGCGCGTAGTAGCTGTCGAAGAAGCGCTGCACGTCCTCCAGTGAAGCGCCGTCGAGGTCTTCGAAGCTGCCGTAGCCGTTGTGCGCGTTGGCGAACGTATCGAACAAGAGCGGTGGGAGGTCCGTGAGCCAGGGGAAGCCGCCGTAGGGCTGGTTCAGCA
>JAKATJ010000093.1 GCA_021828005.1 Actinomycetes bacterium | reverse complement strand
CCGAGCCGCCTCAGCGGACTGGCTCGTGTCGAACGGCGGGAACTGCTCCACCATGGTGGCGACGTCGGGATCGAGCGGCACCGGTCTCCCACTCTGCTCGGCTCTCTCGACAGGCAGCGTAACGGGGTCGCGCAACCGGCGATCGTCCCGAGGCACCGCCCCTCCCCGCCGCGCGGGACGCCCGTCAGGCGCGTTCGAAGTCGCGTCGTGCCGTGTCGTAGGCGGACTGGATCGCCTGTCGCAGCTCCTCGGTCGTCGCGTGCAGCTGGCGGCGCGGCACCCGGCCGCTCTCGCCGCTCTCCGGCGGCGTGACGGGGGTGCCCACCACCACCCGGATCCGCAACCGCCTGGGGATCCGCCGGCCTTTCGGCATCGAGACGTCCGACCCGCCGATGCCGACGGGGACGACCGGGGCGCCGGTGCGGGCCGCGAGAAAGGCGGCACCCTCGTGGAGGGGGCCGATCGTCGGGCCCTCTCCTCGCGTCCCTTCCGGGAACATCACGAGGAGCTGGCCGCGTTCCAGCACCTCCTGCGCACGCCGAAGCGCTTCGCGGTCCGCGCCCTCTCGATGGACGGGGAACGCGCCGAGCCCGGTCAGCAGCCTGCCGAGCGCGCGGCTCTTCCAGAGCTCGTCCTTGGCCATGAAGAAGAGCTTGCGGCGCGTGAGGAACGCCGAGAAGGCGAAGTCGGCGAACGACCGATGAACCGGCGCGAGGATCGCCGGTCCCTCGGTCGGGACGCGGTCGCGGCCGGTCACCACGGGGCGGAGCCACGCACCCACCACACAGGTGAAGACGAGGCGTGCCAGGAGGTACCAGACGGTGCGCCGCGTGTCCAGGCGGAACGGCGCGGCCGGTCCGGCCTTGGGGCGATCGGCGCCCGTGGCGTGGTCTGCCGCGACCGCTGCCGCGCCCGCGCCGCCGCTCAGCGCAGCCACGAGAGGACCTCTTCGATCACGTCTTCGACGCTGCGCCCGGTGGTGTCGACGAGCTTCGCATCGTCCGCCCGCGCAAGCGGCGACGCGGCGCGGGTGGTGTCGAGCTCGTCGCGCCGCGCGATCCCGTCGGCCGCCTCGTCGTGCCGGCGCCGGACGCGCTCTTCGGGCGCGGCGGTGAGGAACACCTTCAGGTCCGCCGTCGGGAAGACCACCGTCCCGATGTCCCGGCCCTCCACGACGCCGCCTCCGTGCGCGGCCGCCCACGCCCGCTGGCGCTCCACGAGCGTCGCACGCACCGCGGGGTTGGCGGCGACCGTCGAGACCGCGGCATTGACCCGCGTGCCGCGGATCGCTCCCGTCACGACCACGCCGTCGATCGAGACCTCGGGAGGGCCCGGGTCGATGACCGCGTCGCGCGCGAGCTCGGCCACCGCCGGCGCGTCCGACGGGTCGACCCCTCGCTCGAGCGCAGCCCACGCGATGGCGCGGTACATGGCGCCGGTGTCCAGCCGCGCCACGCCGAGACGCGCGGCGATCCCCGCCGACACGGTCGACTTCCCCGAGCCGGCCGGCCCGTCGATCGCCACCAGCTGCACACGCGCCCCTCCGCCGAGGTGGCGCAGGTGCTGGAGGAACGCGGGATAGCTGGTGGCAACGCCGGAGAACCCGTCGACCCGGCTCTCCCCCGGGCCGGCGGCGAGCGCGGCGACCGCGGCCGCCATCGCCATCCGATGGTCTCCCCCGCTGTCGAACCGGAAGTGCCGGAGCCCGCCACCGGGGCGCACGCCTTCGATCACGAGGTCGTCACCCTCGACCCGGGATGCGGCGCCCATCGCTCCCACGAGCCGTGCGGTGCCCTCGAGCCGGTCGCTCTCCTTCACCCGCAGCTCACCCATGCCGACGAAGCGCGTCGTCCCCTCGGCCGAAGCCGCGGCGACGGCGAGGACCGGCACCTCGTCCAGCGACGGGATCTCCGACGCGTGGACGACCGTGCCGCTGAGGGGCCCCGAACGCGCGACCACGTCCGCGCTCGGAGCGCCGCCATCTCGAGGCCTGATGACGACGTCCACCGACGCGCCCATGCGCACGAGCACGCCGAGGAAGCCCGTCCGGGTCTCCCCCGCGTAGATCCCGCGCACGCGGATCGCGCTCTCCGGCACGACGCAGCCCGCCACGACCCAGAACGCGGCCTGCGACGGGTCGCCCGGCACGATCAAGTCGAGCGGCCTCAGCGCCGACGCACGCACGCGCACGGAGCGGCTCGGGCCGTCGTCGACCACCTCGATGTCTGCGCCCGCGGACGCGAGGAGCTCCTCGGTGTGCGTGCGCGTGCGCACCGGCTCGTGGACGACGGTCACCCCGCGGGCGCTGAGCCCCGCCAGGAGCACCGCCGACTTCACCTGCGCGCTCGCCACCTCCGGGGTCCACTCGACGCCTTGCAGCCCGCCTCCCTTCACCGTGAGGGGCGGGCAACAGCGCGGCCCCCGACCCCTCACCGTGGCGCCCATGGCGTTGAGCGGCGCGGCCACGCGGTCCATCGGGCGCGACGACAGCGACGCGTCGCCCACGAGCACGGTCTCTCCGTCCAGCCCGGCCACGAGGCCCGCGAGGAGGCGCATGGCGGTCCCCGAGTTCCCGCAGTCGAGCGGTGCGCCGGGGACGTGCAGCACGCCGCGGCCCCCGCTGACCGTCACGATGTCGCCGTCGTCGTGCACCTCTGCTCCGAGCGCGGCGAGTGCGTCCCGGGTCCGCCGCACGTCGTCGCCGTCGGAGAGGCCCCGCACGACCGACGTGCCCTCCCCGAGGGCACCGATGCACAGCGCGCGGTGCGAGATCGACTTGTCCCCGGGCACCCGCAGCTCGCCCCCGAGCGGCGCGCCGCCGGCGACCATCACCGTGACCGGCATCGCCGGCGGTCCCTCCGGCCCGCTCACGAGATCGCCTGCGCCGTCGCGCGGTAGCCGCGGGCGGTCACCGCGTCCTGGAGCTTCAAGGCGTCACCGGCGTCGACCACGAGCAGCAGCACGCCACGCGGGCCCTCCGGGGAGTGGGCGATCTCGATGTCGTAGATGTTCACTCCGAGGTCCCCCGCCACGCTCGTGAGCTCTGCGAGCACGCCCTCCTTGTCGGGCACCGGCACCCGGACCTCCGTCAGCTGGTCGGGCCTCGCCCCGCGAGCCGGGAGGTGCCGGCGCGCCCGGCTGGCGCGCTCGAGCAGCTCCAGGACGCCCTGGCGGTCTGCCTCCCGCACGCGGTCGCGGATCTCCGCCAGGTCCTCGATCACCCGGTCGAGCGACGCCGTGATCGCCTCGGCGTTGGCCGCGCACACGTCGGGCCAGATCCCCGGGTGCCCGGCGGCGACGCGGGTCATGTCCCGGAACCCTCCCGCGGCGAGCCGCAGCAGGACCGCGTCGTGCGCGGCACCGTCAGCCGCCGCGTTCATCAGGGTGGCTGCCACGAGGTGCGGGACGTGGGAGACCACCGCGACCAGGCGGTCGTGGTCGGAGGGGCTCAGCGCGACCACGTCGGCGCCCAGCGACGAGACGACGCCGCGCACCATGGAGAAGGCCGCGAGGTCCGTGCCCGGCGTCGGGGTGAGGACCCATAGCGCTCCGGTGAAGAGCCCCGGGTCCGCGCCGGCCAGACCCACCTGCTCGGAGCCTGCCATCGGGTGGCCGCCGACGAAGCGGGGATGCGACACCGCCGCGACCACCGCCGCCTTCACCCCGCTCACGTCGGTCACCACCAGGTCGGGGCGCCGCGACGGGTCGTCCAGGAGCGCCCTGGCCACGCCCGCGACCGCGGAGGAGGGCGTCGCCACGAACGCGATCTCTGCGTCCGGGTCGTCCCCCACCTCTTGCAGCGCTCCCCGGCGGAGGGCCGCCTCGCTCCGGGCGGGGTCGAGGTCGCGGCCGCGCACCTCCCAGCCCTGGGTCGCCAGCGCGAGCCCGACCGACCCTCCGATCAACCCGGTCCCGACGACGAGCGCCCGCCGCGGGCGGCCGGGGGGGCCGGGACGCTCGGAGGGGCCTGCCGGCCCTGCCGGCTCAGACCGGGAGGTCATCACGCAGCACCTGCGCGCCGTGCAGGTAGACGTGGCGGAGGTCGGCGGCCGGGCGCTCGGTCGTCACGTGCACGAGCACCCGGACGACCCGGGGCATCGCGCCGGGGACCGGGATCTCCGACGCGCACAGGAGCGGGACAGTCCCGAAGCCGATCCCGCGCGCCGCTGCAGCGGGGAACATCGAGACGAGGTCGGGCGTCGCGGTGAAGATCACGCTGATCACGTCCTCGAGCGTGAGGCCGTTGCGGGCCAGCATCTCGCTGAGCAGCTCCTGCACCCGCTCGGTGATCTGCGCCTTCGTGTCCTCGGCGACGACGGTCGCGCCTCGCAGCGCACGCACGGACCCTGACATGGGGCCGAATGCTACCGGCCGCCTCCCGTTCTCCTGGGAGCCGTCCCGGCGTGCGCCGCCGCGCGGGGCCGGTGCCGGGCGGTCCCGGCGCCCTGTGCGCTCGCGGCGTAGAGAGCGGCGACCTCCTCGCTGCGCAGTGGCCGCCACCGCCCGGGCCGGAGCGCACTGTCGGAGACCGGGCCGATCCGGGTGCGCACGAGCCGTCGGGCAGGATGGCCGACCGCCTCGAGCATCCGCCGCACCTCACGGTTGCGGCCCTCGTGGACCACGATGCGCAGCGCGCTGGGCGCCACCTGACCTACCTCCGCAGGCGCCGTCCGGCCGTCGTCCAGCTCGACCCCCTCCCGCAACCTCCGCAGGTCTCCGGGTCCCGGCGTGCCCTCCACCTCGGCCAGGTACTCCTTGGCGACTCCGTGGGAAGGGTGGGCGAGCCGGTGAGCGAGCTCGCCGTCGTTGGTGAGGACGATCAGGCCCTCGGTGCCGTAGTCCAGCCGCCCGACCGGGAAGACCCGCGGTGCGGCCGGCACGAGGTCGAGCACGGTCCGGCGGTTCGCCGGGTCCGACGCGGTCGTCACGACCCCGGCCGGCTTGTTCAGGAGGTAGTAGACGAGGCCCGGCGCGACCGGGACGGGGACCCCGTCGACGGCCACCAGGTCGTGCCGGGGGTCGACGCGCTGGCCGGCCACCGCCCGGGCGCCGTTCACGGTGACCCGACCCGAGGCGACCAGGTCGTCGCAGACGCGCCGGCTGCCCACGCCGGCGCGTGCGAGCACCTTCTGGAGCCGGTCGCCCTCGGGCGGCGGGCTCGCCGCGACGTGGTCAGTCCCCGGTGCCATCGGGGCCGCCGGCCCCCTGGGCTCCTGGCGCGCCGGCCGGCCGCAGACCGTCTTCGAGCTCTGCGACGACGTCGACCCCGGGAAGGAAGTCCTCGACGGGTGGGAGCTGCGAGAGGTTGTCCAGGCCGAGCCGCTCCAAGAAGAGGTCCGTCGTCCCGTAGAGGACTGGCTGGCCGGGACCTTGGGCGCGTCCCACGCCGACGACGTAGCCCCGCTGCTCGAGCAGGCGCACCACGCCGTCGGCGTTCACGCCGCGCAGCGCAGCGATCTGCGCGCGGGAGACCGGCTGGCGGTACGCGACGATCGCCAGGGTCTCGAGCGCCGCCGAGGAGAGCCGGTGCGAGACGTCTCGGTTCGCGAACCGCTCGACGTAGGGGGCGAGGTCGGGATGCGTCTGGTAGCGGTACCCCCCCGCCACCCGGGCCAGGACGAAGCCCCGCGCCTCCTCGCGGTAGGAGGCAGCGAGCCGCTCGCACGCCGACTCCACCCGCTCGACCGGCTCCTCGGCCAGCTCTGCCAGGAGCCCCGGGGTGACCGGCTCCACCGCGACCATGACGACCGCCTCGATCGCGCGGACGAGCTCGTCGTCGGTCAACGCACGACCCTCATCCCTCGTACTCGTCGCTGCCGACGAGCGCCTCGGCGACCGGGTACGCCTCCCCCACCCACACCACCTCGAGGTCGCCGAACCGCTCCGCCTGGCCGACGACCACCTTGCCGAGCTTGCAGAGCTCGAGCACGGCGAGGAAGTGCACGATGACCTCGATCCGGGCGCTCAAGTGCGCGGTCAGCTCGCGAAACGACACGCGGCCTGCCGCTGGGAGGGTCGCAGCGAGGGCCCTGACGGTCTCGGACACGGTGACCGTGTCCACCGTCACGTGAGAGAGGTCGACCCTGGGCACGACGCGCTCGGCCGCCGCCCGCAGGTAGGCCTGAGCCAGCCGGTCGGGCGTCACCCCACAGAGGAGGTCCGGCGCGTCGACGACGAAGCCGTCGTCGACCCCGACCTCCCGGGCCACCGAGCGCGCCGCGCGCTCCGAGAGCGCCACGAACGCGTCGGCCACCGCCGCGTAGGCGCGGCATTCCAAGAGACGCGCCAAGAGGAGGTCGCGCTCCTCCCAGCAGCCGAGCTCCTCGTCCTCGTCGACGTCGTCGCGTCCTGGGAGGAGCCGCTGCGACTTGATCTCGACGAGGACGGCCGCCATGAGCAGGAACTGCGAGCGCGCGTCGAGCGGCACCGTCTCGGGCCGCTCGCGCAGCACCTGGACGAAGCTGTCGACCACCGGGGCGAGCGGGACCTCGAGAACATCCAGCTGGTGGCTCGCGACGAGGTGCACCAGCAGGTCGATCGGTCCCTCGAACACAGGCGTGACGACGAGCGGCGCGGGTCCCGCCAGCACGTGGAGGGGCGCAACCTGCGACGACGATGTGACGACAGAGGCCACGGGCCCGACGTTAGTGCCAGCCTTCGGCCGATCGGTGCATCGCCCGGCCGGTCGAAGGCTCGACGACCGCGACCGGTCCCGGTGGGCCGTTTCGGCCCGCGTACCATGGCGCACCATGCAGCGCGTGTTCTCGGGCGTCCAGCCCTCCGGCGACTTCCACCTCGGCAACTACGTCGGCGCGTTCCGCCAGTGGGTCGCAGACCAAGCGGACCACGACACGTTCTACTGCGTGGTCGATCTCCACGCCCTGACCGAGGAGATCGACCCGGCGTACCTCCGAGGAAAGACCTTCGAGGCGGCGCGGAACCTGCTCGCCGCGGGCCTCGACCCGAAGGTGTCGACGATCTTCGTCCAGAGCCACGTCCCCGACCACCCGCGCCTCACCTGGCTCCTCGAGTGCACCGCGTCGATGGGCGAGCTGCGCCGGATGACCCAGTTCAAGGCGAAGGGCCGTGGCCAGGAGACCGTCCGGGTCGGCCTCTTCACGTACCCCGTGCTCATGGCCGCCGACATCCTCCTCTACGACGCCGACAGGGTTCCGGTCGGCGAGGACCAGCGCCAGCACCTGGAGCTGGCCCGCGAGGTCGCCCAGCGCTTCAACACCCGGTACGGCGAGACCTTCGTGGTGCCCGAGGCCGCCGTCCCAAGGGTCGGGGCGCGGGTGCTCGACCTCCAGCACCCCGACCGCAAGATGTCCAAGAGCGTCGAGTCCCCGCTGGGCACGATCGCGATGCTCGACGGCCCGGAGGACATCGAGCGCAAGGTGAGGAAGGCCGTGACCGACACCGACGGGGAGATGCGCTACGCGCCCGACGAGAAGCCAGGGCTCGCCAACCTGCTCGCGCTGCTGGCGGTGGCGACCGGGCGCCGGCCCGACGTCGTCGCCGCCGGCTACACCCGCTACGGGGACCTGAAGCGGGACGTGGCGGAGGCCCTGGTCGAGATGCTCCGCCCGGTGCGCGAGCGGGCCGCGGCGCTCGCCGCCGACCCCGGTGCGGTGGAAGAGGTGCTCAGCGCGGGGGCGGCCCGGGCGCACGAGATCGCGTCGGTCACCTACGCGCGGGCGGCGTCCGCCGTCGGCCTGCTCCCGTCAACGGCCCGGCGGAGCTGACGCCCCTGC
>JAKATJ010000092.1 GCA_021828005.1 Actinomycetes bacterium | reverse complement strand
CCTCGCGATCGCCGCTGGGCGGTGCCACGGTGGTAGGCAGGTCGGGTGCGCACCGTCACCGCATCCGCCGCCCGCACGCTCGACGCCCCCGCCGACGTCGTCTTCCGCTGCCTGAGCGACCATCGCGAGCACCATCACCGGTTCCTCCCGCCTGCCTTCAGCCATTACAAGGTCGAGGAGGGGGGGACAGGCGAAGGGACGGTGGTGAGCTTCGTCGTCACCGCCGGCGGCCGGAGCCGCCCGTACCGGATGCGAGTCACGGTGCCGACGCCCGGCAGGGTCCTCGAGGAGCGCGACGCGGGGTCGTCGCTCGTCACCACGTTCACGTTGGCGCCGGAGGGCGACCGGACGCAGGTGCGCATCCAGACGACGTGGAACGGCGCCGGCGGGGTCGGCGGGTTCTTCGAGCGGATGTTCGCGCCGTCGGCGCTGACGCGCATCTACGAGGACGAGCTCGCCCGGCTCGAGGCCTACGCGAGGGGCCTCGCCGAAGTCGGGGGCTGAGACGCGGCGATCAGCGGGAGAACGGCGCGATCGCGTCAGCGTCGATGCCGTAGCGGCGCACGGCCCGCCCGACGGCGGCGGGCTCGATCGCGCCCTGCTCGGCGAGCGACGCGAGGACCGCGACCACGACGTGCGGCGCGTCCACCTCGAAGTAGTGGCGGAGCGCGGCGCGCGCGTCCGAGCGGCCGAAGCCGTCCGTCCCGAGCGACGTGAACGGACGGCGCACCCAGCGCGAGACCTGGTCGGGGACGGCACGCATGTAGTCGGTCACGGCCACCACGGGCTCCCGGCCCGATCCCAGCACCTCGGTGACGTAGGGCGTCCGCACCTCTCCGCCCGGACGGGAGCGGGCGGAGGCGCCGGCATGGAGACGGTTCCAGCGCTCGCAGAGCAGGGCGTCGGCGCGCAGCGCCGACCAGGACGTGGCGGACCACGCGTCGGCCGAGACGCCCCATTCCTCGGCGAGCACGCGGCGCGCCTCCATCGCGACCTGCCACATCGGCCCCGAGAAGCAGATGGAGGCATGGGGTGACGGCCGCCCCCCGTCCGGCTCCGCGGGCCTCGCGTAGCGGTACATGCCCCGGAGGATGCCCGAGCGCACCGCCTCACCCTCGGGACCTTCGGGAAGCGGCGGCATGGTGTAGTTCTCGTTGTAGAGCGTGATGTACCAGAAACGGTCTTCCGGTTCCTCGCCCATCATGCGCCGGACCGCGTCCTCGACGACGACGCCCACCTCGTACGCAAAGGCAGGGTCGTAGATGACGGCGGCGGGGTTGGTCGAGGCGAGCAGCGGCGAGTGTCCGTCGTCGTGCTGGAGGCCTTCCCCGAGGAGCGTGGTACGCCCGGCGGTGCACCCGGCCAGGATCCCTCGGCCGCGCATGTCTCCGAGCGCCCACAGGAGATCGCCCACGCGTTGGAACCCGAACATCGAGTAGAAGAGGAACACCGGGAGCATCGGGCGCCCCCAGGTCGAGTACGAGGTGGAGAGGGCGATGAAGGCGGCGGTCGCGCCCGCCTCCGTGATGCCCTCCTGCAGCAGGTGGCCGGACGCGCTCTCGGCGTACTTGAGCGGCAGGTCCGCGTCGACCGGGACGTAGCGCTGGCCCCCCGGCGCGTAGATCTTCGCCTCGGCGATGATCGGCTCCAGCCCGAACGTGCGGGCCTCGTCCGAGACGATCGGGGCGACGAACGGGCCGAAGTCCGCGTCCCGCACAAGGTTGCGAAGGAGCCGGGCGAAGGCCATCGTCGTCGACACGGCCTGGCTGCCCGAGCCGGCCATGAGATCGGCGAAGACCTTCGGGTCGGGCAGCACGACCTTGGCGGGACGCACGACGCGGCGGGGCAGCGCGCCACCGAGCACCTTTCGACGCGCCATCAGGTACTCGTAGGCCTCGGACCCCTCGGGCGGCCGGTAGTAGGGGGGGACGTCGGCGTCGAGCGCCTCGTCGGGGATCTCGTCGGCGAGGTAGAGCCGGTCCCGAAGGGCCCGCAACTGGTCGCGGGTCATCTTCTTGATCTGGTGCGTGGCGTTGCGGGCCTCGATCTGCGGACCGAGCGTCCAGCCCTTGATCGTCTTGGCGAGGATCGCCGTCGGCGCGCCCTTCTGCTCGGTGGCGAGCTTGTAGGCCGCGTAGAGCTTCCGGTAGTCGTGACCCCCGCGCGGGAGGGTACGCAGCTCGTCGTCGGTCAGGTGCTCGACCATCTTGCGGAGCCGGGGGTCAGGGCCGAAGAAGTGCTCGCGGATGTAGGCCCCGGACTCGACGGCGTACTTCTGGAACTCGCCGTCCACCGTCGTGTTCATCTTGTCGAGCAGCACGCCGTCTACGTCCCGGGCGAGCAGCTCGTCCCAGCGCGAGCCCCAGATGACCTTGATGACGTTCCACCCCGCGCCTCGGAAGAGCGCCTCGAGCTCCTGGATGATCTTCCCGTTGCCGCGTACGGGACCGTCGAGGCGCTGGAGGTTGCAGTTGACCACGAAGATGAGGTTGTCGAGGTGCTCCCGCCCAGCGACGCCGAGGGCGCCGATCGACTCGGGCTCGTCCATCTCTCCGTCGCCGACGAAGCACCACACCTTGCTCGTGCTCGTGTCGACGAGCTGGCGGTGGTGGAGGTAGCGGTTCACGTGGGCCTGGTAGATGGCGGCGATGGGGCCGAGGCCCATCGAAACGGTCGGGAACTCCCAGAAGTCGGGGAGCGACCTGGGGTGGGGGTAGCTCGGCAGCCCTCCGCCGACCTCGTGACGGAAGTTGTCGAGGTCGCCCTCGGTGAGGCGACCCTCGACGAACGCCCTCGCGTAGATGCCCGGCGAGGCGTGGCCCTGGAAGTAGACCTGGTCTCCTGCGCCGCCGTCGTCCTTGCCCCGGAAGAAGTGGTTGAAGCCGACCTCGTACAAGGAAGCGGAGCTCGCGTAGGTGGACAGGTGCCCGCCGATGCCGTCGGTGCGCATGTTCGCCCGCACGACCATGGCCGCGGCGTTCCACCGGATGTAGGCCCGGATGCGGCGCTCCAGGTACTCGTTTCCGGGGAACCACGGCTCCTCGTCCGCGGGGATCGTGTTCACGTAGGGGGTGGACACCGTGGCGGGGAAGTCGACCTGGAGCGTCCTCGCACGCTCGAGCAGCTTCATGAGCAAGAACCGCGCCCGCGGCCGGCCCCGTGCGCCGACCACTGCGTCGAAGGAGTCGAGCCACTCTGCCGTCTCGCGCGGGTCGATGTCCGGGACCTGGTGGGACACCCCGTCGAAGAGCATGCCACCACGGTACCGTCCTGCGGGCATCGTCAAGCGTCGCAGCCAGGGTGTAGACACCCTGCGTGGTCACGGTGTACACGGACGGCTCGTGCCTGGGGAACCCCGGGCCCGGCGGCTGGGCATGGCTCGTGCCCGGGGGGAGGTTCGAGAGCGGCGCAGACCCACGCACCACCAACCAGCGGATGGAGATCACCGCGGCTCTCCGGGCGCTCGAGTCGCTCGGACCGGTCGCGGGCGCCGACGGGATCCTCGTGCGGAGCGACTCGACGTACGTGGTGAACTGCTTCGCCCAGCGCTGGTGGGCCGGCTGGCGCCGGAGGAGCTGGCGCAACTCGCAGGGCAGACCGGTGGCGAACCGCGATCTGTGGGAGCCGCTGCTCGCCCTTGCGCTCGACGCCGCGGTGCCCGTGCGATTCGAATGGGTGAAGGGCCACTCGGGCGATCGGTGCAACGATCTCGCCGACGAGCTGGCGAGCACCGCCGCCTCGAGGGGCGTCGGGAGCGCGGGCTCGTTCTCGGGCTCGGGCTCGGGCTCGGTCTGAGGTCGCCGCTCGAGCGCACGGAGCCCGCAGACCGCCGGGCGCCTGCGCCGTCTGGCCGACCCCCCGCCTCCCCACCTACCATCGCCAGCATGGAGCTCAAAGGATCCTCAGCACTCGTCACCGGAGGTGCGTCCGGCCTCGGCGCCGCGACGGCCAGGGCGCTCGCCGCGCAAGGCGTGCGTGTCACCGTCTTCGACCTGAACGAAGACGGGGCGAAGTCCGTCGCCGGAGAGGTCGGCGGCGACTACGTCGTGGGGGACGTCACCGAGCCGGACCACTGCCAACGCGCGGTGGACCAGGCGGCGTCGGGCGGCACCCTGAGGATCACGGTGAACTGCGCGGGGATCGGGTGGGTCGGCCGGATGATCGACCGCCAGGGTGCGCCCCACCCGCTCGAGCCGTTCGAGTCGGTCCAACGGATCAACGTGTTCGGGACCTTCAACGTGATGTCGAAGGCGGCCGCCGCCATCGCCAAGACCGAGCCGCTCGAGCACGGCGAACGCGGCGTCATCGTGAACACCGCGTCGGTGGCCGCGTACGACGGGCAGATCGGCCAGCTCGCGTACTCCGCGTCCAAGGGTGCGATCGCCGGCATGACGCTCCCTGCGGCCCGCGACCTCTCGGTCGTCGGCGTCCGGGTGATGGCGATCGCGCCGGGGCTGTTCGACACGCCGCTCCTCGGCATGCTCTCCGAGGAGGCGCTCCGCGCGCTCGGGGCGTCGGTGCTCTTCCCCAAGGTGCTGGGCGATCCGACGCGCTACGGCCAGCTCGTCGTCCACATCGCCCAGAACAGCTACCTGAACGCCGAGGTCATCCGCCTCGACGGCGGCATCAGGATGCCGCCGAAGTAGGCGCGCGTGCGCCTCGTCGAGGCCGAAGGGGTTCGCCTCTTCCCGGTGGGCCTGGGCACCTGGCAGTTCGGGTCCGGTCAGTGGGGCTACGGCGCGAGCTACGCCGAAGACGTCGCCCCGCGCATCGTCGAACGGTCCCTCGACCTCGGGGTCGACGTGATCGACACCGCGGAGATCTACGCGTTCGGCCGGTCCGAGCGCATCATCGGCGCCGCGCTCGCGCAGCGACGCGACGAGGCGTTTCTCGCGACGAAGGTCTTCCCGGTCCTCCCGCTCGAACCGGTCGTCCGTCGCCGGGCGCGGGGAAGCTGCCGTCGACTCGGCACCGACCACGTGGACCTCTACCAGCTCCACTGGCCGAACCCGGTCGTGCCCCAGCTTCAGGTCGCCGATGCGCTGGCGAAGCTGCTCGACGACGGCGTCACGCGCCACGTCGGGGTGAGCAACTACCCGCTCGCCCGCTGGCAGGAGCTCGAGCGGCTCCTGGGCCGCCCGGTCCTCTCGAACCAGGTTCGTTACAGCCTCGTCGACCGGGCGCCCGAGCGCGAGCTCTTGCCCTGGGCCCAGGCGCATGGCCGCGTGCTCATCGCCTACAGCCCGCTCGCGCAGGGCCTCCTCTCGGGAGGCTACGGCGCCGACCGCCGCCCGACGGGGCTTCGGTCGAGGACCAGTCCGTTCCGGCCGCAGAACCTCGAGGCCGCCGCCCCTCTCGTCGACGCGTTGCGCGCGGTCGCGGACGCGCACGGAGCGACCCCCGCGCAGATCGCGCTCGCCTGGCTCGTGCGGCGCCCGAACGTGGTGGTGATCCCGGGTGCGTCGTCGGTCGAGCAGGCGGAGGAGAATGCCGCGTCGGCGGACATCGAGCTCAGCGCGGCGGAGGACGACGCCCTGAGTGCAGCCTCCGACGCCTACCGCGCCGCTCGCTCGGCGATGGGTGCCCGCGCGGGTGTCGTGGGCCGCAGATTGCGCCGGGTGCTCGACGGCCTTCGCGCCTGACGCTGAGTAGTGTCTTGGTCGTTCGCGCACCTGCGCGAGACGGTCGGAGGAGGCCCGGTGGACTACGACGTGGTGGTGATCGGCGGTGGCCCAGGTGGCTACGCGTGCGCCCTCTACGGCGCCTCTGCGGGCCTTCGGATCGCCATCGTCGAGCTCACAAAGGTCGGCGGCACCTGCCTGCACCGCGGCTGCGTACCCGCCAAGGAGTTCCTCGAGACCGCCGCCGTGTACCGGACGGTTCGCGGGGCAGCGGAGTTCGGCATCTCGACCAGCGAGCCGACGGTCGATTTCGCGGTCAACCAGCGTCGGAAGGTCGCGGTGGTGGACCAGCTCTACCGCGGGCTGAGCGGCCTGCTGCGCGGGCGCAAGGTGACCGTCCTGTCGGGAACCGGGACGCTCCTTCCCGGACGGCGTGTCCGGGTCGTCGACGGCCCGGACGCGGGGACCGAGATCGCCGGTCGCCACGTCGTCCTCGCTGCAGGATCGGTTCCCCGCACCCTGCCCGGGCTCGACGTGGACGGTCGCTACGTGATGACCTCCGACGAGTTCCTCCAGCTCGAGCGCGTGCCGGCGTCGGTGGCCGTAATCGGCGGCGGTGCGATCGGCTGCGAATTCGCGTCGCTCCTCTCGGATCTCGGCGCCCGCGTGACGATCCTCGAAGCCCTCGACTCGATCATCGCCGGGTGCGACGGGGACATCTCCGCCGCGTTGACGCGGTCGTTCACGAAGAGGGGCATCGACATCGTCACGGGTGCGCAGGTGAAGGGGCACACGCCCACCCCCGACGGCTCTCGTACCGTGGTCCACCTGGGCGACGGCAAGGAGGTGGAGGTCGAGACGGTGGTCGTCTCGGTCGGGAGGCGCCCGCGCACCGAGGGCCTCTTGTCCCCGGGGACCGGCGTGCAGCTCGACGACCGCGGGTTCGTGGTGGTGAACCACCTGATGCAGACCCACGAGCAGAACGTCTGGGCCGTCGGCGACGTGTGCGCCGGCACGCCGCAGCTCGCGCACGTCGCCTTCGAGGAGGCGGTCCTCGTCGTGAAGGGCGTCCTCGGGGAGCCCATGGTCCCGGTCGACTACGAGCGCGTGCCTTGGGCCATCTACTGCCACCCCGAGGTCGCGTTCGCCGGGCTCACCGAGTCCCAGGCACGAGAGCGCGGGATCCCCGTCGTGGTGAAGAAGGACCCGTTCGGAGGGAACAGCCGCGCACGTATCATCGGGGAGACCGACGGGCTCGTGAAGGTCGTCGCCGAACGGCTTCCCGACGGGTCCGCTGGTCGGATCCTCGGCGTCCACATGATGGGTCCGTGGGTGACGGAGCTGCTCGGCGCGGGGTACCTCGCAGTCAACTGGGAGGCGACCCCCACAGAGGTCGCGCAGTTCATCCAGCCGCATCCCTCACTTTCCGAGGCCTTCGGGGAGACGGTGATCGCGTTGACGGGAAGGGGATTGCACGTTGGCTGACGTCACGATGCCGCAGCTCGGCGAAACGGTCACCGAGGGGACGATCACCCGCTGGATGAAGTCCGTGGGCGAGCAGGTCGAACGCGACGAGCCCCTGTTCGAGGTCTCGACGGACAAGGTCGACTCCGAGGTCCCGGCGCCCGCGGCCGGCGTGCTCTCGGAGATCCTCGTCCCAGAGGGCGAGACCGTCGCGGTGGGTGCCCGTCTCGCGGTCATCGCCGACGGCCCGGCCGTTACCGGTGCGGCAGGCGGAGCCGAGCCCGCCCCGAAGGAGGCGCAGGCCGCCGACGGACCCTCGCCGGCGGCGCCCGCCCGGCCGGCCCCCGCGGCTTCCGCGTCTCCGTCCCCCGCTCCGACGCCCCCCCCGCCAGCCGCGCTCCCGGCCCCCCCAGCCGCGCCCCCGGTCCCGCCAGCCGCGCCCCCGGCTCCCGCGCCCGGAGCGCCTGCTCCGCCGGGTGCCGCTCCCGCCCCCCCCGTTCCCCCGCCGCCGCCCCCTCCCGGGTACGTGCCGAGTTTCGCGGCGGAGCCCGCCTCAACTTCGGATCCGGCGCCCGGCACGCAGGCCCGGACAGCTCCCCGCGAAGGAGACGGAGCCGCCCGAGCCTTCGACGGGGAGGGCATGCTGCTCTCTCCCGTCGTGCGCAGGCTGCTCGCC
>JAKATJ010000091.1 GCA_021828005.1 Actinomycetes bacterium | reverse complement strand
CAGGGTCACCCGTACGGCGTCGGCCAGCTTGTTCATGCCGGTCTCGAGGCGCCGCCGGGCGTCTTCGTCGAAGGCGATCAGCTTGGGCATGTCAGTCGTGTCCTCCGTTTGGTCTTCCGGTCGTTCCGGTCATCGGTCCAGCTCGTTCCAGCTGGACATGTTACCAGAACGATTAGCACTCTCGCTCGTCGAGTGCCAACAGCAAACCATGCCTGCACGGAGGCGTCAACCGGCTGGCGGCGCGGGCCCAGCTAGGCGCCTCCTGCCACCGCGGGCACGATCGACACCGTCTCCCCCTCGGCGACCGGGGTCTCGAGGCCCGCGCCGAACCGGATGTCCTCGTCGGCGACGAACACGTTCACGAAGCGGCGGAGGGAGCCGCTCTCCTCGAAGAGCCGCTCGGCGAGCCCCGGATGGAGGGCGTCCAGGGCCCTCAGAGCCTCTCCAGCGGTGGACGCCTCGACGGCGACCTCTCCCACCCCGCCGGTGAGGGAGCGGAGCTGGGTCGGGACACGGACGGTCACCGGCACGCGAGCACCTCCTCGGTCGCGGCACGCTCCGTGAGCCCCTCGCCCACTGCGGCCTCGAACGCCTCGAGCGTCGGGGGCACGGTCGCGCACGGCTCCGCCGCCGCGCCCAGTACCTCGACCGTCTTCAGCCCGTGGCCCGACACGATCGCCACGACCCGCTCGTCCCGCCGCACGACCCCGGCCGCCGCCAGCTTGGCGAGCGCCGCGATCGTGACGCCCCCTGCGGTCTCGGCGAAGATGCCCTCGGTCCGTGCGAGCAGCCCGATGGCCTCGAGGAGCTCGGCATCGCTCACGGACTCGACGGCGCCGCCCGACCGCCGGACTGACTGGAGCGCGTAGTAGCCGTCAGCCGGGTTGCCGATGGCGAGCGACCGGGCGATCGTCGACGGCCGGACCGGCCGGACGGCGTCGGAGCCTCTTTCGAAGGCCGCCGCGACCGGCGAGCACCCTTCGGCCTGAGCACCCGAGATCCGGACCCCGGCGCTCTCGTCCCCGGTCAGCAGCCCGACCTTGCCGAGCTCGTCGAAGCCCTTGGCGATCTTGGTCAGCTGGCTGCCGGACCCGATCGGCACCACGACGTGATCGGGGGCCCGCCAACCGAGCTGCTCGGCGATCTCGAATGCGAGCGTCTTCGAGCCCTCCGCGTAGTACGCGCGCAGGTTCACGTTGGCGAACGCCCAGGACTCGTGCTCCGCGACGAGCTCGATACACAGCCGGTTCACCTCGTCGTAGTCCCCGTCGACGGCGACCACCGTGGCGCCGTAGACCGCGGCCATGGCGGTCTTCGCCCGCTCGAGGTCCTTCGGCACGAGGACGACCGATACCATGCCCGCCCGCGCAGCGTGGGCGGCGATCGACGCCGCGAGGTTGCCGGTCGACGCGCAGGCCGCGACCTTGAACCCGAGCTGGCGCGCCTTGGTGAGGGCGACCGAGACGACGCGGTCCTTAAACGACCCCGTCGGGTTCGCCGTGTCGTCCTTCAGCCAGAGCTCGCCGAGGCCGAGCTCGGCAGCGAGCCGTTCCGCTCGCACGAGCGGGGTCCAGCCTCCTCCGAGCTCGACCGGCTGCGCGTCGTCGACGGGCAGGAGCGCCCGATAGCGCCAGATCGTGCGGGGCCCGGCGGCGATCTCCTCTCGGAGCGGCCGCGCGCCGATCGCCTCGTACTCGTAGGCGACCTCGAGGGGGCCGAAGCACCAGTCGCAGGCGTGCAGCGCCTCCAGCGGATAGGTCCTCCCGCATTCACGGCAAACGAGTGCGGTCACGGTCGCGTCAGCCATGTAGGCGCCTCCTCATCGGTCGGGCATTGGCACCTGGCGCGCTGTGCGCTGGTTGCCGCGGCTTCACAGGGCCCGTCCCTCAGCCGCTCTTGATAAGTGACGACATGATCGCCCGCGGCGCCGACCGCGCGCAAGTCATGCCCCCGGGCTCCACGCGGCGCGGCCGCGCCCGCGGTTGGACGATGATCGGGGAGTGCCCGTGGCCACGTTCCCTCTGGACGCCTTCCCGCTCGATGTCGTGGTCGCGCACAAGCGCGGCCGGACCGTGTCGGTCTGCATCCCCGCCCACAACGAGGTCGCGACCGTCGCCCGGGTGCTCGCCGCCGTCAGGGCCTCCCACCTCCGGGAGCTCGACGGCTCCGGGCTCGTCGACGAGGTGCTCGTCGTCGACGACGGATCGGGCGACGGCACCGCCGAGGCCGCCGCAGCCGCCGGAGCGCGGGTCGTCCGGCTTTCCCAGCGGGTCGGAAAGGGTGGGGCCATGCAGGCGGGCCTCGACGCAGCTGCCGGCGACGTGCTCGTGTTCCTCGACGCGGACGTCGAGAACACGACCGGGGCGTTCGTCACCAGCCTGCTCGGTCCGCTGCTCACGGAGCCGGGGGAGTTCTCGCTCGTGAAGGGTTACTACGAGCGGCCGATCGGCGACTCCCCGACCGGCGGCGGGCGGGTGACCGAGCTCGTCGCGCGACCCGCCCTCGAGGTCCTGTTCCCAGAGCTCCCCGACCTCTCAGGGGTGCACCAGCCGCTGGCTGGCGAGACCGCCGCGCCGCGCTGGGTCCTCGAGAAGCTCGGCTTCGCCCCCGGCTACGGCGTCGAGATCGGCCTGCTCGTCGACGTCGTGACCCGGTTCGGCGCGGGTGCGGTCGCCCAGGTCGACCTCGGTATGCGGGTACACCGGAACCGCGCGCTCTCCGAGCTCCGCCCGCAAGCGGTCGAGGTGCTCCGGGCGGCGCTCGAGCGCTCGGAGAAGCCGGCCCGGTAGCGTCGACGGCGTGCAGGACGTCGTCGTCGTCTCGAACCGGGGACCCCTCTCCTTCCGGCCCGGCGACGACGGGGAGCCGGTCCGCGCAGGCACCGGCGGCGGGCTCGCTGCGACCCTCCACCCGCTGCTCCGGGGCACCGGCGCGACCTGGGTGGCCGCCGCGATGAGCTCGGCCGACCGGAGGGCGGCGGCTCTCGGCCTCATGCAGGACGAGGGGCTCAGGATCGTGACCGTCGAGCCCGACGCCGCGACCTACGACATGGCCTACAACGTCGTGGCGAACGCCACGCTGTGGTTCTGCCACCACCACCTGTTCGACCTCGCCCGCCGTCCCCGCCTCGACCGGCGCTGGCAGGAGGCCTGGGACGCGTACCGGGAGGTGAACCGCGCGTTCGCGGACACGGTCGCCGAGCACGCGCCCGACGGCGCGCGCGTGCTCGTGCAGGACTACCACCTCTCGCTGGTGGGGGGGATGCTCGCCCAGCGGCGCCGGGACCTGCGCACCGCTCACTTCTCCCACACGCCGTTCGCGGACCCCGGGATCCTGCGCGCGCTCCCGTCGGCCGCCACGGGCGAGCTGCTCGCGGGGATGGCGGGGCACGGGGCGTGCGGCTTCCACACCGCGAGGTGGGAGGCGAGCTTCCGGGCCGCTTTCGGCGACCCTGCGTTGCTGGCGGGCACCGGCCCGAGGGGAGCGCCGCCCACCTACGTCGCGCCCCTCGGCCCCCAACCCGAGTCCCTCTACGCCGAGGCCTCCTCCGACGCGGTGGCCGCGGCGCGCACCCGGCTCGGCGAGCTCGTCGGCGGCCGTCGGCTGGTAGTGCGCGTGGACCGCGTGGAGCCGTCGAAGAACATCCTGCGCGGGCTCTGGGCCTTCGACGAGCTGCTCGAGACCCGCCCGGCGTGGCGCAGCCGGGTCACGATGCTCGCGTTGGCGTACCCGTCGCGCGAGGGGCTCGCTGACTACCTCGCCTACCGTTCCGAGGTGGAGCACACGGTCGACCGGCTGAACGGACGGTGGGGCACGCCCGACTGGGAGCCCGTCGTCCTCAGCGTGGCCGACGACCGGGCCCGGTCGATGGCGGCGCTCAGCATCTACGACGTCCTCTTGGTGAACCCCGTGCGCGACGGGATGAACCTCGTGGCCAAGGAAGGACCGCTCGTGAACGGGGTCGACGGGGTGCTCGTGCTCTCGAGGGAGGCCGGCGCCTTCGAGGAGCTCCACCCGGCCGCGGTCGGGGTGAACCCCTTCGACGTCTCGCAGACGGCAGCGGCCCTCGACACCGCGCTGTCCATGGACCCCTCCGAGCGCGCGGCACGCGCCCGGTCGCTCCGGAAGCTCGCGCTCGACCAGACCGCGGCGGGCTGGCTCGACCGGCAGCTCGAGGCGGCCGCGGCCGGCCGGACCGGCTGAGGCTCAGCCCACGACGGCGAGCGCCCGGTCCAGGTCCTCCAGCAGGTCCTCCACGTCCTCGAGCCCCACCGAGAGCCGGAGCAACGCCGGGTCCACCGCGAGGGGGGACCCTGCGACCGACGCGTGGGTCATGCGGCCCGGGTGCTCGATCAGCGACTCGACCGCGCCGAGCGACTCGGCGAGCGTGAAGAGCCTGGTCGACCTTGCGACCTTCAGCGCCGCCGCCTCGCCGCCCCTGACGGTGAACGACACCATCCCTCCGAAACCGCGCATCTGGGCCGCCGCGATCTCGTGCCCGGGGTGCGCGGGGAGACCCGGGTACAAGACCGAACCGACCGCGCCGTGGCTTGCCAGCGCCTCTGCGACGCGGCTGGCGTTCGCGCTGTGGCGGTCCATGCGGACCGCGAGCGTCTTCACCCCGCGGAGGACGAGGAAGCAGTCGAAGGGACCGGGCACCGCCCCCACGGAGTTCTGGAGAGCCGCCACGCGCGCGGCGAGCTCGGGGTCGCTCGTCGCGACGAAGCCGCCGACCACGTCACTGTGCCCCCCGAGGTACTTCGTGGTCGAGTGGACGACGACGTCCGCCCCGAGCGCGAGCGGCGACTGGAGGTAGGGCGTGGCGAACGTGTTGTCGACGACCAGCCGCGCGCCCCGGTCGTGCGCGAGGTCGGCGAGAGCGGCGATGTCGGCGATCCACAGGTGCGGGTTGGACGGCGTCTCGACCCAGACAAGTCGCGTCGTCGGTCGCCACGCCGCCTCCACCGCGGCGAGGTCGGAGAGCGGCGCGGACGAAACCGCGAGCTGCGTGTGGACCTGTGCGAGGAGACGGTGCGTCCCGCCGTAGAGGTTGTTGCCGACCACGAGGTGGTCGCCGGTCGCCAGGGTCCGCAGCACGGCGTCCTCGGCTGCGAGACCGCTCGCGAACGCCCTCCCGTACGCGGCGCCCTCGAGCGCGGCGACGCACGCCTCGAGCGCGGCACGCGTCGGGTTGCCGGTGCGGGAGTACTCGAACCCCTTGTGCTCGCCGACCGCCGACTGCGCGAACGTCGTCGCGAGGTGGATCGCGGGCACCACCGAGCCGGTGGCGGGGTCGGGCGGCTGCCCGGCGTGGATCGCGAGCGTGTCGAACCCGGGCACAGTCAGGACCCTTCGAGGAAGGACAGGACGTCCGAGCGGGTGAGGATCCCGACGGGATGCCCGCCGTCGAGGACCAGCACCGCCGGCGACGCCTGGAGCTTCTCGGCGACGTACTCCGCCGTCTCCCCGAGCCCGACCGTCACGAGCGGGGGGTCCATGACCGATCCGACCGGCTCGTCGAACACCTGGGGGCGGCCGAGCGTGCGCTCGAGGAGGAGCCGGTCGGTCACCGAGCCGACGACCTCGGCCAACGCGAGCGGCGGCTCGGCCTTCACGACCGGCACCTGGGAGACCCCGTACTCGTCGAGGATCGCGATGGCCGCACGCACGGTCTCGTCGGGATGGACGTGGACGAGCGGAGGCAGGCTCCCTCTCCTCCCCGCCTCCTTCGCCGCCAGCACCGTCTCGGCGGTCGCGCCGAGCGCGCGCACGAAGCCGTGGTCCGCCATCCAGCCGTCGTCGTAGAGCTTCGTGAGGTACCCGCGCCCGGAGTCGGGCACGAGCACCACGACGACGTCGTCGGGGCTGAGCTCCCGGGCCACCTCGAGCGCCGCCCAGACGGCGGTGCCCGTCGAGCCGCCGACGAAGATCCCCTCCTCCCGGGTGACGCGGCGGGCCGTGAGGAAGGAGTCCCGGTCCGATACCGCCACGACCCGGTCGACGACCGTCGGGTCGTAGGTCTCCGGCCAGAAGTCCTCGCCGATGCCCTCGACGAGGTACGGCCTTCCGCCCCCGCCCGAATAGATCGACCCCTCCGGATCGGCGGCGATCACCTGGACCGCGGGGTTCTGCGACTTGAGGTGGCGTCCGACACCGCTGATCGTGCCTCCCGTGCCCACTGCGGCGACGAAGTGGGTGACCCGTCCCGCGGTCTGGCGCCAGATCTCGGGCCCGGTGGTCTCGGCGTGGGCGAGCGGGTTGGCGAGGTTGCGGTACTGGTTCGGCTGGAAGGCGCCGGGGATCTCTTCGGTCAGCCTGTCTGCCACCGAGTAGTAGGAGTCCGGGTGCTCGGGCGGCACCGTCGTCGGGCACACCACCACCTCCGCGCCGTAGGCGCGCAGCAGCTGGCGCTTCTCCTCTGCGACCTTGTCGGGCACCGTGAAGACGCAGCGGTACCCGTGGACCGCGGCAACGATGGCCAGGCCGACCCCGGTGTTCCCCGAGGTGGGCTCCACGATGGTCCCGCCCCTCGTGAGCAGCCCCGCCCGCTCCGCGGCGTCGAGCATCGCCCGGGCCGGGCGGTCCTTGACGCTGCCGCCGGGGTTCAGGTGCTCGAGCTTCCCCAGCAGGTGGCACGGGACCTCGCGACCGATCCGGTCCAGCCGCACGAGCGGCGTGTTGCCCACGAGGTCGAGCACCGTCTCCGCGGCGTCCATCGGTGGGCCCGGGTCTCGGACCGGATGGACGGTCACCCCCTCGGGAGCTTCGGGTGCGTCGTCGCTGAACAGGACCGTCACGAACCCGGCACGCCGAACCTCCTCGGCGACGCGCGCAGCGGGCGAGGGCACAGGCCCGCGCGGCTCACCGAGAACACCCACGAGGCCGAAGAGAACACCCCGGAGCTCTTCCACGAGCGACGCCGGCACGACCGCGGGGATGTGCACCACCTGCCGCGCCCGGGCCTCGAGCACAGGAGGGACGACCGCCGGCCCCACGACGACGAGGACGTCCACTCGCGGCGGCTGCACACGCTCGATGATACCGAGGGCTCAGCTGGCGCGGCCTGCCCGCCTCAGCCCGCCTCAGCCTGCCTCAGCCTGCCTCAGCCTGCCTCAGCCTGCGGCGATGGTCCTGAGGAGGGCGACCGCCTCCTCGGGACCCTGGACCACGACGTCGGCCCTCGCGATCACCTCAGGCGGGCTCTCCAAGTCGGCGACAGCCACAATGACGGTCGTCGCCCCGGCGCTCCCGAGGGCGGAGACCGCGTCGAAAGCGGGGAGATCGCCCACGTCGTCGCCGAAGCAGCCCACCACCGCGTGCCCGGCACCGAGGCGCAGCACCACGGTGCCCTTGTCCGCGTGGACCGGCGGCCGGAGCTCGATCGACATGCGACCGGGCTGCGCGACCAGCCCCGTCCGGGCGGCGCCCGCGACGGCCGCGGCCCGCGCCGTCGCCGCCGCTGACGGCGCCCGGCGCCAGTGCACCGTCACGGCCAGCCCCTTCGGCTCCACCTCGACGCCCGGCGGCAGACCACGGAGCAGCGACGCCGTCGCGTCCGCCACCGCATCGCGCCACTCCTCGGCGGCGGCGTCACGCCGGAGCCTGCCGTCGCCACCGATCTCCTCCATTCCGTAGAGCCCGGCGAGGTGGACCCGCGGCGGGCGACCGAGCGTCCGCTCGAGGTAGGCAACCGGTCGCCCCGAGACGACCGCCACGACGCCGAGCCGGTCCCCGAGCGCCGCGAGGAGCTCGGGGACCCCGCGAAGCGGGCGGGCGCCGACGGGGTCGGCGACGATGGGCGCGAGCGTGCCGTCGTAGTCCAAGAAGAGCGCCGCCTCTGCTGCACGGTCTCGCAACGGGGCCACGCCGGACGGAACCGTCGCGCCGCCGGCAGGAGCGGCCACGCCGTCAGCCCGCGCTGGCGGGGACCTTCGACGCGAGGTCGTCACCGGCCACCACCACCACGTCCGCGCCTGCGGTGTTGGCGACCGGCACGACGGACCCGAAGGGCTGCACCGCCGAGGGCGAGATCCCGAGCAGCGCGGCGATGGCGTGCGCAGCCCGCTGCTCGCCGGTCGCGTAGTAGAGGGATGACGTGGGGAGCGCTGTGGTGGCGGTGACCGGTGTGAGCGTCCCCCACCCGGCTGCGGCGAGCTTCCCCGAGTAGTAGGTGGCGATCCCGTTGGTCTGGCTCGCGTTCGCGACCAGCACCTTCACCGACGTGCTCGGCTGCGCACCGGGCGCGGTCGTCGTCGTGGAAGTGCTCTTCGGCGATGTTCTCGGCGATG
>JAKATJ010000090.1:5037-8361 GCA_021828005.1 Actinomycetes bacterium | reverse complement strand
GGGCTTCGAGCGGTCGCCGCGTTGCCCGATCCGGTCGGCGAGGTGGTCGACGGGTGGGTTCGCCCGAACGGGCTGCGGGTCGAACGGGTGCGCGTGCCGCTCGGCGTCGTCGGGATCATCTACGAGAACAGACCGAACGTCACGAGCGATGCCGCGGGGTTGTGCGTGAAGGCCGGGAACGCGGCGTTCCTGCGCGGCTCGTCCTCGGCGCTCACATCGAATCGTGCGGTCGTGACCGTGCTCCGCCGGGCGTTGTCGAAGGCAGGTCTCCCCGAGGACGCAGTCGCGCTCGTGGAGGACGCCAGACACGAGACGGCGGTGGCCTTCATGCGGCTCCGCGGCCTGGTCGACTGCCTCGTGCCCCGGGGCGGCAGGGCGTTGATCGCATCGCTGGTCGAGCACGCCACCGTCCCCTACGTCCTCGACGGCGACGGGAACTGCCACGTGTACGTCGACGCCTCCGCGGACCTCGACATGGCCGAGGAGATCGTGGTGAACGCGAAGACCCAGCGCCCCGGGGTGTGCAATGCCGCAGAGACGCTCCTGGTCCACGCAGACGCGGCCCCCGGCCTGCTCCCGCGCCTCGCGCGTTCGCTCGCGGAGGTGGAGCTCGTGGCCGACGAGCGTGCTCGCGCCTACCTGCCGGGCGCGGGCACGGCGACCGAGGAGGACTTCGCGACGGAGTTCCTTGCGCTCAAGCTCGCGGTCGCCGTTGTGGACGATCTCGACGCCGCGATCGACCACGTCGCACGATACGGCTCGGGGCACTCCGAGGCCATCATCACCCGGGATGTCGCGTCGGCGGACCGGTTCGTCCGTGAGGTCGACGCCGCGGCGGTGCTCGTGAACGCGTCGACCCGCTTCGTCGACGGCGGCGAGCTGGGCCTCGGTGCGGAAGTCGGAATCTCCACTCAGAAGCTGCACGCACGGGGCCCGATGGGTCCCCGCGAGCTCACCTGCGTGAAGTGGGTCGTGCGCGGCGACGGGCATGTCCGGCGATGACGGGAAGGACTCCCTGCACAGGCACCACCCTTGGCTCGATCCACGAGGTGCGTGAGAGTCTCGGGAGTGTCGGCTACATCGCGGACGAGCGCGTCGCCGGCGTCGTCTACCTCGCGGATCGGCTCCACAAGCCGGTGCTCGTGGAGGGGCCCGCCGGAACCGGAAAGACGCAGCTCGCCAAATCGGTGGCGGAGATGACCGGGAGCCGCCTCATACGGCTCCAGTGCTACGAGGGGCTCGACGAGGCGAAGGCGCTGTACGAGTGGAACTACCGCAAGCAGCTGCTGCGCATCCAAGCGGAGCCGTCAGCCCCCTCCTGGCAGGAGCTCGAGGCGGATATCTTCTCGGAGGAGTTCCTGCTCACGCGCCCGCTCCTCGAGGCGATCCGGAGCGACGAGCCCACCGTGCTGCTCGTCGACGAGATCGACCGCGTGGAGCTCGAGACCGAGGCACTCCTCTTGGAGGTGCTCTCGGAGTACCAGGTGTCAATCCCCGAGCTGGGGACGGTCCGCGCGACGCGGGTGCCGATGGTGTTCCTCACGTCCAACAACACCCGGGAGCTGTCCGAAGCGCTCAAGCGGCGCTGCCTGTACCTCCACATGGACTACCCGGAGCTCGAGCTCGAACGGGAGATCGTGCTCCGGCGCGTTCCCGGCATCAAAGAGGAACTTGCGGACCAGGCGGCTCGCATCGTCCGGTCGCTCCGCTCTCTCGAACTGCGCAAGCCCCCGTCGGTGGCCGAGACGCTCGACTGGGCCCGAACGCTCGTCGTGCTCGAGCTCGATTCGATCGACGCCGCGACCGTGCGCGGGACCCTGCACGTGCTCCTCAAGTACCGCCAGGACATCGAGCGCGCCGCAAAGGAGCTTCTCGCCGCCGATGCTTGAGCTGATGTCGGGGTTTATCGGCGAGCTGCGGAGCGCAGGGCTGCCCGTCTCGTTGACCGAGCACCTGGACGCCGCTCGGGCGGTCCACCACGTGCCGCTGGAAGACCGAGACGCGCTCAAGGCTGCTCTCGGGGCGACGCTCGTGAAGTCTGGCGCCCACTGGCCGGCGTTCGAGACGGCCTTCGAGGTGTACTTCTCGCCCCGCGTCGTAGACGGGGATGCGACCGCTGACCCCGAGAAGAGCGCTCATCGCGCGGCGACGCCCGCTGTTGGCGGGCCAGCGCCCATGAGCGCAGCCGAGCTCGCTGCCATGCTGCTCCAAGCGATCCGCCAGGGAGACCGTGCGCTCGCGGCTGCACTCGCGCGTGCGGCGGTCGACCGCTACGCCGGCATGGAACCCGGTCGGCCGGTCGGAGGGACCTACTACCTCTACCGGACGCTCCGGAACCTCGACCTCGAAGGGCTGCTCGAGCGTCTGCTCGATGAGGCGCGCCGGGAGAAGGAGCTGACGGTGTTCGAGGAGCGGCTCCTCGCCGACGAGTACCGCGTACGCATCGCCGCGCTCCGCAATGCCATCGAAGCCGAGATCAGGCGCCTTCTCGTGGCCGACCGCGGGGCGCAGGCGCTCGCTAGGTCGGTCCGGCGCTCGCTTCCAGAGGACGTAGACGTCATGCATGCGAGTCGCGAGGAGCTCGCGACCCTTCAGCGCATGCTCCACCCGCTGTCCCGGAAGCTCGCAGTCAGGCTCGGGCGGAAGCGGCGGCACCGGCGTCGCGGACCGCTCGACTTTCGCGCGACGGTCCGCCGATCGCTCTCGACGGGTGGCGTGCCGGTCGAGCCACGCTTCCGCCACCCGCGGCCCTCCAAGCCCGAGATCTTCGTGATCGCGGACGTCTCCGGGTCGGTCGCCTCCTTTGCCCGCTTCACGCTGCAGCTCGTCTACGCGATCAGCACGCAGTTCTCGAAGGTCCGCAGCTTCGTGTTCGTGGACGGGATCGACGAGGTGACGCACGTCTTCGACTATGCCGACGACCCCTCGGTCGCTGTACGCCGGATCACCGCCGAAGCCGACGTCGTGTGGCTGGACGGACATTCCGACTACGGGCACGCGCTCGAGGAGTTCGACCGAAGGTGGGGTGAAGAGGTCACCTCGCGCGCGACGGTGCTGGTGCTCGGTGACGCCCGGAACAACTACCACGCGTCCGGCGCCCGGGTCCTCGAGGAGCTCCGGCGCAGGGCGCGACACGTCTACTGGCTGAACCCCGAGCCACGCCAGTACTGGGGATCAGGCGACTCGATCGTGGACGAGTACGCCGCCCACTGCGACAGGGTCGTCGAGTGCCGCACCCTGCGCCAGCTCGAACGGTTCGTCTCCGACCTCGCGTAACACGGCCGTTCGGCGCCCAGACGGCCTTACCCTGGCGTCCTGGCGTCC
>JAKATJ010000090.1:0-4937 GCA_021828005.1 Actinomycetes bacterium | reverse complement strand
GCGCGCCGTGCCGGATGCAGCCCGCAGCGGCGGGTGCGCACGATGTCAGGACCGCAGCAGCTCCGCGACGTCGAACGCGAGATCGAGCGACTGCCGCGCGTTCAGTCGCGGATCGCACGTCGTGGTGTAGCGCTGGTCGAGGTCGTCCTCGACGATCGCTTCCGCGCCGCCGAGGCACTCGGTCACGTCGTCGCCGGTGAGCTCCACGTGCACACCGCCGGGCCATGAGCCCATCGCGCGGTGCACGCGGAACCATTCGCGCAGCTCCGCCACGATGTCTTCGAAGCGCCTGGTCTTCCGGCCGTTCTCGCTCGTGAACGTGTTGCCGTGCATCGGGTCGCACGCCCAGACGACGGGGTGGCCCGCCTCCCGAACGGCGTCGATCAACGGTGGCAGCGTGTCCGCGACCCCGTGCATCCCCACCCGGGTGATCAACGTCAGCCGCCCTGGCGTGCGCTCGGGGTCCAGCCGCGCGCACAGGTCGAGCACCTCCTCGGGGGTCACGGAAGGGCCGAGCTTCACCCCCACTGGGTTGATCACCCCCGACACGAACTCGATGTGGGCCCCGTCGATCTGACGCGTCCGTTCCCCGACCCACAAGAAGTGACCGGACGTGTCGACCCAGTCGCCGGTGAGCGAGTCCCGACGCGTGAGGGCCTCCTCGTAATGGAGGATGAGCGCTTCGTGGCTGGTCCAGAAGTCGGTCTCGTGCAGGCCCTCTTCGGCGACGAGGTCGATGCCGCACGCGGCCATGAACCGCAGCGCACGGTCGATCTCGGTCGCGATCTGCTCGTAGCGGCGCCCTTCGGCTGACGAGGCGACGAACTCCTGGTTCCACCCGTGGACGTGCGAGAGGTCCGCGAAACCTCCCTTCGTGAACGCGCGCAGCAGGTTCAGCGTGGCCGCCGCCTGGTGGTAGGCGGCCACGAGGCGGCCGGGGTCGGGGCGACGTGCAGAAGCGTCGAACGCCTCGTCGTTGACCATGTGCCCCCGAAACGCCTCCAGCTCGATCCCGCCGACTCGCTCGACTGGCGACGTCCGGGGCTTGGCGAACTGGCCGGCGATGCGCCCGACCTTGACCACCGGCACGCCGGCGGCGTAGGTGAGGGTCACCGCCATCTGCAGGACGACCTTGAGCTTGTCCCTGATCGCGTCCGCACTGAACTCCCGGAACGACTCGGCGCAGTCGCCCGCCTGGAGCAGAAAGGCCTCGCCTCTCGAGACCGCGGCCAGCGCGGAGGTGAGGCGGCGGGCTTCGCTGGCGATGACCAGCGGCGGCAGCGCGGCAAGGGTGGCTTCCGCCTTTTTCAGCTCCTCGGCATCCGGCCAGTCGGGCTGCTGCGCGGCCGGCAGCTGCCGCCAGGAGCTGGTGCGCCATTCCCCGTGGGATCCCCTGGTCTGCATCGCCGGCATGGGCACAGCGTAGGTCCCTCGCAAGGGGGTGCTCGCGTGCCTACGCTGCACCGATACCCCGCCAGACTCGTGATCAGGGCGCGTACGCGCCGACCGGGGGCCGGCCGCCGTCGCGCCCCGAGCGCGTCGGCCTGCTCGGAGGCACGTTCGACCCCCCGCACTGCGGGCACGTCGCCGTCGTCACCTCGTGCGTGCGGGCCCTGAACCTGGACCGGGTCCTCCTCGTCGTCGCGAACGAGCCGTGGCAGAAGGTCCCGCTGCGGTCGGTCACCCCCGCCGAGGACCGCTTCGCCATGGTCGAGGCCATCGCGCCGCTGGTGCCAGCTGCGGAGCCGTCGAGGATCGAGATCGATCGCGGCGGGCCCAGCTACACGGCGGACACGGTGGACCAACTCAGATCCGACGCGGCTCGACGAGGCGCGAACCTCGACCTCTACCTCATCGTCGGAGCGGACCTCGTCGACGGCCTCAGCACCTGGCGGCGTGTCGAGGACCTCCGTGCCTCGGTCACCCTGGCGGTGGTGGCGCGCCCGCGCAGCGTCGCTCTGCCCCCCCCGGGCTGGAAGACGGTCTACGTGGCCGACGACACGGTGGACGTGTCGAGCTCGGAGGTGCGTGAGCGTCTGGAGAAAGGATTGCCGGTCGAAGACCTGGTGCCGCCGGAGGTGATCCGTTGCATCCGCTCGCGCGGTCTGTACGCTGTCAGCAGATGAGAGGGTCGGTCATGGGCACAGGCGAGGTGCCGGTCGCGCCGCAGGTGCCCGGGGCAGGTGGCGAGGAGCGACCGTCGCCGGACCGCCGCAGGATCCATCACGATCGACGCAAGGCGCGGCGCCTGCGGCTGCTGTACGCCCTCGGAGGCATCGCCGTGCTCGTGGCGTTCCTCGTCGCGACCGTCGTCGTCGTGGACATGGTCCGTTGACCCTGCCCGGGGCGGCGCTCGTTGCCGCAGCGGCGGCCGACGAGAAGCTGGGCAACGACACCGTCGTGCTCGCGATGGAAGAGGCGCTCGGTGTCGTGGACGCGTTCGTCGTGACGAGCGGGCGGAACGTGCGTCAGGTGCGCACCCTCGTCGAAGAGGTCGAGCATCAGGTGAAGGCTCGAAACGGGCGTTCTCCACTCAGCGTCGAGGGGCTGCGGGACGCCGGCTGGGTGCTGATGGACTACGGGGATTTCGTCGTCCACGTCTTCTTGGAGGACGTCCGTTCCTTCTACGACCTCGAGCACCTCTGGATCGCCGCGCCGCGGGTGCGCTGGCGGGCGGAGGCGACGGGCTGACGCGGCGGGCGGAGGCGACGGGCTGACGCGATGCCACGTGCCGACCCTCGGTCAACGCTTCGTCGTCAGGGGGTCGTGGTCGTCGTCGGCGTCGTGACTGTGAGCAGCGAGGCGTACTGCGACTCGTGCACGGCGAACGTCGTGGCCAGCGCTCCGGACTCCACCGGCACTTCGATGGGCCCACCTTCGATCTCGAAGGTGACCCCGGCGCCTGGCATGATCGAGTTCACCGTGTAGACGACCTGCGCGACGCCCAAGACCTCCTGAGTGCCTGAAAGTGTGAAGAAGTGTGTGTTGAAGTCGAGCGTCGCAGACTTCTTGGCGGTCACGGTCGCGGACAGGAGCCGGATGCCGGTGCCGAGCGTCGTCCGGATCCCGAGCGCCTGCTCTGCCGTGGTCGGGCCGGACAGGAGGGAGTGGATGATCGTCGCGAGCGTGGCGTCGCGAGGAACCACGCGGCCAGTTGGCTTGAGGCGCCCGCCGGCCGTCACGAAATAGACGTCGATCGGGATGCAGCCGCTCTTTGTGCACGGGCTGATCGTCGGCTGGGTGTGAGGGAGGCTGATGTGGGTGCCGCGTGTGGAGATGGGGCTGGCCGTGCGCTGCGTCGGGATGCCGCACGCGCTGAGCGCGAGCCCGCCTGCGGCGAGGGCGACGAGCGCGGCGAGCATGCTGCGCGTTCGAACGGTGCGTCTCACCGTGCGCCGTTTCCGTCTGCGAGCTCGTCGTCCGGCTCGGCAGGTTGGCCGGGGAGCTCGATCGTGAACCGCGCGCCGCCGCTCTCGGCCTCCTCCGCCCACACCTTGCCCCCGTGGAGCCGGACGTGCTCGGCGACGAGGGCGAGACCGAGCCCGGTGCCCGTGCCCGCACCACGCTGGAAGGCCGCGTTCCCACGGTAGAAGCGCTCGAAGACCTTCGTTCGCTCGGTGGGCGGGAGCCCGGGACCGCTGTCTTCGACCGAGACCCGCACCGAATGGCTCCGGCCGCCGCTGCCGTTGCCCGGCGTCACGCGCACCGCCGTGGCACCGCCCCCGTACAGCGAAGCGTTCTCGAGAAGGTTCGACATGACCCGTTCAAACCGCCGCTTGTCCACCCATAGGTGGGTGCCGCTCACCGCTGGGTCGACCTCCACCGTCGGTGGCGGGGTGTTGATCGGCAGCGAGCGGTGGACAGCGGCGACGGCACGTCTCACGAGCTCGGCGGGGTCGACCTCCTCGAGCGAGATCTCGGCCGAGCCGGTGTCCGAACGCGAGATCTCGAGGAGGTCACCGACCATCCGCTGGAACCTCCGGACGTCTGCGGAGAGGAGCTCCAAGGCGCGCTGCGCGGGCGGGCTGAGCGACTCCACCTGGCCCTCGAGCACCCCGAGGCTCGCGGCCAACGTGGTGAGGGGGGAACGCAGCTCGTGGCTCACGTCGGAGGTGAAGCGCGCCTCTCGCTCGATGCGCTCCTGGAGCTGGTCGACCATCCGGTTGAACGAGCTCGTGAGCGCGGCGAGGTCCGGGTCGCCTCCCGTCGAGCCGAGCCGCGTGTCGAGCTCACCACCCGCGATGGCGACCGCCGCACGCGACACGCCGGTCAGCGGCCGGAGCGAGCGGCCACTCGCCCACCTGCCGAGCGCAGCCCCGAGCGCGGTGGTCACGATGCCGGCGACGAAGAGGCCGAGCGCGAAGACGTTCAAGGTGTGGGCGAGGTCCCCGACGTCGAAGACCTCGAAGTACGCGCCGTGGATCGACTTGATCGGGATGCCGATCGCGATCTGCGGGCTGCCGTGGAGGGTGTAGGTCTGCGAGGCCGCGGTTGAGTGGTTGATCACCATCGAGCGCAACGAGACCGGGATGTCGTCCTGTGTCAGGTTGAATGTCCGCTCGTACCATGTCCCGCGTTCTTCGAGGAGCGAGTGCGAGTTCGGTGTGGTGACCTTTGTGAGGGTCTGGACGATTGTGGCTGTCGCGACAACGCGCTGAGCCACGGATGTGGCGTTCTCGAACGCGAGGCGGAAGTCCGCGCTGTCGCTGTCACTGACGAGGACGTGGCGAGTCGTGAAGTAGCTCAGCGCGCCCATGCTCGCCGACAGCAAGAGCGCGCCGAGGGCGAACATCACCGTGACCCGTGCCCTCAGTCCGAGGCGGGTCCACAGGGGGGCGGAACGCGCCTTGCGGCGGAGCTCAGGGCACAAGCTTGTAGCCCATGCCCCGGACGGTGAGGATGTGGCGGGGGAAGGCAGGGTCGGGCTCGACCTTCGT
>JAKATJ010000089.1 GCA_021828005.1 Actinomycetes bacterium | reverse complement strand
CAGCGTCGGCGACATCTCGCACCTCTTCGGCCACTACAAGCGGTCCAAGTACGTCGCGGAGCACGAGGTGCTGCGGGCTGCTGCCCAGGGCGCGCCGGTGACCATCGTCCTCCCGACGTTCCCCCTGGGGCCGCGCGACCACCGCCCGACTCCGACCGGCAAGGTCGTCGTGGACTTCCTGAACGGCAGGATCCCGGGCTACGTGGACACGGCGGTGAACGTCGCCCACGTCGACGACCTCGCGTCCGGGCACCTGCTGGCGCTCGAACGCGGGAGGATCGGGCGCAGCTACATCATCGGTGGCGACAACCTCTCCATGCGCGAGCTGCTCGACGCGCTCGCGGCCGTGACCGGGGCGCGGCGGGTCACGCGCCGGCTCCCCAAGGCGGTCGCGCTGGCCGCGGGGCTCGCCTCCGAGGTGGTCCAGGGCCGCATCCTCGGCCGCTCACCCTGGGTGCCGCTCGAGGCGGCGAGGATGTCGACGACCACGATGACCTTCGACGACTCGCGAGCCCGCTCGGAGCTCGGTTACGGATCCCGGCCCGCGCGCGACGCCATCGAGGACTCGGCCCGCTGGTTCGTCGACAACGGCTACGTCGTGCCCCGACGGCGAGCGACGCTCGTGCTCGCGCCCCCGTCGCGCCCCGGCACGCCGTCGAGCCGCGCGTCGGCCAACCCGGGGTCTCGCCGGGCGGCTGCGGGCCCCCATTGACTCGCCCTCGACGCCGGTAGCATCGGGTCGACCGCCGTCCGCCGTCGCGCGAGGAGCCGTGAGCCCGCTTTCCTTTCCAGACCTCGACCGTCGAGAAGTGCTCGACGGCGAGCTCGCGGACAAGCTCGGCCAGCTCTTCGACGGCGACTTCGCCGTCATCATCATGGACAGCGACTTCACGACGTTCGACGAGGTCGAGAGCGCCTGCATGGCGCTGTTCGCCTACACCCGGCCCGAAGCGGAGGCGCTCTCCATGCGGGTCCACACGACCGGCGAGGCGCTCGCCGCGGTGCTGCCCGAAGAGGCCGCACGCAGGGCCGTCCGCCAGCTCCGCCGGCGCAACGTGCTCGCCCGGGTCGAGAAGGCGTAGGGCCACGGGCTCGCCCTTCGGCCTCGACGGCGTCCGCAACCGTGGCCCCGGCCTCGCCTGGCTCGCCGACGACCTCCTCGGAGCAGACGTGCGCCAGCGCCGTTTCGACGTGCTGCGCGACGACCGTCGGGTGCCCGGGCTCCTCTGGACGCCGGCAGTGGGCGAAGGTCCGCGCCCGCTCGTCCTGCTCGGCCATGGCGGGTCCGGGTCGAAACGCCAGGACTACGTCGTCGCCATAGCCCGGCGGCTCGTGCGCGAGCACGGGATCGCGGCGGCCGCCATCGACGGGCCGGTGCACGGCGCGCGACGATCCGGCCCGCCCGCGCCGCCCGCCCTCGTGCTGGCCGAATTCGCGCAGCTGTGGGCGAACGACGGCGACGCCATGACCGACGCGATGGTGGACGACTGGCGCGCCACCCTGGACGCGCTCCGGTCGCTCCCTGACATCGGGAACGGTCCGGTCGGCTGGTGGGGAGTCTCCATGGGGACGATCATCGGGCTGCCCGTGGTCGCCGCCGACGATCGCATCGGCGCGGCGGTGCTCGGGCTCATGGGCCTCACGGGACCGACGCGGGCGCGCATCGCGCGCGACTCGCCCAAAGTGCGTTGCCCGGTGCTGTTCCTCGTCCAGTGGGACGACCGGATGTTCCACCACGACGTGGCAGTCGCGCTGTGGGAGTGCTTGGGATCGCGCGACAAGCGCCTCGTCGCCCACCCGGGCGACCATGGCGGCCTGCCGGCGGACGCCTTCGAGACGAGCGCCCTCTTCCTCGCGCGCCATCTCGCCCTCGACGCTTCCGGGCGCGTCCCGGCCGGCCCGTGATGGAAAATGTGGGATGGACCTGCTCGGTCGTAGCTATCTGAAGGACTCCGACCTCACCGCCGACGAGTACCGGGCCGTGCTCGACCTCGCGGCGAAGCTCAGGGAGGAGAAGCGCTCCGGGCGCGAGCGGCGGCGGCTCGAGAACAAGACGGTGGCGCTCTTGTTCGAGAAGACCTCGACCCGGACCCGCTCGGCGTTCGAGGTGGGCGCGCGCGACCAGGGCGCCCACGCCGTCTACCTGGGGCCCGGAGAGACGCAGTTCGGGGTGAAGGAGTCAACGAAGGACACTGCCCGCGTGCTCGGGCGCATGTTCGACGGCATCGAGTTCCGGGGGTTCTCGCAATCCGACGCTGAGGAGCTCGCGTCCCACGCCGGGGTCCCGGTGTGGAACGGGCTCACCGACCAGTGGCACCCGACCCAGAGCATGGCCGACCTCCTCACCATGCGGGACCACGCGGGCCGCCCGCTCCAGGACGTCTCGGTCTGCTTCCTCGGCGACGCGGCCAACAACACCTGCGCCTCGCTCCTCACCGCCGGGGCCCTCGTCGGCATGGACGTGCGCGTTGCGGCCCCGGCGCTACGTCGGCCTGCCGCGGAGGTGTGGGCCGAGGCGGGGGCGCTCGCAGCTGCCTCGGGCGGGTCCATCAGCGTGACCGACGACCCCCGGGCGGCGGTCTCGGGGGCCGACTACCTCTACACCGACGTGTGGCTCTCCCTCGGCGAGCCCGAGGAGCTGTGGGACGAGCGGATCGACCTGCTCCTCCCCTACCAGGTGAACGCCGCGCTCGTCGAGGCCACCGGCAACCCGCGAGTCGGGTTCCTCCACTGCCTCCCCGCCTTCCACGACGCGCGCACCGAGATCGGACGGCGCGTGCTCGCAAGGCGCGGGCTGGAGGCGTTGGAGGTGACCGACGACGTCTTCGAGTCCCCTGGCTCGCTCGTCTTCGACGAGGCCGAGAACCGGCTGCACACGATCAAGGCATTGCTGGTGGCCACCCTCGCCGGCGGCGACGTCTGACCCGCGGTGGGCGATGCGAGGCGTCCGAGCCCCCTCGGCGGCTCTTGTCCCTCGCCGAGGGCGTGGGCCGCCGCGCCGGGTGGGAGCGACGGAGAGCGGCCTCGGGCTTCGGACCTACACTTGCCCAGCGTGGCCGCTGACCCACGGAACGGCCCTGTAGGAGGTGCGCAGTGACCCAGGTGGACACCGATGCGGCCCGCGACGCGATCCCCCAGCGGAGGGTCCTCGTCACCGAGATCCCGGGTCCGCGCTCGAAGGAGCTCGCGTCGAGACGTGCGCGCGCCGTCGCGGCGGGCGTCAGCAGCACCATCCATGTGTACGTCGACGGCGCCTCAGGAGCGATCGTGCGCGACGTCGACGGAAACTGCATGATCGACCTCGGGTCGGGCATCGCCGTCACCGGCGTCGGCCACGCGGTGCCGGCGGTCGTGCAGGCGGTGAGCGAGCAGGTCGCGCGCTTCACCCACACGTGTTTCATGGTCGCGCCCTACGAGGGCTACGTGGCCGTCTGCGAGGAGCTCGCGGACCTCTGCCCGGGTGACCACGAGAAGCGCTCCGCCCTGTTCAACTCCGGTGCGGAGGCGGTGGAGAACGCGGTCAAGATCGCACGCCACGCCACCGGTCGCCAGGCGGTCGCGGTGTTCGACCACGCGTACCACGGCCGGACCAACCTGACGATGGCGCTCACGGCGAAGAGCTTCCCCTACAAGGACCGGTTCGGCCCGTTCGCGCCGGAGGTGTACCGCGCACCGGTGTCCTACCCGCTGCGGGACCCGGAGGGCATGACCGGGGAGCAGGCCGCAACCCGTGCGATCGAGCAGCTCTCGGTGCAAGTCGGGGCAGGCAACCTCGCGTGCGTCCTCATCGAGCCGATCCAGGGGGAGGGAGGCTTCATCGTCCCGGCGCCCGGGTTCCTGCCCGCGCTCGCCGCATGGTGCGCCGAGAAGGGGATCGTGTTCATCGCCGACGAGATCCAGTCAGGGTTCGCCCGGACCGGCGCCTGGTTCGCGAGCGAGCACGAAGGCGTGGTCCCGGATCTCGTGACGACGGCGAAGGGCATCGCCGGGGGGATGCCGCTCGCAGCGGTGACCGGCCGCGCCGAGGTCATGGACTCGGTCCATCCCGGTGGGCTGGGAGGCACCTACGGCGGCAACCCGGTCGCGTGCGCAAGCGCGCTCGCGACGATCCGCACCATGCGCGAGCTCGATCTGCCGGCGGCGGCCCGCCGGATCGAAGCGAACGCCCGGCCCCGGCTCGAGTCCATGGCGAAGCGGCACGCCGCCGTCGCGGACGTGCGCGGGCGCGGCGCGATGCTCGCCATCGAGCTCGCCGATCCCGACGGCCTTCGTCCCGACGCGGACGCGGCGCAGGCGGTCGCGCGCGCGTGCCATGCGAACGGCGTGATCGTGCTCACGTGCGGGACGTGGGGCAACGTCATCCGCCTGCTCCCCCCGCTCGTCATCGGCGACGACCTCCTGGAGGAAGGGCTCGACGTCCTGGAGCGAGCGCTCGACGAGGTGCTTCCCTGAGCGTGACCAGCCGGTCCCGGCAGCGTGGCACGCCGCCGGGACCGGCGGGGCACCCTGGGCTGACCCGTGCCGTGCGGCGAACCGGCTACATCCTTCCGGCGCTCAGCACCCGCCCCAAGAAGCGCTTGGTCCGCTCGTCCTGCGGCGCGTCGAGCACCTGGCTCGGCGGCCCTTCCTCGACGATGACGCCGTCTTCGAGGAACACGACCCGAGTCGCGGTCTCGCGCGCGAACCCCATCTCGTGGGTCGCGATGAGCATCGTCATCCCCCCGGCAGCGAGCTCGCGGATGACGTCGAGGACCTCTCCGACGAGCTCGGGGTCGAGTGCGCTGGTCACCTCGTCGAGGAGCATGAGCTTCGGGTGCATGGCCAGCGCCCTCACGATCGCCACGCGTTGCTGCTGGCCGCCGGAGAGGCGGTCCGGATAGTCGCGTGCCTTGTCCGCGAGCCCGAACCGGGAGAGGAGAGCCATGGCCTCCTCCCCTGCGTCGGCAACGGTCATCCCCAGGGCCTTCACCGGCGCGAGCGTGATGTTGCGGAGGACGCGGAGGTGCGGGAAGAGGTTGAAGGACTGGAACACCATCCCCATCTGACGACGAACGAGGATCTCGTCGACGGCGGGGTTGGTGACGTCATGCCCGAAGAAGACGACGCGGCCCGCGTCGATGGTCTCGAGCAGGTCCACGCAGCGAAGGAGCGTCGACTTTCCCGAGCCCGAAGCGCCGATGAGGCAGATCACCTGGTGGGTGTCGACGGCGAGGTCGACGCCCTTCAGCACGCGATTGGCGCCGAAGGCCTTGTGGACGCCCTCGATCCGCAGCGCGCTCCCGGTTGCCGGAGCCTGCGAGGTGCCGGACGCCGCCGCGCCGGCCGCGGCCGTCCGGGGCGCGGGACGGATCACGTCGCCCCCGCGAGGCGCCGGGCGCGGTCCCGCGCGATCAGGTGGTCCGTGAAGCGCGCAAGCGGGATCGTGAGCAGGAGGAACAGGAGGGCCGCGACGGTGTAACCGGAATAGTTGAAGACCGTGCTCGAGTAGATCTCCGCCGCGCGGTTCGCCTCGATGACCGCGCCGAGCACCGCGACGAGGGCGGTGTCCTTCTGGAGGCTGATGAAGTCGTTCAGCAGCGGCGGGATGATGGTCCGCACCGCTTGGGGGAGCACCACGTGGCGCATCGCGGTACGCGGGCGCAAGCCGAGTGACCGGGCAGAGGCGATCTGGCTCAGCGGGACCGAGTTCAGGCCCGCACGGTAGACCTCCGAGACGTAGGCGCTGTACGCGAGCACCAGGGCCAGCACGCCGTAGACGAACGCCGACTGCGACGACACGACCGGGAGGTAGAGCGCCGGCAGGCCGAAGCCGATGGCCAGGATGACGAGGATCAGGGGCACCCCCCGGAAGAAGTCGACGTAGGCGACGGCGATCATCCGCAATGGGAAGAGGACGGGCGACTTCGACTGGCGGACGAGAGCGACGAGGAGCGCCAGCACCAAGATGAGGACCTCGCCGATCATGAACATCTCGATGTTCACGACGAGCCCTCTCCCGACCGAGTAGAAGCCCTCGTGAGGGTCACCGATGAACGCCCGCCACATGTCGTGGACGTTGAAGTAGGTCGAGCGCACGGCGCGGCTCCCGGGGGCCAGGAGGAATGCCGCCACGATCACGCCCAGCACGACGAGGGTGCTGGCCGTCGACGTGACCAGCGCGCCGCGCGGCGAGCGGAGCAGTCGGCCTCTGCGGCTCCGCGAGAACGCGCCCACGCCCAGCTCGCCCTCCGCCCCGCCGCTTTCGGTCAGAGCCGGGCCGCCGCCCGCGGCGACCGCCGGGCCGCCAGCGCCTGGTTGCGTCCCCGTCACGACGGCCCCCCGGTGCCCGCCCGAGGGCGCACCATCTCGGTCAGGGCTTGATGACGGGGATCGACGTGTAGACGCGCAGGTACTTCTTGACCAGCCGGCGCAGGACGCCGGCACGCTTCAGGTGGACGATCGCCTTGTCCACGCACGTCGCGAGCTTGTCACCCTTCTGGAACAAGAGCCCGTAGTGCTGCCCTGTGACCGGGAACTGCGCGACGACCGTGGCGTGCGGGATCTCTGTTGTGGCGATGTACTGCGAGGTGGGGGTGTCTGTCACGAACGCGGCGATCCGGTGGTCCTGGAGCGCGGACTTCACGTTGTTCAGCGTTGTGAACGTCTCGGGGGTGTGGATCGGGTGGATCTTCTCGTCGATGTACTGGAGGCTGGTCGTGCCGATCTCTTCCCCGTACACGTAGGTCCGGAGCTCCTTGGGCGAGTGGTGCTTCACGATCGGCGAGCCCTTGAGCGCGACGAGAGCTTCCTCGTCTGTGTAGTAACCGGTGCTGAAGGTCACGGCCTTGGCTCGTGTCCGCGTCACCGAGATCTCGTTGATGTCGAAGTCGAAGTGCTTGGGGCCCGGTGCATAGGACGCGTTGAATGTCTCCACGACCCACCTGACCTGCGACGCTTTGAACCCGAGGCGCTTCGCGACCGCATAGGCGACGGCGCTCTCGTAGCCTCTGCCGTCCGACGGCCGGTTTGTCTCGAACCAGGGCGGGTAGGCGGGCGCGTCGGTCGCGATCGTGAGATGCCCCGCGGAGTAGAGGAAGGGCTGGATCGCCGAGTACGAGCAGGAGGCGAGCCGGGCGGTGTTGCCGGGACCGGGGGCGTCGGGTGAGGCGGTGCTCACGGTGGTGAACCCCAGAGCCCCCAACCCGGATCCGGCTACCAGCAGCGCGCCCGCGAACACGAGGCGGCGTACCATGCAGGGAACGATATCGCAACGAGAGCGAGCAACGGCGTCCCGGCTGGCAAGGGGCACGTCGGCCGTCGGTGACAGGATCGTCGGCGTGGAGTCCGCGAGGGTGGACCAATGGCTGTGGGCCGTCCGGGTCTTCAAGACGCGAGCCGACGCTGCTGCGGCGTGCAGTGGCGGCCACGTGAGGGTGAACGGCGCCGCTGCGAAGCCCGCGACCAGGGTCGTGCCTGGAGACCGCGTCGCCGCTCGAGCCCGCGGCAGGATCCGCGACCTCGAAGTCGTGGACCCGATCAAAAAGCGCGTCGGCGCGGCGCTCGCCGCCACCTGCCTCGTCGACCGCAGTCCGCCCGAGCCGCCTGGAGTCGGCGCCCCATTTGCGCGGGCGCGCGGGAGCGGCCGGCCCACCAAGCGCGACCGACGGGAGCTCGACCGCCTCCGGCGATGACCCCCGAGTCCGGCCAAGGGGTCGTCGGCGCCGTCGAACTCAGCCCACGTACTCGCTCCGTTCCACGAGGTGGTGGACCGCCTCCCCCCTGAGCGCTCTCACGACGTTTGCCGCGGCCGTGCGCGCGGCGTCCACCATCGACGTCTCGGTGATGCCCGAGTTGTGCGGGGAGCCGAGCACGTTGGGCAGGTCGAGGAACGGCAGTCGCGGGGAGAACGGGCCGCCCCTGGGCTCGTCCCACCACACGTCGATGCCCACCTGGAACGTCGGGTGGTCCACGAGGTGGCGGAACAGCGCGTCTTCGTCGACGATGGCCGCCCGGGCGACGTTCACCAAGACGGCGTCGGGCCGCATCAGCGAGAGCTCGCGCTCGCCGATCGCCCCACGGGTCGCACGGGTGAGCGGAAGAGCGATCACCACGATGTCCGCACCATCGAGCGCTTCGTCGAGGGCCTCGGCGCCTCCCACGTGCTCCACCCAGTCGTCGGCGACCGGTGAGCGGGCAACGGCGCGGATACGCGCGCCGAGGGCTCTGAACGCCAGCGCGCTCGCCCGGCCGATGCCGCCGTAGCCGAGGATGCTCACGACCGAGCCGCAGATCTCCCGGTTCGGCGTCCGCTGGTCGAAGACTCCGGACACGAGGTCGGAGTGCCGCTGAGGCAGGTGCTTCGCCAGCGCGAGGGCCATCGCCAGCACGTGCTCGGACATCGGTCTCGCGTAGCTCCCGGCGTTCGACGCCACCGGCACGCCCTCGGGGATCCGCCCGAACGGCACCTGATCGACACCCGCGGAAGAT
>JAKATJ010000088.1:7033-8530 GCA_021828005.1 Actinomycetes bacterium | reverse complement strand
GGGAGCGCCGCGCGCTTGAGAGCCCTGTACCCGATGATCCCGGCGCAGAGGAGCGGCGCCACCTGGTCGTCGCTCGAGCTCTCGGGAAGCCGGTAGGCGAACCGCTCGTCCACGACCGTGGATTCGGCGTACCCGCCGTCTCGGTCCCAGCCCGTGAACGTGGCGCGCACGCACAGGTTCTCCTCGCCCCGCCGGCAGAACCGGCACGTGCCGCACGTCGACGCGAGCCATGCGACGCCCACACGATCGCCCAGCTGGAAGCGCTGGGCGCCGGGACCCCGCTCGCTCACCGTCCCGACCACCTCGTGGCCCGGGACCACCCCGGGACGGCGCACCTCGAGGTCGCCCTCCGCGACGTGGAGGTCGGTACGGCAGACGCCGCACGCGCGCACGTCCACCCTCACCTCGCCGGGTCCCGGCACCGGAAGCGGGCGCTCGACCAGACGGAGCGGATGGCCGTCGATCGGTCCCGGTCGAGCAACCTCCCACGCCCGCATCCCCACATCCTGGCACCCGACGGGCGCAGCGGCAGCGTTCGGCGCGGGGACCGCCAGGGTCAGACTGCGGCCTGCGTCCCGGACGTCCGGGGGGCGGCCGCGATCGGCCACCGTCCGTCCTCGTCGACGACTGGGCTCAGCCCCGCCTTCAGCCGCCACCGTGCGAACGATGCCCTCCACTCACGGTGCCACGCCTGCTGAGCCGCGTGCAGCTCCAAGGGCGGTCGCGCGGAGAGCTCTGGGTAGCGCTTGCACATCGCCTGCACCACGTCGACAGCGGCCTTTGCGTCCGCGGCCGCGTCATGGGCGTGGTCGATCACGACGCCGTAGCACGTGCAGAGGTCCGTGAGCGTGCGCTTCCCACGCCGGTACCGGTCGACGTGGCGGTCGATCACGAGCGCGTCGAACACCGGTCCACAGAAGCCGTCGTCTTCGAGACCTCGCCCAGTCTCCCGCCGGTAGCAGACGTCGAGCATCGTGAGGTCGAAATCCAGGTTCATTCCCACGATCGGAACGCCCTGCAACGACGCGTCGAGCACTCTGCCGGCGACATGGCGCACCGCGATCCCGAGAGGGACTCCCCGCGTCCTCACCTGCTCGGTCGTGATGCCGTGCACCCCCGACGCCTCGGGAGGGATGTCGCGACCAGGGTCCACGAGCGACGCGTCGCTGGCGACCACCTCCCCTCCACGCACGTTCACGAGCGCGTAGGAAACCGGCACGTCCGTGAACCGGTCGACCCCGGTCGTCTCGAGGTCGAACGCAAGAAGATCCTGCTCGTGCCACAGAATGCCGGGTGCCATGTGGGCGAGCTTGACATGGCGGTGTGACGCGTTCGCGGATGGTGCTCCTCGGCGCTGCAGCCGCGCTGCAGCCGCGCTGCGGATGGCCAGGCCACGTCCTACGCTGCCGTGCGATGTCTGACGTGCCGACGACAAGCGCTGCCGGCGCCGATCCGGAGCAACCGACAACGCAGCCCGCAGCCGACGCAGAGCAGCCC
>JAKATJ010000088.1:0-6933 GCA_021828005.1 Actinomycetes bacterium | reverse complement strand
GCAGCCCGCAGCCGACGCAGAGCAGCCCACACCGCCGGAGCTCGGCGAGCACCAATGGTTCGGGCCTTCGCGCCAGCTGTACGGAGACTCCGAGTCACCATCGAGCGGCAGTCAGCAGAGCCCCTACCAGCAGCAGAACCCCTACCAGAACCCCTACCAGAGCCCCTACCAGCAGCAGAACCCCTACCAGCAGCAGAACCCCTACCAGAACCCCTACCAGCAGCAGAACCCCTACCAGCACCAGAACCCCTACCAGCAGCAGAACCCCTACCAGCAGCAGAACCCCTACCAGAACCCCTACCAGCAGCAGAGCCCCTACCAGCAGCAGAACCCCTACCAGCAGCAGAGCCCCTACCAGAACCCCTACCAGACGACCGGGACGCCCTCTGGCTACCCCCGCGACCCGTACGGGCAGCGCCAGGCCCCGCTGCCCTACAGCTGGCCCTACGTCCCCCCCCGACCGGCGCGACCTCCGCTGTCGCCCGAGGAGCGCGGCCGTCGAAACCGCCGAGCGCTCGCGTTCGCAGGAGTCCTTCTGGTCGCGATCGGTGCCGGCATCGGGATCGGAGCCGCCATCGCGCCGACAAGCCCTGCCGTGGCTGCCCGCGCGCTCGTGCGCCGTGCGGTCGCGTCCGCGCGCAGCGCCGGGACCTACCACTACGTCGAGCTCTCGTCGGTGCTCGGCGCCCCCGACGACATCAAGGGCGACGCGGCGCCCAACGGCGGGCAACAGTTCATCCGGCAGCAGTGCAGGCCGGTGCGGAGCGCGACAACAAACAGGACAAGCATCTTCGAGCTCCGGCTCGTGCAGGGCGTCGTCTACTTCCGCGGCAACCTCGTCGCGGTCGTCGACGAGCTGGGGGTCCCGGCGCCGCGGGCGACGTCGCTGCCAGGCACGTGGGTCGAGGTCGTGAAAGGGGACAAGCCGTACAGGACATTCGAGGTGGGGATCACGACCGGCTCGAACGCCTCGCAGTTGCGCTCTGCGATCATCCCCTCGGCGAGCCGGCCCCTCGCGGGCTCCTCGCCGCCGTCCGAAGAGGTGGTCGGCGCAGCCCTGAGGACAAGCAGGTCCCACAAGACGGAGGGTTCAGCCGTGCTGGTGATCGACACGTCCACCGGCCTGCCGCGCAGCCTTCGAGGCGGCGTGGTGCTCCAGGGCACGCAGCGCTACACCGTCACATGGACGTTCAGCCGGTACCACGAGAAGGTGCACGTCGTCGCGCCGCCGCACCCGGTGCCCTATTCGACCCTCCACGCGAAGCCGCCCGCGAAGACAGCCTGCGCCTGATTCAGCGCTCCCCGTCGGCTGAGCGGCCCTCGAGGAGCGGCGCCCCTGGACGGCGCGCGGGGATCGCGCCGGCCGTTTCGCGCAGGCGCCACGCAACCCCTGACAGCACCTCGAGCACCACCCGGTTGGCGAGGTAGGCCGTGACCTCGGCGTGGTCGTACGGCGGTGAGACCTCGACCACGTCGACCCCGGCGAGCGGCACCTGCATGGCGATGCGTCGCACCGCGTCCAGCAGCTGCCGGCTCGACAGCCCGCCGGGCTCCGGGGTGCCGGTGCCGGGCGCCAGCCCGGGATCGACGACGTCGACGTCCACGGAGAGGAACACCCCGTCGCAGTCATCGGTCGCGAGCGCGAGCGCGTCGCCGAGGCACGCCTCGAGGCCGCGCTCGACGACCTCCGTCATCTCGAAGCTGCGCATCTTCTGCCCGGCCATCCACTGCAGCGTCTCCGGCTCGGGCCAGTACCCGCGCAGGCCGACCTGGACGAACCGGTCGCCGCGCGTGGCCCCGGACTCGATCAGCCGGCGCATCGGCGTGCCGTGGCCGTAGAGGGACCCGAACTGGGTGTTCCCCGTGTCGGCGTGCGCGTCGAAGTGGACGACGGAGACCCTCCCCCATCCGACATGGCGCGCCACGCCCGTCACGTCGGGGAACGTCACCGTGTGGTCACCGCCGAGCACGACGGGCAGCGCGCCGCTCCGAGCGACCCGCTCGACCGCGTCGGCGAGCCTCGAGAGCGATCGCTCCGTCTCCCCGGAGGGCATCTCGACGTCCCCGACGTCGACGACGCCGAGCTCTTCGAGCGGGTCGACCCCCAGGGCCAGGTGCGGCCGTCTCCCGTCGTGGGGCAGGTAGTCGGTGAGCCGGATGGCTTGCGGACCGAAACGGGCACCCGGCCGGTGCGACGTCCCGCCGTCGAAGGGCGCCCCGACCACCACCGCTCGAGCTCCCGCGTAGGTCGCGGGGTCGTCGAGATCGGCTTCAGGCACGCCGAGGAAGGTCGAACCGGGACCGTACATGTTGCCGAGCCTCACGGACGCAACGTCCTGTCGAGGAAGGCGAGCGTGACCGGCCAGGAAGCTGCGGCAGCCTCGGGGTTGGAGAACATCGGTGCGAAGGAGTTCTCGAACGCGTGCCCCGCGCGCTCCTGCACCACCACCTCCGTCCCCGGGCGCCCGGCGAAGGCCGCGGTGATCGCGTCGATCTCCTCGCGCGGGAGGTAGGGGTCCGAGCCGCCGAAGTGGAACAGGACGGGACACGCGATCCGCTCGGCGAGATCGAGCTCGGCGGCGATGCCGGACCCGTAGTAGCTGACGCACGCATCAGGCCCGGACGCGTCGGGCCCGCACGCAGCGGCGACCTCGTACGCGAGCCGCCCCCCGAGGCAGTAGCCGACGACCGCCACCTTCCCGGTCGTCTCGGGCAACGTCCGCAGGTGGGCCAGGGCGGCGACCAGGTCGGCGGTGGTCACGTCCTTCGGGATCTCCGAGAACCGTCCCATGTACCCGAACGCCACCTGGAGCGCCGCCTCGTCGTGGCCGAGCGACACGTTGCGCTCCACGCGCCAGAACACGTCGGGGACGAGCACCGAGTACCCGAGCGAGGCGAGCAGCCGAGCCCTCGACTCGAGGAACTCCTCGAAGCCGAAGATCTCCTGCAGGAGGAGGACTCCCGGTCCCCCTCCCTCGGGGACGAACGCGTAGGCGTCGAACCGCTCGCCTGTGGGCGCCACGACACGCTCGTTCCTCGCCCCGACGCTCATGGCCGGCCCAGCGTAACGACCCTCCCGCAGCTCACGCCATCGAGTCGACGATCTCGGCGACGACGTCGACCGTCGTGTCCGGGTGCAGCAGCGCGAGCCTCGCCGCAGCCTCGCCCTCCCACGTGGTGGGGGTCACGAACGCGACCTGGCCGGCGAGCAGCTCGGCGGACCAGGTCTCGTAGTCGGCGCGTGACCAGCCTTTCCTCCGGAAGAGCACGATCGACAGTGTCGGCTCCCGCAGGAGCTCGAGGTACGGGGTCTCCGAGATCAGTGCGGCGGACTCCTTCGCGTTGGCGAGCGCCGCTTCGACGGCGTCACGGTACGCATTCGTCCCGTAGACCGCGAGCGAGAACCACAACGGCAGTCCTCTCGCCCTCCTCGTCAGGTGGTACGCGTAGTCCGTCGGGTTCCAGGGCTCTTCTCCGTTCGGTTGTCCGGCCCCCGAGCCGGCGGCGTGCTCTGAACCGGGCATGGCCTCGTGGATCACGTCGAGATAGGCAGCGTCCTGGGTGTGCACGGCCTTCGCGAGCGCGGGCTGACGATAGACGAGCGCCGCGCAGTCGTACGGTGCGAACAACCACTTGTGCGGGTCGACGACGAGCGAGTCCGCGAGATCGACGCCGTCGAAGAGCGGCCGGACGGTCGGCGCGAACAACGCGGCGCCCCCGTAGGCGGCGTCGACGTGGAACCACAGTCCCCGCCGTCGGGAGACGGCTCCGACGCCCGCCAGGTCGTCGACGATGCCTCCGTTGGTGGTGCCTGCGGTGGCGACCACGCCGACCACGTCCGCCGCACCCTCCCGACCGGAGCCGAGGGCGGCCTCCAGCACCTCACCCGTGAGCCGATGGTCGACGGCAGCGACGAGGAACGGCTCGACCCCGAGGACGTGGAGCGCCTTCCCGACCGAGGAGTGCGCCTCTTCGGTGCAGGCGAACCTGGGTCGCTCGGTCTGGTGCCCCCGGATCCGGGCGGTGTCGCGGCCGACCATGAGCGCCGACAGGTTCCCGGCCGAACCGCCCGAGACGAAGCACCCGCCCGCGCCCTCGGGGAGCCCGGCGAGGTGAGAGATGACACCGAGCGCCTGGTTCTCTGCGCACACCGCCCCGGCCGCCTCCAACCAGGAGGTCGCCTGCAGCGAGCTGCTCGACACCACCATGTCGAACAAGAGGCTCGCCTTGGTCGGCGCTGCAGGGATGAACGAGACGAACCTGGGGCTGTCCGACGAGATCACTGCGGTCGCGAGACGGTCGGCGAACAGCTGGAGGACCCGAGCCGGCTCGTTGCCGTCCGGCGAGATGAGGCCGTCGAGCACGTCGTGCAGGGGGGTGGAGTAGCCGCCGTAATCGAGGGGGACCGGGTCCAGCGCCAGCCGCTCACGGCAGTAGCCGAAGATGAGGTCCGCCATCTCCTCGTCGTATACGAACATCGGGTTCCGCATCGTTGCGTCGCTCCCTCTTCATGATCTCTCCCTGCCGGGGGCCCCGACCCGCGTCGCTCCCGACCCTGCGGGGGCCCCGACCCGCGTGAACCTCACAGGCGATCACGGTGCGTGCCTGTCGGGTGGCACCGGGGGCTCCGTCAGTGTCGCAGCCCTCTGCGGCGCAGGCCACCCGGGCCCGTCTCCGCACCGTCGAGCCTCCCGCGGCTCGCCGCCACGGCAACGGCAAGAGACAAGAGCAGATGAGACGCGGCGGCTTCCGGGGCGCCGGCGGCGGAGCGGTAGGCTGACCCCTCTCCCGGCGGCGTGGCCGAGTGGTTCAGGCAGGGGCCTGCAAAGCCCCGTACACCGGTTCGATTCCGGTCGCCGCCTCGAGTTGTCCCCCCTGTCCAGAGACAGCCTGCATCGCCCCCGCCGGGCGACGACCACGGCAACGACACCGCCTCACGAAGGCGGCAGCCATGTCGATCGCTCAGGAGGCTGGTCGGGTTGCTCACAAGAGCCCGGGGGGCGCCCCCCGGTGGGGCGGTAGGCGGCCGTCCAGGAGTAGCCGTCCCACCAGCGCAGGTGTCCAGACCCGTAGGGTGTCGGATACCACCCCGGGGGGACGGCCATCGGACCCTGCCGAGGGACGGGCCCCTGCTGCCAGCCTGAGGGGGGGTACGCGTACGGCGGGTTGGTGCGAAGTGCCATGGCCAGGGCGACCGCCCATCCGATCAGGGTCCAGCCGAGGAGGAGGTTGACGGCGGCGACGCTGCCGATGTTCACGACCCTGCGCACTGCCCCGACGATGGTCGGCAGCATGTAGAGCCCGATGATCACGATGATGAAGACGAGCCCGAAGCCCCCGTAGGCGCCGAAGCTCGCAGCGATCATCTCGCCCCCACTTGTTCGAGACCACCCCCGTGCCCGATTCTAACGACGGCGCCCTCGACGCGACGATGGAGCGCCACCCCGGGCGTCGGCGCCACCGGTGAGTTGAGCCGCGAGGCGTCCGTGCGCCCTTCCGGAACCATCCAGATGCACGCACACAGGACAGCGGTCATACCCACTTCCCGGGGTTCAAGATGTGCTGCGGGTCCAGCGCGTGCTTGATCGTCCTGGTCAGCTCGGACGCGACCGCGCCCAGCTGGGTCGCGAGGTGGCCGGCCTTCAGCACTCCGATCCCGTGCTCGCCGGTGATCGTCCCGCCCAGCCCCAACGCCACGTTCATCACGTCGTCGAAGGCGAGGCCGGCCCGCTCCGTCGCTGCGGGATCGGCCGGATCGAACGTGACGAGGGGGTGGAAGTTGCCGTCGCCCGCGTGGCCGATGATCGGGATCAACGTCGATCGGCGTTCTGCGACAAGGCCGACCTCGGAGATGAGCGCCGGGATCTCCGGGATCGGCACACCGACGTCCTCGATGAGCACCGAGCCGAGGCGCTCGACGCACGGGATCGCCATCCGGCGCGCGGCCATCAGCTGTTCCCCCTCGTCGGGGTCGTCGGTGACCGCGACGTAGGTTGCGCCCGCCTGCTCGCACGCCTCGGCCATCAATCCCGCTTCGTCGGCGCCGACGTCGCTCTGGCCGATCAGCAGTGCCCCGACATCGGGCCCGATGTCCATCGGCTTCACCCGCTCGACCGCGGCGATCGCCGCGCCGTCCATCAGCTCGAGCCCTGCCGGTCGCATCGCAGAGGCGATCCGCGTCACCGCCCGGCCACTGTCGACGACGTCGGAGAACGTCGCCGCCACCGTGCACAGCGCCGGCGGCCGAGGGCGAAGACGCAGCGTCGCCTCCGTGATCACCCCGAGGGTCCCCTCCGACCCGACGAACAGCCGCTTCAGGTCGTACCCCGCCACATCCTTCACCGTGCGGCCACCGAGCCGGACGAGCCGCCCGTCGGCCAGGACGACCTCGATCCCGAGCACGTAGTCGGTCGTCACGCCGTACTTGACGCAGCACAGCCCGCCTGCGTTGGTCGCCAGGTTCCCTCCGATCGAGCAGATCTCGAACGAGGACGGGTCCGGCGGGTACCACAGGCCGTGGCGCGCCACCTCCGCTTTGACTTCGGCGTTCAGCAACCCGGGCTGGACCGTCGCGACCATCGCGGCCGCGTCCACCGTGATCGACCTCATCAGCTCGGTGGACAGCGTGATGCACCCGTCGATCGCCGTCGAACCCCCCGACAGACCCGTCCCCGCGCCCCGGGTCACCACCGGGACGCCGAAGCGTGAGGCGGCCCCGAGGGTGACCTGGACGTCCGCGGTGCAGGTCGCCCGCACGACCGCCAGCGGGCGCCCGGGCCGGATGGTCAGGGCGCGGTCGTAGCGGTAACGCTCGACGACGTCCGGGTCGGTCACGACTGCACCTGGCGGCAGTCCCGCCTCCAGCGCCGCGACGACCCCGTCCGAAGACCCCGTCATGCTCTTGGCACCTCCCAGTTCGGACCACGCCAACCC
>JAKATJ010000087.1 GCA_021828005.1 Actinomycetes bacterium | reverse complement strand
CCTCCACGAGCAAGTCCTGGGGCTCGTACGGGGTGCCGGGAGCTGACACCCCGCCTCAGCGGTCCAACGCGACGTCGATCGACACCTTGATCCCTGCGTGGTCGCGCGCCGCCTCCATCGCCTCTTGGAGCTTGCCGAGGGGAAAGCGCGGCTCGAGCAGGTGGCCGACCTCGATCGCGCCGGTGGCGATGAGCTCGACCGAGTCCCGAAACGCCCGCAGGCCCGGCTCGAGCTGCGCGCTGCCGGCCATCTCGATCGTCGCGCCCTTGTGGAACGCGGTGGCGAGGGGGAACGGCACGAGGCCGGGGTGCTCGGGCAGCCCGAAGAACCCGGTGCGACCGTGGTCGCGGACGGCTTCGACGCACGCGGTCCGGCACTCGTCGGGGCCGGCCGCCTCGATCACGAGGTCGGCCCCTACGCCACGGGTCGCCGCAGCGACCGACTCGGGGAAGGACTCGGACGTCGTGTCGACGAGCACGTCGGCGCCGAGCCGAGCCGCGACCCGGAGGCGTCTCGCGTCGCGGTCGGCGACGATCGCGAGTGAGAAGCCGGCACGCTGCGCCAGCTGGAGGAGGAACAGGCCCGCCGAGCCGGCGCCCACGATGGCGACGGCGAGCCCGGTCGCCGGCCGGCCGTCGGGCCAGTAGCGGCGGAACGCGTACAGCGCCGTCCCGAGCTGCTGGGCCATGAGGAGCCGGCCGAGGTCGCAGCCGACCGGCAACGGCACCAGGAAGAGCTCGCCGACGGACTGCAACTCGGCGTAGCAGCCGCCGAGACCCGGCAGCGGCACCGTGAGCACCGCGTCGCCGACGTGGAAGCGCCCAGACCTCGACTCGACGACCGTGCCGACCCCCTCGTGGCCCGGGAAGCCGATCGGCGCCGGGAAGTCCCCCTCGTAGGTCCCTTCGAAGACCTTGTGCAGGTCGCTGCCGCAGATCGACGCCGCATGCGTGCGCACGACGACCTCGCCGGGGCGCGGGACCGGGTCCGACTCGTCGGCGACGACGAACCGCCCCGGTCCGACCATCCGCGCGGCGCGCACGTCGGCCCTCTCCCTCAGCCCCGTCTCGAGGCGGGGAGGTCCGCCCCGGGACGGGGCTCGGCGTCCCCTCCCCGGAAGCGGATCTCGTCGCGCCCCGCGTCGGGACTCCGGTCGCCGCTGGGCGCAGTTTCCGGGAACCTCTCGTCGGGGACCAGGCGGTCGCCCATGGCGACCAAGTTCGCGCCCGCCTGCGCCGCGCCCACGGTCTGCTCCCGGCTCGTCGCACCGCTCAACGCGCGCCTCCTGGTTGTCCCGGCACTTTCTAGCGGGTGCGGGCGGGTCCCGTCTTCGTGCTCCCCCGGCCGGCCGGTCAGAGGTCAGCGCGGAGCGGCGCGGTGCTGCCCGACCACGAGATACCCGCGTCCGCCCGGGCTCGGCACCATGGCGAAGAACCGGTCGGCGGTCGCCTGTCCGCCCATCGAGCCGTAGAAGGGGACGCCGTTCGCGACCACGCCGCCGCTCTCCGCGAGCCAGTAGCCGTTCGAGGTCCGCGCGGCACCTGCAAACGGGGTGTCGGAAGTGGACGGCGTGCCGGGCGCGGGCGCGTGCCCGAAGGCGTCGACGGCGCTCGTCTGGGGTGAGGAGGTCGCCTGAGATCCGCAGATCGAGACGAAGCCGTAGCCCTTCTCCCGGAGCCCGGTGATGATCTTCGGCAAGGCGGCCACGGTCTCCGAGCGTGTGCCGCCGCCGTCGTGCATGTCGACCACCCCTAGTAGCGGCGCATGGCCCGGGGATCGGGCGGTGCCGGGTACGCTCGGCGCCGGGTCCGTCGGACCTGGGCGCCGTCCGCGGAGCGCGGGCGCCCCGGACGCCGGCCAGGTTGGGTCGGCGCGCGGCCCGGGGGCGAGCGCTCCGGAGAACGGTGGGGTGCCGTGGACGAGAACATCGCGACCGTCTGGGAGCACGTGGCTGACGCAGTGCCCGATGCCGAGGCGCTGGTGCGAGGCGCGCGCCGGCTGACCTGGGCGGAGTTCGACGAGCGGGCGGCGCGCCTTGCCTCCGCGTTGGGCAGGAGGGGAGTGGGACCCGGCTCCCGCGTGGCCATCGACCTGTACAACTGCATCGAGTACCTGGAGGTCGTCTACGCCGCCTTCAAGCTCCGCGCCGTGCCGATCAACGTCAACTACCGCTACCAGGAGGCAGAGCTCCTCCACCTTCTCGACGACGCCGAGGCCGGGGTCGTCGTCTTCCACGGCTCGCTCGCCGACCGCCTGGTGGCGGTGGCACCGAGGTTGGGGCGGCCCGTGCACCTCGTCGAGGTGCCGGACGGCGCGGCGCTCGCCCCGCAAGCCGAGGAGTACGAGTCGATCCTGGAGTCGGCGGATCCGGCGCCCCGTGTCGAGCGAAGCGGAGACGACCAGCTCATCTTGTACACGGGAGGTACGACGGGCTATCCGAAAGGGGTCGTGTGGCGGCACGAGGACGTGCTCGGTCCACCCATCTCGGTGAACGGTTGGCTGGCGTTCGACCTCGAGATCCCCCGCTGCGCTTCTGCGGCTGCCACGCTGGCCGCGGAGGTCGTCGGCGAAGGGCGGGCGCCGCGGTCGTTGCCGGCCGCTCCGCTCATGCACACGACGGCCCTCTTCAAGAGCATCGCCACGCTCTTGCTCGGCGGGTGCGTCGTCTTCGCCACGTCCCGCTCGCTCGACCCCGACGAGCTGTGCCGGTTGATCGAAGAGGAGCGCGTGGTCGACCTGTCGATCGTCGGAGACGCCTTCGCCCGCCCGATCCTCGCTGCGCTCGAGCGTGCGGAGCGAAGCGGAAACACCTACGACCTGTCCAGCCTTCTGCGCATCGCGAGCGCCGGAGTCGTCTGGAGCCCGGAAGTGAAGGCTGGGATCGCCCGCTTCGCCCCGCAGGTGACCTTCACCGACATCATCGCGTCGACCGAGGGCGGCCCGTACGCGCTCGCCATCACCCGCCCGGGGGAGGATCCCCTCTCGACCCGGCCGCGCTTGACGCCGACCGGACGGATCCTCGACGAGCACGACCACGACGTCGAACCCGGGTCAGGGAGTCAGGGGATGTTGGCGGCGTCTGGCTCGATGCCCGTGGGCTACCTGCACGATGCGGAGCGCACGGCCCGAACGTGGCGGGTCATCGACGGCGTGCGACATGTCATCTCCGGAGACATGGCGACGATCGACGCCGACGGGAACGTGACGCTGCTCGGCCGGGGGAGCGAGGTGGTGAACACCGGCGGCGAGAAGGTCTTCGTCGAAGAGGTCGAGCAGGTGATCTTGACCCAGCCGGCCGTGGCGGACGCGGTCGTCGTCGGGGTGCCTGACGAGCGATTTGGGCATCGGGTCGTCGCGCTCGTCTCCCTGCACGAGGGGAACGAGCTCACCGAGCGTGCGGTCATCGACCACGTGGGTGCGGTCCTCGCGGACCACAAGCGCCCGCGCCGGGTGCTCTTCGTCGACGAGGTCCGCCGGAGCCCGTCCGGCAAAGCCGACCGGACCTGGGCCAAGGCCGTCGCGGCCGGGTCATCGAGCACGCCGTCGTCGAGCACGCCTTCGTCGAGCGCGCCGTCGTCGAGCACGCCTTCGTCGAGCGCGCCGTCGTCGAGCACCAGCGCGTGAGTGCCTCTGGGACGTCCCGCCGGCGGTGCGCCGCCCATCGATCGTGGCCGCGGGTGCCCCGATCGGAGGGAGCGTCGTGAAGGTGACCGGCGTCGAGACCTTCCCGATCGCCCCGCCGCCTCCCGCTCGAGGCGGCCGGACGTGGATGGTCATCCGCCTCGACACCGACGCTGGCGTGTCCGGGTACGGAGAGATGATGCTGCTGTCGCACCCCTTCCGCTGGTAGGTCGTCTGCGCCGAGATCGAGGACCTCGTCGACCAGGCCCTCATCGGCCACGACCCGTACAACACCGAAGAGCTCTTCGACAAGATCTACGGCCGTACCGGCTACAGCCACGCTCCCGAGCAGACAAAGCTCGCTGTGCTGAGCGCGCTCGACATGGCGTGCTGGGACATCGTAGGCAAGGACGTCGGCCAACCGGTGCACCGCCTGCTCGGCGGCGCCGTGCGGGACAAGGTTCGCACCTATACGTACCTCTACGCCGACGACGAGGAGCGGGATCTCGAGCGGAGCCTCGGAGCGCTCTGGCTCGACCCCGCCTGCGCCGCCTCACGGGCCCGCCACTACGTGGATCTCGGCTTCAGCGCGGTGAAGCTCGACCCGTTCTCGCTCAGCATCGGCGAGAAGCAGGCGCTCGGCCAGCGCGTGCCCCTCCAGTTCTCTCCCAGAGCCCTCTCGACCGCCGAGTCGGTCGTCGCCGCGATCCGCGACGAGGTGGGCGACGAAGCAGACATCCTCGTCGGCACCCACGGCCAGATGACTCCCGCGAGCGCCATCCGCTTCGCTCGCCGCATCGAGCGCTACGACCCTCTCTGGTTCGAGGAGCCGTTGCCGCCCGAGGACATGGAGGCCCTCGCCGAGGTCGCCCGCGCGACGAGCATCCCGATCACGACCGGTGAGAGGCTCACGTCGAAGTACGACTTCGCCCGACTCCTCGCCTGCCGGGCCGCTGCAATCTTCAACCTCGACGTCGGCACGGTCGGCGGCATTCTCGAGGCGAAGAAGATCGCGACGATGGCGGAGGCGCACTACGTCCAGATCGCTTCGCACGTCTACGGCGGGCCGATGATCACCGCCGCCTCGATCCAGCTGTCGCTGTGCTCGCCGAACTTCCGCATCATGGAGGGCGTGGAACGCCTCGACGGCATCTACGACGAGCTTGCCGACCCGCCGTTCGTCTGGCGGGACGGCTACGTGCTGGCCTCGGACCGCCCCGGCCTCGGGCACGACCTCCGAGAAGACGTCGCCCGCCGGCTGCGGCCCGACAGCCCCGGGCCGAGCCTCGTTCGCGCCTCGTGACGCGGCTCCACCCGGCGCGAGCGGCGCGCTCCGTGCATCCCTGCCGTGCAGGAACCCGGTGGCTGGGCAGGACTCGGTTCTTTGGTATAGGACAGAGCGATGCTGCTTCTCGGGACGACTGGTCATCTGGAGGACCTGGACCGGCAGATCTCGATCGCTGAAGACGTCTCGGTCTGCGCGATCGCGATCGGCGCCGGGTCCGGAGCCTGGGGCGCGTACGTGCTGCTCGACGGGGACCGCATCGCCAGGGTCGACGAGTACGAGCTGGCCCCGATCGCCCGCGTCGAGCTCGGGAAAGCCCAGAGCATGGCTGCGGTCGACGGCGGGCTGCTCGTCGGTCTCGAGGGCGCCCGGCTCGCCAGGCTGGATCTCTTCGACGGCCAGCTGTCGACGCTGGAGTCCTTCGACGCCGTCCCCGGGCGCGCCGGGTGGAAGAACCCGGCGGCCTCGAGCCCCGACCTTCGCTCGATGGCGGTGACGGACGCAGGGACGTGGCTCGTGGGCGTGCACGTCGGTGGCGTCTGGCGGTCGATGGACCGCGGCGCGACGTGGACCGAGGTCATCGTGCCAGACGACGACGTGCACGAGGTCGTGGCCGGCCAGGCGGGTGTCGTGGTGGCCGCGGCCGCGAGGGGCTTCGGATGGAGCTCGGACGACGGGGCCACCTGGCAATGGACGACCGAAGGTCTCCACTCGGGCTACTGCCGGGCGACGGCTGTCGACGGCGACGTCGCGTACGTGACCGCGTCGACGGGACCGTCCACGCGCGACGGCTGCCTCTACCGTGCGGCACACCTCGGCGACCCGTTCGAGCCGTGCGGCGGCGGGCTGCCTCCGTCGTTCCCGTTCAACCTCGACACCGGCAGCCTGGCCGCCCGAGGCGGCGAGGTGGCGCTCGGGACGCCCGACGGCCGAGTGTGGCGCTCCGCCGACCGCGGCGACACCTTCGAAGCCGTGACGGAGCGGGTCGGGCACGTGCGGGTCCTGAGGTTCGCCTGACCACGCGGTGGCGGCGCGACCAGCCGACGCACGAGCGTCCAAAGCGCCCGGAGGCGTACCATCGCGTGCCATGTCGAACCCTTCGGAAGTGCTCGCGACGGTGCCCTTGTTCTCGATGGTCCCAAAGCGCGACCTCGAAAAGCTCGTACGCGAGGTCCACGACAGGGCGTTCCCGGCCGGCACCGTGCTCACCGAAGAAGACGAGCAGGGCACGATCTTCACCGTGATTGCCGAAGGCCGGGCCACGGTCACCGTCCGGGGGAAGGTCGCACGTGTGCTCGAGCCTGGAGACTTCTTCGGAGAGATGGGGCTCATCGACCGCGCTCCACGATCGGCGACGGTCACCGCCGACACCGACGTGCGGTGCCTCATGCTGACCCAGCCGGTCTTTCGCCCGTTCGCGCTGTCCCATCCCGAGACGATGTGGGCGCTCCTCGAGCTCATGGTCCGGCGCGTCCGCGACGCCGAGTCGAGGGGGGCTGACGCTCTCTGACGCACCCCGGTCCGGCCTCGCTCCCTCCGGGGAACGTTGACGATCCAAGGCACGCGCAGTGCCGACCATCACGCGGAAGCAGCCGGCAAAGGCCGCCGCGCGCTATCGTCCCGCTGGAGGCGGACGTAGCAAGGGCGGTGGTGGCAGGATGCCAAGAGACGCCGTGACGCTTCGCGAGGTGGCGGAGGCTGCGGGGGTGCACCCGGGCACGGCCTCCCGCGCACTGAATGACGCGACCCGGGCGCTCGTCCGTCAGGAGACCGTCGAGCGCGTGACCGCAGCGGCGACCTCGCTCGGCTACAAGCCGAACCTCCTCGCCCGGAGCTTCAAGACGCGGCGGACGAACTCCGTGGGGGTCGTCATCCCCGACATCGACAACCCGCTCTTCCCTCCGATGGTGCGGGGGATCGAGTCCCGCCTGTTCCAAGACGGCTACGTCGCCCTGCTCGCGAACACCGAAGGAGGCCCCGACCGGCAACGCCGGATCTTCGAGAGCATGGTGGAGCGGCGTGTCGACGGTCTCATCCTCGCCACGGCGCACCGGCACGACACGAGCCTCGCGGAGCTCGAGGACGCGGGCGTCCCCTTCGTGCTCTTGAACCGGGTCGTCGAGGATCGCACGTTCTCGTCCGTCTCGGTGGACGACGCTGCAGGTGTCGGGCTGGTCGTCGAGCACCTGCGAAGCCTGGGCCACCGACGGATCGGGCACATCGCCGGCCCGCAGTCCATGTCGACCGGGCACGCACGGTACGAAGGGTTCGTCTCGGCGATGGAGAAGACCGGCGCCGATCTCGAAGACCGGAGCGTGGCGTTCGCCGAGAGCTTCTCGATCGGGGAGGGGGAGCGCTGCGCGCGGAGGCTCTTCTCGGTGCCGGACCGTCCCACGGCGATCGTCGCGGGCAACGACATGCTGGCGCTCGGCTGTTATTCGGCCGCTGAGCGCGCGGGTCTCGGATGTCCCGAGGACGTCTCGATCGTGGGGTTCAACGACATGCCCTTCATCGACCGGATGAACCCACCTCTCACCACCGTGCGGATCCCCCATTACGAGATCGGGGTCCATGCCGCGGAGCTGCTGCTCGGGCGCCTCCGTGATTCCGGCACCCCTGTCAAGGTGGTGCAGCTCCGGCCGGAGCTGGTCGTGCGCGGATCCACCGCCTCCGTACGCGCGGAGCGGCGCTGACGACCGTCCAGCTGGGACCCGGTTCTGCGCCGCGGGTCCCTGGCGAAGGAGCGGTCGCGCCGCGGCAGAACCCGTCGCGCCAGCGTGCCCCGGGGAGGTCGGTGGCGTGCGCCGACGGGGTGCGCTTGACACTGGCAGTCCCGTTTCGGATACTGGGCGCTATGCAAACGGTTGCCGGGCCCGGCGGCCCGGCTCAGACGCTTGGTTGGATCGGCGCGGGCCGGATGGGAACGGCGATGGCCGCACGTGCGCTTCGGGCGGGGCACGAGGTCAAGGTCTTCAACCGCACCCGGTCCAAGACGGGACCGCTCGTCGAGCGGGGTGCGAAGGTGGCCGAGACCATCGGCGAGCTGGCGGACCGCGACGTCGTGTTCATCACGGTCGCGTCGTCCGACGACCTGCTGAAGGTGCTCGTCGGCGACGAGGGGCTCCTCACGGGCTCCGAGGTCCCGCGCATCATCGTCGACTGCTCGACCGTCTCGATGGACGCCTCCGCGGCGGCGCGGGCTGCCGCGGACGAACGGCTCGTCGGGTTCCTCGCCGCTCCCGTGAGCGGCAACCCGAAGGTCGCCCGGGCCGGCCAGCTCTCGATGGTGGTCTCGGGCCCCCGCCCGACCTTCGAGGAGGTGGAGACGGCGCTCCGCCACATCGTGAAGGAGGTCACCTACGTCGGTGAGGGTGAGCTGTCACGGCTCGTCAAGCTGTGCCACAACCTCCACCTCGGCGTCGTGATCCAGTCGCTCGCGGAGGTGACCGTGCTCGCCCAGAAAGGCGGGGTCAAGCGCGCGGACTTCCTCGCCTTCCTCAACGCGTCCATTCTCGGCTCCCCGTTCACGCGCTACAAGAGCCCGGCGCTCGTGAACATGGACTTCGAGCCGACCTTCACGACCCGGCTGCTGCGAAAGGACTTCGATCTCGGGCTCGGCGAGGCGCGACTCCTCGAGTCCCCGATGCCGGTCGCCGCGCTCGTCCACCAACTGCTCGGTCAGGGCATCGGTTCGGGGTTCGGCGA
>JAKATJ010000008.1 GCA_021828005.1 Actinomycetes bacterium | reverse complement strand
CGGAAGAGCAGGGAGTAGCCGATCTGCCCGGCAGCGCCGGTGACGGTGACGTGGAGGGGGGAATCTGAGGCCATGGCCTGCACGTTACCCGGGCCCCCGAGCCCTTCGAGGCGCCGCCGGTTGGCACCGACGGCCGTGACGTGGTGATCTTGGGTGACGTGGTGATCCTGGGTGACGTGGTGATCCTGGTTGGAAGGGGTCACCACCCGACCACCGGACGCCACCGGACGCCACCGACGCGAAGCGGAGCACCGTGACCACACCGACCATCATCTACACCCACACCGACGAGGCGCCGGCGCTCGCGACGTACTCGCTCCTCCCGATCGTGCGCGCCTACGCAGCCACCGCCGGGGTCACGATCGAGACGAGGGACATCTCGCTTGCCGGCCGCATCCTGGCCGCGTTCCCCGAGCGCCTCGGGGAGAACCAGCGAGTTCCCGATGCGCTGGCGGAGCTGCAGGCGCTCACCTCGAGCCCGGACGCCAACATCATCAAGCTGCCGAACATCTCGGCCTCGGTGCCGCAGCTGCGAGCGGCGGTCGCCGAACTCCAGGCGCAGGGGTACGCCGTGCCCGACTATCCGGAGAACCCCTCTTCCGCAGAGGAGCACGACGTCCGTTCCCGCTACGACGCCGTCAAGGGCAGTGCGGTCAACCCGGTGCTGCGCCAGGGTAATTCCGACCGCCGTGTCCCCCCTCCGGTCAAGAACTACGCCCGCGCGCACCCGCACTGGATGGGTGCGTGGTCGCCCGACTCCAAGACCGCAGTGGCCTCGATGGACGACGACGACTTCCGCCACACCGAGAGGTCGGTGGTCGTGGCCGACGCCGGGACGTTGCGCATCGTGCTGGCGACCGACGACGGGGAGTCGAGCGTCCTCGCGGACGGGGTCGCGGTGGAAGCCGGCGAGATCGTCGACGCAGCCGTGATGCGGGTCGACGCCCTGAAGCGGTTCGTCGCCGCCCAGGTGGCGCGGGCGAAGGACGCCGGCGTCCTGTTCTCGGTCCACCTGAAGGCCACGATGATGAAGGTCTCCGACCCCATCATCTTCGGCCACGTGATCCGGGCGTTCTTTCCGGCGACCTTCGCCCGCTACGGCGAGGCCCTCGCCGCAGCGGGCCTCGACCCGGCCGACGGGCTGGCCAGCATCTTCGACGGTCTCGCCTCGTCGCCCGGCGGCCAGGAGATCCGTGCCTCGTTCGACGACGAGGCGGCTAGGGGCCCCCGTCTCGCCATGGTCGACTCGGCGCGGGGCATCACGAACCTCCACCTGCCCAACTCCGTCATCATCGACGCGTCGATGCCGCCGATGATCCGCAGCTCCGGGCACATGTGGGGCCCCGACGGCGAGGAGGCGGACACCCTCGCGGTGATCCCCGACAGCAGCTATGCCGACGTCTACCGGGTCTTCGTCGACGACTGCCGGGTGAACGGGGCGCTCGACCCGGCGACGATGGGCTCCGTGCCCAACGTCGGCCTCATGGCCCAGGCGGCCGAGGAGTACGGCAGCCACGACACGACCTTCGAGGTCCCCTCCGGCGGCACCGTCCGAGTGGTCGACCCGTCGGGAGCCACGCTCCTGGAGCAGCCGGTGTCCCACGGCGACATCTTCCGCGTCTGCCGGACCACCGACGTGGCGGTCCGCGACTGGGTGCGGCTTGCCGTCCGCCGGGCGCGGGCGACCGGCGACCCGGCCGTGTTCTGGCTCGACGAGACTCGGCCGCACGATGTCGAGCTGATCCGCAAGGTCGAGGCGGTGCTGGCGGAAGAGGACACCGGGGGCCTCACGCTCGAGGTCATGGCGCCTGCCGCGGCCACCGCCACGTCACTCGAGCGGATCCGCCGCGGGAAGAACACCATCTCGGTGACCGGGAACGTCCTGCGGGACTACCTGACCGACCTCTTCCCCATCATGGAGGTGGGCACGAGCGCCAAGATGCTCTCGGTCGTGCCGCTCCTCGAGGGCGGCGCGCTCTTCGAGACGGGGGCCGGTGGCTCCGCGCCCAAGCACGTCCAGCAGCTCGTCGAGGAGAACTTCCTGCGCTGGGACAGCCTCGGCGAGCTCCTGGCCCTGGCGGCCAGCCTGGCGCTCCTGGCCGAGAAGGCGGGCAATCCGCGCGCCGCCGTGCTGGCCGCCGCCCTCGACCGGGCGACCGAGCGGGTCCTCACCGAGATGAAGTCACCCGGCCGGCGCGTGGGCGCCATCGACAACCGGGGGAGCCACTTCTTCCTCGCGCGCTACTGGGCGCAAGAGCTCGCGGGCCAGACCGACGACCTGGCGCTGGCAGCCGCCTTCAGCGGGATCGCGAAGGCGCTCGCAGACGACGAGGAGGCGATCGTGGACGAGCTCCTGTCCGTCCAGGGGTCTCCCGTCGAGCTCGGGGGCTACTACCGGCCCGACCCCGGCCGCGCTGCCGCGGTGATGCGCCCGTCACCCACGTTCAACGCCATCCTCGAGACGCTCGGCACCGAGCCGGGCACCCCGCCAGCCTGACCGGCACGCCCGGCTCGACGCTCCCGGCTAGACGCGCTCGGCCGCCAGGACGGCGTTGCGGAGCAGCATCGCGCGCGTCATGGGCCCGACCCCCCCGATGCGGGGGGTGATCCAGCCGGCCACGTCGGCGACCGACGCCTCCACGTCCGAGAGGAGCCGCTTGCCCTCGAACGACGTCCCCGCGCCGACCACCGCTGCGCCGGGCTTCACCATGTCACGGGTGACCAGCCCCGCGTGCCCGGCGGCCGCGACGACGACGTCGCCAGACCGGACCAGGCCCGCCAGGTCGTCGACGCCGGTGTGCACGACCGTCACCGCCGCGTTGCAGCCGGGCCGCTTCGACGCGAGCAGCAGCGCGAGGGGGCGGCCGATCGTGAGGCCACGTCCGATCACGACCGCGTGGCGGCCTTCGACAGGCACGTCGTGGGCGGCGAGCAGCTCGACGATGCCGAGCGGCGTGCACGGGAGGACGCCCGGATGGCTCGCCACCAGGCGCCCCAGGTTCACCGGGTGGAGCCCGTCCGCGTCCTTCGCCGGGTCGACGGCGAGGAGCACCCGCTGCTCGTCGATGTGGACGGGCAGGGGCAGCTGGACGATGTACGCGTGCACGCCGGGGTCCGCGTTGAAGCGGGCGACGACCGCTTCGACGTCCTGTTGCGTCGCGGAGGCGGGAAGGTGCTCGTGGACGCTGGCGATGCCGACCTCGGCGGAGTCCGCCATCTTCATCGACACGTAGCGCGCGCTCGCCGGGTCGTCCCCCACGAGCACGGTGCCGAGCCCCGGGCGGACGCCGCGCGCGACGAGCTGCTCCACGCGCCGCGCCACGTCGGCGCGGACCTGCGCCGCGAGCCGCTCGCCGTCGAGGAGGCGCGCCGTCAATGCCGGAAGTGCCGCTCGCCGGTGAGCACCATCGCGACGCCCGCGGCGTCCGCGGCCGCGACCACCTCGCCGTCGCGCACCGACCCCCCGGGCTGCACCACCGCGCCGACGCCCCGGCGGGCCAGCGCCTCGAGACCGTCGGGGAACGGGAAGAACCCGTCGCTCGCCGCCGCCGCCCCGGCCACCCTCTCCCCGGCCTTCTCCGCGGCGAGCTCCGCCGCGACCACGCGCGACTGCTGGCCGGCGCCCACGCCGACCGCCTGGCCGCCGGCGACGAGGACGATCGCGTTGGACATCGTGCGCGCGCACAGCCGCCAGGCGAGCACGAGGTCCGCCCATTCCTCCTCCGTCGGCTCGCGGGCGGTCGCCACCTGCCACCCCTTCGGGGTCGCCGCGAAGGTGTCGGCGTCTTGGACGAGGGCCGCCGCGCCGAGCGTGCGCACCTGGCGCCCGGCCTCCTCCGGCACGGGCGCGGACAGGATCCGCGTCGCCTTGCGCCGCGCCACGAGCCGCTCGAGCGCGCCAGGCGTGTAGCCGCGGGCCACGACGACGTCGGCCTGCGGACCCTGCGCGATCGCCTCTGCCACCTCGTCGCCGACCTCGCCGCTCAACGCGACGATCCCGCCGAACGCGGACACCGGGTCACCGTCGAGCGCCCGCACGTAGGCGGTGAGGAGGTCGTCGGCGGTTGCGGCGCCGCAAGGGTTGGCGTGCTTCACGATGACGACCACCGGGTCGCCGCCGGCGTCCGCGGCGACTTCGTGGGCGAGCCGCCACGCCGCGTCCGCGTCGAAGACGTTCAGGTAGCTGAGCGCGGTGCCGCCGTGCTGCACCGCCGCGTCCCACCAGCTCGCCCCGGAGCGATAGCGGGCGCCGCGCTGGTGGGGGTTCTCCCCGTAGCGGCAGATCTCGGCCCGCTCCAAGGTGAGGTGGAGGGTCGGAGGGAGGGGGTCGTCGGCGTCCAGCCACGACACGATGGCCGCGTCGTACGCGGCAGTGTGGGCGAACGCGCTGCGCGCGAGCCGCCGCCGCGTCGCGTCGGAGAGCACACCGTCGGCCCGGAGCTCGCCGAGGACCGGACCGTAGTCGTCGGGGGAGGTGACGACGGCGACGTGCGCGTGGTTCTTCGCCGCCGCGCGCACCAGCGCGGGCCCGCCGATGTCGATCGTCTCGATCGACGGCGAGGACCGGAACGGGTAGAGGTTGCACACGACGAGGTCGATCGGCTCGATGCCCTGCGCGTCGAGGTCCGCGAGGTGCTCGGGAACCGAGCGGTCGGCGAGGATGCCGCCGTGGATGCGCGGATGGAGCGTCTTCACGCGCCCGCCGAGCATCTCGGGGAAGCCCGTGACGGCGGCGACCTGGACGTGCACGACCCCGCCGTCCGCGAGCGCGTCGGAGGTGTGGCCACTCGCGACGAGGTCCCACCCGAGGCTCCGGAGCCCGGCAGCGAGCTCGACGAGCCCGGTCTTGTCGAAGACGGACAGCAGCGCCCTCATGCCGGCCTCTACCCCCTCCCTGACGGCTTGCCCTCCGCCGCGCTCGCACCGGTGTCGGCGGTCTCGGCGGACTCGGCGGTCTCGGCGGTCTCACCGATCTCGCCGAGCACCCGAAGGATCGTGCCGGGGTACAGCCGCCGCTCCACCTGCTTGATCCGCTCGTGCAGGGTAGCTTCTGTGTCCCCCGGGTGCACGGGCACCTCTGCTTGGGCGAGCACCGGACCGGCATCGACGTCAACGGTTGCCACGTGGACGGTGCAGCCCGTCGTGCGGACCCCGGCGGCCAGCGCGTCGGCGACCGCGTGCCAGCCGGGGAACGCCGGGAGCAGCGAGGGGTGCGTGTTCAGGATGCGGCCCGGGAAGGTGTCGTGGACCCGTCCGGTGAGCACCGTGCCGAAGCCGGCCATCGCGACGAGGTCGAGACCCCGTGCCGAGAGGGCACGCGCGAGCGCGTCGGTGTAGCGCTCCCGGTCGAACCCGGCGCCGTACCCGCCGAAGTCGCGCCGGTCGAGCAGCACCGTCTCCACCCCGGCCTGCGAGGCGAGCCCGAGCGCGCGGCACGGCCGGTCCGCGAGCACGACCGACACCGGGACGCCGGCGTCGAGCACCGCTTGGAGGACGGTCCCCGTGCCGGACACGAGCACCCCGACGCGCCCCGCGCTCAGCCCAGCCCCTTCACGATCTCGACCATGCGCACGCCAGCCTCGGTCGGGTTCTGCGCCACGACCGCTCCGGCCGCCGACAGCGCCTCCATCTTCGCCTGGGCGGTGCCCTGCGAGCCCGAGATGATCGCGCCCGCGTGGCCCATCCGGCGCCCGGGCGGAGCAGTCACCCCTGCGATGTAGCAGACGACCGGCTTGGTGACGTGCTCGGAGATGAACTCGGCCGCGCGCTCCTCCTCGGAGCCACCGATCTCACCGATCATCATGACCGCCAGCGTGTCTGGGTCTTCCTGGAACGCCGCCAGGCAGTCGATGAAGTTCGTCCCCGGGACCGGGTCCCCGCCGATGCCCACGCAGGTCGTCTGGCCGACCCCCTGCTGGGAGAGCTCGTGGAGCGCCTGGTAGGTGAGGGTCCCGGAGCGGCTCACGATGCCCACCGGGCCGCCGGCGAGCGCGATGTCGCCCGAGGTGATGCCGATGTTGCACTTGCCCGGCGAGATGATCCCCGGGCAGTTGGGCCCGAGGAGACGCGTGCCCGGGTGGTCCTGGACCAGGCGGTTGTAGGTGCGGGCCTCGTCGTGGGCGGGGATGCCCTCGGTGATGCACACGATGAAGGAGATGCCCGCCTCGGCGGCCTCCAGGATCGCCGCGGCGGCGTAGGCTGGCGGCACCGAGACGAACGACGCGCTCGCGCCGGTCGCCTCGACGGCCTCGGCGACGGTGGCGAAGACCGGGATGCCCTCGATCACCTCCCCGCCGCGACCGGGGTTCGTTCCCGCGACGACCTTCGTCCCGTAGTCGCGGTTGCGCTTCCCGTGGTACAGGCCCTGGCTGGTCGGGCTCAATCCCTGGACGACGACGGTCGTCGTCTCGTCGACGAAGATGCTCACGCTCGCTCCTCGCTCCCTCGCTCACCTGCAGCCGCCAGCGCCACGCTCCGGCGGGCCGCCTCCAGCATCGTTGCCTCCGCCATCAGCCTCTCCGAGAGGTGCGGCTGAAGGAGCGCCCGCCCCTCCTGCACGTTCGTGCCGTCGAGCCGGAGCACGATCGGCGACCGCAGGTCGACGCGGCCGAGCGCTTCGATCACGCCCTTCGCCACCTCGTCGACGCGGGTGATGCCGCCGAAGATGTTCACGAAGATCGCCCGCACTGACGGGTCGGCGTTGATCACCTCGAGCGCTGCCGACATCACGTCGGCGTTCGCGCCGCCGCCGATGTCGAGGAAGTTGGCGGGCGCGCCGCCCACCTGGCTCACCACGTCGCAGGTGCTCATCGCGAGGCCGGCGCCGTTGGCGATGATCCCGACATCCCCCGAGAGGCCGACGTAGTTGAGCCCCTTGTCCCTGGCCATCTGCTCCCGGGGGTCCTCGGTCTCGGTCGCCGCGAACTCCTCCCACTCGCGATGGCGGAACCGCGCGTTGTCGTCCAGCGTGACCTTCGCGTCGAGGGCGTGGACCCGTCCGCCGGTGGTGAGGATCAGCGGGTTGATCTCGGCGAGGTCGCAGTCGCCCTCCTCGTAGCAGCGGTAGAGGGCGACGAGCACCTCCGCGGCCGGGTCGCGCGCCGCGTCGGGGAGCCCCGCCTCATCGGCCCACCGGCGAGCAGCTTCGACGTCGAGGCCGCGCACCGGGTCCACGTGGAGCCGCGCGATCGCGCCCGGGTTCGTGGCGGCGACCTCCTCGATCTCCACGCCGCCCTCGGCGGAGAGCATCCCTAGGTACGTCTTGGCGGGGCGGTCGAGGGTGAAGCTCGCGTAGTACTCCTCGGCGATGTCCGACGCGTGCTCGATCCACAGCCGGTGGACCACGTGGCCCTTGATGTCCATCCCGAGGATGGCCCCGGCGTGGCGCCGGACCTCCTCGGCGTCGGCGGCGAGCTTGATCCCGCCCGCCTTGCCGCGCCCGCCGACTTTCACCTGCGCCTTCACCACCACCGGGTAGCCCGCGGCCTCCGCCTGGGCGACCGCCTCGTCAGCGGTGCTTGCGACGCCACCCGGCGAGGTCGGGATCCCGTAGCGGGCGAAGTACTGCTTGCCTTGGTACTCGAACAGGTCCATCCGGCTCCTTCGGGGCTCTAGAGGGTTTGGCGTGCCTCGCGTCGGTCCAGCGCGGCCTCGAGCCACGCACCGATCGAGGGCAGCGGCGCACCCGGCGTGAACACGTGGGCGACGCCCTCGCGCTCGAGCTCGGGGACGTCGCGCTCGGGGATGATGCCGCCGACGACGACCAGCACGTCGCTCCTCCCCTGTGCGGCGAGCTGCGCCATGATCTTCGGGACGAGGGTCAAGTGTGCGCCCGAGAGAAGCGACAGGCCGAGGGCGTCGGCGTCCTCTTCGACCACCGCCCGGACGACCTGCTCGGGGGTCTGATGGAGGCCGGTGTAGACGACCTCGAAGCCGGCGTCGCGCAGCGCCCGGGCGATGACCTTGGCGCCCCGGTCGTGACCGTCGAGACCGGGCTTGGCCACGACCACGCGGTAGGGACGGTTCATCGACGGTGATGATAGGCGGCGGGGCGCGCGGCCCCGCCAGCCGGGCGGCGCATCAGGTCGCCCGTCGCAACGGCGACGCGCACAGCAGCAGCGTCTTGCGCCCGACGGACTCGAACCGCACGGTCGCCTGCGCGCGGTCCCCCTCGCCCTCAGCGCCGACCACCACACCCGGGCCCCACCGCTCGTGCACGACGTGGTCGCCGGCGACGAGGCCGAGGTCCTCCGCGCCGGTGGTCGACCGCTGCGCCGGAGCCTGAAGCCGCCTCCCCCCCGATCCGAGCAACGATCCGCCCCGCACGGGCGTGCCGGGCGCGTCACTCCCGGACGCGCCGAAGACGCGTCCCCCGCCCACCTCCCGGCGGAGCTCCTCGGGCACCTCTGCGAGAAATCGGCTCGGCAGGCCGGGCATGGTGCGCCCCCAGAGGGTCCGGCTCCACGCGTGCGTGAGGTAGAGGAACCGGCGGGCGCGCGTGATGCCCACGTAGCAGAGCCGGCGCTCCTCCTCCAGCTCGAGGGGCTCCCCGAGGGTCCGCGAGTGCGGGAAGACGCCCTCCTCCATGCCGACCAGGAAGACTGCGGGGAACTCGAGGCCCTTGGCGGTGTGCAGCGTCATGAGCGACACGCGAGACCCGCCGGCGTCGAGCTCGTCGGAGTCCGACACCAGCGCGACGGTCTCGAGCAGCTCGGACAGTCGCTCGTACTCCGCAGCGGCGTCGGCGAGCTCGGCGATGTTCTCGATGCGGCCCTCGGCTTCGTGGGTGCCCTCCGCGGCCAGCTCGTCGAGGTACCCGGACCGCTTCGCGACCAGCTCGACGAGGTCGCCAGGCGCAACCTCGGCGGCCGCGGCCCGCAGCTCCTGCAAGAGAGAGGAAAGCTCCTGGGCGCCCTTGAGCGCCCTGCCGGTCAGACCCGCGGCCTCGGCCTGCTCGAGCATGCGGCCGACGGGCGCGCCCGACGCCGCCGCGGCGGCCGAGAGGCGGACCACCGACATCTGGCCGATGCCGCGCTTGGGGACGTTCAGGATCCTGCGGAACGAGATCTCGTCGTCGGGGTTCGCGACCACGCGCAGGTAGGCGAGGACGTCGCGCACCTCCCTGCGGTCGTAGAAGCGGGTGCCCCCCACGACCTTGTAGGGGATGCCCTGGTGGACCAGCTCCTCCTCGACGACGCGGCTCTGCGCGTTCGTGCGGTAGAAGACGGCCACGTCCCCGTAGGAGAGGCCCTCCGCCCCGTGCAGCGTCAGGAGCTCGTGTGCCACGAACGACGCCTCGTCGCGCTCGTCCTCTGCCCGGTAGACGCAGATCGGTGGCCCTGCACCCCCGTCGGTGAACAGGGCCTTCGGGCGTCGCGCCAGGTTGTTCGAGATGACGGCGTTGGCGGCGTCGAGGATCGTCTGGGTCGACCGGTAGTTCTGGTCGAGGACCACCGTCGTGGCGCTCTCGAACGCGGTCTCGAACTCCAAGATGTTGGCGATGTCCGCGCCCCGCCAGCGATAGATGGACTGGTCCGAGTCGCCCACCACCGTCACGTTCCCGTGCTCGCGCGCGAGGAGGAGGACGATCTCGTGCTGTGCGTGGTTCGTGTCCTGGTACTCGTCGACGAGGACGTGGCGGAACCGCTGCCGGTACGCAAGAAGGACGTCCGGGCACGACTGGAGCAGGAGGACCGCCTGGAAGAGCAGGTCGTCGAAGTCCATGGCGTTCGCGGCCCGGAGCCGGCGCTGGTACTCGGCGTACACCTCGCCGATCCGCCGGCGGAACGGGTCCGCGCCGAAGGATGCTTCCTCCGCGAAGCGCTCGGGCCCGACGAGCTCCGCCTTCGCCTGGGAGATCACGGCCGCCACCGCGCGCGGCGGGAGGCGCTTCGTGTCGACGCCGAGCTCGTCCTCGGCGAGCTCGACCAGCCGGCGCGAGTCGGAATCGTCGTAGACGCTGAACGAGCTGGCGTAGCCGACGCGCCCGGCATGGGCTCGCAGCATGCGAAGGCACGCCGAGTGGAACGTCGAGACCCACATCCGCTCGGCACGCGCGCCGACCAAGTCGACGACCCGCCGGCGCATCTCGTCGGCCGCCTTGTTGGTGAAGGTGATCGCCAGGATCTCCCAGGGCGCCGCGTCGCCGCTCTGGAGCAGGTGCGCGATGCGCCGGGTGAGGACCCGCGTCTTGCCCGACCCCGCCCCCGCAACGACGAGCAGCGGGCCGCCGCGGTGCTCCACCGCGCCGCGCTGCGCCGGGTTCAGGTCGCGCGTGAGGTCGCCGGTCGCGCTCAGTGGCCCATGCCCACGCCCTGGGACCGCTGGAGCTGCTTGCCCTCGGTCTGCAGCGCGGGGGCGATCATGACCTCGGCCTTCTGGAACTCCTTCACCGTCTCGTAGCCGCAGGTGGCCATCGCCGTGCGGAGTGCGCCGAAGAGGTTCATCCGCCCGTCGTTCTCGTGGGCGGGGCCGAGGAGGATCTCCGAGAGACTGCCGCGGACCCCGGTCCGGACCCGGGTCCCGCGCGGAAGCGTGGGATGGAAGGTGGCCATCCCCCAGTGGAAGCCGCTTGCGGGCGCCTCCACGGCGGACGAGAGCGGGGAGCCGAGCATCACGGCGTCCGCGCCGCACGCGATCGCCTTGGCCACGTCGCCACCCTTCGACATCCCGCCGTCGGCGATCACGTGCACGTACACGCCCGTCTCGTCGAGGTGGCGCATCCTCGCGCCGGCGACGTCCGCGATCGCGGTCGCCTGCGGCACGCCGAGGCCCAGCACCGCCCTGGTGGTGCACGCGTTGCCCGGCCCGACCCCGACGAGGACGCCCACGGCGCCGGTGCGCATCAGGTGCAGGCCGGCCTGGTACGACGCGCAACCTCCGACGACGACGGGGATCTCGAACTCGCGGATGAAGCGCTTCAGGTTCAGGGGCTCGGTCTTCTTGGACACGTGCTCGGCCGACACGACGGTGCCTTGGACGACGAGCACGTCGAGCTCCGCCGCCAGGCAGGCGGGGGCCAGCTCCTCGGTCCGCTGCGGGGTCACCGACGCGGCCGCCACGACGCCGGACTCCTTGATCTGGCGGATGCGCTCGGTGACGAGCTCGAGCTTGACGGGCTCCTGGTACATCTGCTGCATCCGCGGGGTCGCCTTGTCGTCGTCGAGCTCGCGGATCTCCTCGAACAGCGACATCGGGTCTTCGTAGCGGGTCCAGAGCCCTTCGAGGTTCAAGACCCCGAGCCCTCCGAGCCGGCCGAGCTCGATCGCGGTGCGCGGGCTCGTGACGCCGTCCATCGCGGCCCCGAGGAGCGGCAGCCGGAAGCGCCAGGCGTCGATCTCCCACGAGATGTCGACGTCCTCGGGGTCACGGGTCCGCCGGCTGGGCACGATGGCGATGTCGTCGAACCCGTATGCCCGGCGCCCCGACTTGAAGATCCCGATCTCTGTGTCTGCCACGATCGCCTCCAGTGGTGTGCGCCGACGCCCGAGCGCGTCCCACTGTACCGGTCGCATCGCGGCGGTCAGCGTCCGCGCGATCGGCGTTCAGTGGCCGAGCCGGCCGTCGACCAGGACCGTCGTCAGCAGGTCGAAGAGCATGCGGCCCGTCGCGCCCCAGACGATCTCCCCTTCGACCGAGAAGAAGTACATGGCGGACCGGGGCTGCCCGGGAGAGCTCCACCACTCCTGTTCGAAGCTCGCGGAGAGGTCTGCGAGGGAGGCGTCGAACGCGCGGTCCACCTCGGCCGGGTTGGGCACGAGGGCGGGGCGCGCGGGGAGCGCCGCGACCACAGGGGTGATCGGCACGCCGGTGACGAAGGCGAACGCCCGTGCGAGGTACCCGACGGGTCGGACGAGCGCCGGGTCCAGGCCGATCTCCTCGTGGGCCTCGCGCACCGCGGCGGCAAGCGCGTCCTCCCCGGGGTCGATGCGGCCGCCGGGGAAGCTCACCTGGCCGCGATGGGTACGCAGCAGCGTCGAGCGCCTGGTCAGAAGGACCCGCGCTTCGCCTTTCTCCTCGAAGAGCGCGACCAGCACCGCGGAAGGGGCGGCAGCGACGTCTGCGGCCCCGACGCCGGTGACGCCGGCAGGGCTCGGTGGCGGCCCCTGGGCGAGGCTGCGGCCGGCACGGGCCAAGGCGTCGAGCACGAAGGAGAGCGTGATCCCCCGCCGCGGGCTCCACGGCGGGGGGCCACCAGGCTCAGCCGTGGCGGGACGGGGGATCACGTCGGGTCCACGTCACGGTCTCGTGACGTGGGCTACATCATCCCGCCCATGCCGCCCATGCCGCCCATGCCGCCGCCGGCGCCTGCAGGGGCAGGCTGCGGCTTCTCGGGCTTGTCGGCCACGAGCACCTCGGTGGTGAGCAGCAGCGCGGCGATGGACGCGGCGTTCTGCAGGGCGGAGCGGGTCACCTTCGCGGGGTCGATGATCCCGGCCTTCACCAGGTCGACGATCTCGCCGGTGGTCGCGTCGAGCCCCGTGCCGGCAGACTCGGACTCGACCTGGCGCACGTACACCGCGCCCTCGAGGCCCGCGTTGAGGGCGATCCAGCGGAGCGGCTCGGAGAGGGCCTTCGCCACGACGCGCGCGCCCGTCGCCTCATCGCCGTCGAGCTCGGCCGCCACCTTCTCGACGGCTGCCCGGCTGCGCAGGAGCGCGGTGCCCCCGCCGGCCACGATGCCCTCTTCGATGGCTGCCCGGGTAGCGGAGAGCGCGTCTTCGATGCGGTGCTTCTTCTCCTTCAGCTCCACCTCGGTGGCGGCACCGACCTTCACGACGGCGACGCCGCCGGCGAGCTTGGCGAGGCGCTCCTGGAGCTTCTCGCGGTCCCAGTCGGAGTCGGTCTCCTCGATCTCCCGCTTGATCTGGCCGATGCGGCCCGACACGTCCGCCTCGGGGCCGGCGCCCTCCACGATCGTGGTGTCGTCCTTCGTCACGATCACCCGGCGCGCGCGCCCGAGGAGGTCGAGCGTCGCGCTCTCGAGCTTGAGCCCGATCTCCTCCGAGATCACCTGGCCGCCCGTCAGGATCGCCATGTCCTGAAGCATCGCCTTGCGGCGCTCCCCGAAGCCCGGCGCCTTCACCGCGACCGACGTGAACGTGCCGCGGATCTTGTTCACCACGAGCGTCGCGAGCGCCTCGCCCTCCACGTCCTCGGCGACGACGAGGAGCGGCCTGCCAGCCTGCATCACCTTCTCGAGCACCGGCACGAGGTCGTGGACGGCGCTGATCTTCCCGTTGAAGAACAGGACGTACGGATCCTCGAGCACCGACTCCTGGCGCTCGGGGTCGGTGACGAAGTACGGGGAGAGGAAGCCCTTGTCGAACTGCATCCCCTCGGTGAGCTCGAGCTCCATCCCGAAGGTGTTGGACTCCTCGACGGTCACGGTGCCGTCCTTGCCGACCTTGTCGATCGCCTCGGCGAGCACGTCCCCGATCGACGGGTCGGCCGCAGAGATGGACGCCACCTGGGCGATCTCGGTCCTTCCCTCCACGTCCCTCGCCTGCTCGGCGATGGACTTCACGGCGGCGGCCACGCCCCGCTCGATGCCGCGCTTCAAGGCGGAGGGGCTCGCGCCGGCGGCAACGTTCCGGAGGCCCTCGGTGATGAGCGCCTGCGCCAGCACGGTCGCCGTGGTGGTACCGTCACCGGCGACGTCGTTGGTCTTGGTGGCGACCTCCTTCACGAGCTGGGCGCCCATGTTCTCGAAGGGGTCCTCGAGCTCGATCTCGCGGGCGATGGAGACGCCGTCGTTCGTGATGGTCGGCGCGCCGAACTTTTTCTCGATCACCACGTTCCGGCCCTTCGGGCCGAGCGTGACCTTCACGGTGTCGGCCAGCTTGTTCACGCCGGCCTCGAGGCCGCGGCGCGCGGTCTCGTCGTACTTCAGGATCTTGGGCATGGAAGAACCTCTCAGTGAGAGGGGGCCGCACCGCGCGGGGAAAGCCCTGCGCGGTGCGGCCCCCCTGTGCGGATGGTCGCGCTACTTGTCCAGCTTGGCGAGGACGTCTCGGCCGGAGAGGATCAGCAGGTCCTCGCCGTCGACGGTGATCTCGGTGCCGCCGTACTTCGAGTAGACGACGGTGTCCCCGACCTTCACGTCGAGAGGGATGATCTCTCCGGTGTTGTCGGCACGGCGACCGGGCCCTACGGCCAGGACCTCGCCCTGCTGGGGCTTCTCCTTGGCGGTGTCGGGGATCACCAGCCCCGAGGCGGTGGTCTCCTCCGACTCACCCGGCCGGACGACGATCCGGTCATCGAGGGGGTGGAGCTTCATCGAAGCGGCCTCCTTCGGCACGTTGTTAGCACTCGAACCTTGCGACTGCTAATGCTAGCGGACCCGGAGCGCGCCCACAACACGCCCCGGGCGCGCGCCGGCGTCGGGCTCCCGGGCGGCGAGCGCCCGTGCGGCGAGCTGGCCGCAAGCCGCGTCGATCTCCGCGCCCCGGGTGGAGCGGATCGTGGTCTTCACGCCGAGCCGCTCGAGCTCCTCGCGTGCCCCTGCGACCCGGAGCGGCGGGCTGCCCCGTACCGGGTAGCCGGGGGTCGCGTTGAGCGGGATCAGGTTCACGTGGGCGCCGAGGGGACGGGCGAAGCGGGCGAGCTCGGCCATGTCCGAGGGCCGGTCGTTCGTCCCGTCGATCATCGCCCACTCGATGGAGAGCCGCCGCCCGGTCGCCCCCACGTACGCCGCGCACGCCTCGGCCAGCTCCCCGAGCGGGTAGCGGTGGTTGATCGGCACCAGCCGGTCGCGGAGCGCGTCGTTGGCGGCGTGCAACGAGACCGCGAGGTTCACGGGAAGCGGCTCGGCCGCCAACCGGCGGATGCCGGGCACGAGCCCCACGGTCGAGACCGTGAGGTGCCGGGCGGAGATGCCGACGTCGCCGTGGATGCGCTCGACGGCCGCCCACGTGCGCTCGTAGTTGGCGAGAGGCTCGCCCATCCCCATGAAGACGACGTTCGACACGCGCCGCGGCCTGGCGGCCCTCACCGCCGCGACGACCTGCTCCACGATCTCGCCGACGGTGAGCTGGCGGTCGAACCCCGCCTGGCCCGTCGCGCAGAACGCGCAGCCCATCGCGCAGCCCGCCTGCGTCGACACGCACACGGTGACGCGCCCGGGGTACGCCATCAGCACGGTCTCCACCCGTCGCCCGTCGTGGAGCCCGAAGAGCCACTTGACCGTGCCGCCGCCGTCGGTGGTGCGCCGCTCGACCTCGCTGAGCGCCGCCGGAAGCAGCTCGTCAAGCTCGGCTCGGAGCTCGAGCGGGAGGTCGGTCATCTCGGCCGGGCGGAGCGCCCTGCGGTGCAGACCGTCCCACACCTGGCGCGCCCGGTAGGCGGGCTGGCCGTCGAGCAGCGCGGCGAGCTCCTCTGCCGAGACGTCGTAGGCCGCCCGGGCCCTCACCGCTCGAGCTCCAGGAACAGACCCGGGTCTGGGGCGAGCGAGAGCGGGCTCGGCCCGTCCTGCACGAGTCGGAACGAGCCCGCCGCCGCGATCATCGCCGCGTTGTCGGTGCACATAGCCATGCTCGGGAGATAGGTCGGCACGTCGACCGCCTCTGGGGCGCGGCGGCGCAACAGCGAGTTGGCGGCGACCCCGCCGCCCAGGCAGAGCCCTTTCGCGCCGACGGCGCCCACCGCGCGCGCGGCCTTGGTCGTGAGCACGTCGACCACGGCGTCCTGGAACGCCGCGGCGACGTCCGGCGTCGCCGCCTCCGGCCTGCGCTCCACGGCGCGCACGACCGCGGTCTTGAGCCCCGAGAACGAGAAATCGTAGCCGTCGCCCAGCAACGCCCGGGGGAACGCGAACACGCCGGGGTCCCCTTCCCTCGCGACGCGGTCGATCGCGGGGCCGCCCGGGTAGCCGAGGCCGAGGAAGCGCGCCACCTTGTCGAACGCCTCTCCTGCCGCGTCGTCCAGCGTCTGGCCGAGCAGCCGGTAGCGCCCCGGAGCGGCCGCGTGGACGAGCAGCGTGTGGCCCCCCGACACGAGCAGCACCACGAGCGGCCAGCGCAGCGATGGCTCCTCGATCACCGGGGCGAAGAGGTGGCCCTCGAGATGGTTCACGCCGACGAAGGGCACGCCCCAGCTCATCGCGAGCCCCTTGGCCGCCGAGAGCCCGACGAGCAGGGACCCGACGAGGCCGGGGCCGTAGGTCGCGGCCACCGCGTCGGGGTGCTCGATGCCGGCACGCGCCAAGGCCTCCTCGATCACCGGCACGAGCAGCTCGACGTGGGCCCGTCCCGCGATCTCCGGGACGACGCCGCCGTAGCGCGCGTGGAGGTCGATCTGGCTGGACACGACCGACGACGCGACGACGCGCCCGTCGGACACGACCGCGGCGGCGGTCTCGTCGCAGGAGGTCTCGATCCCGAGCACGTTCACGCGCGCGCGGCCTCCTCCGCCTCGATCCGCTCGAGCCGCTCGCGGTACGCGGCCGAGTCGACGTCGTAGGCCCACATCACCAATGCGTCCTCGCCGGTCAGCTGGTAGTAGCCCTTCCGGACCCCGACCGGCACGAAGCCGAAACGGCGGTACAGCGCCTGCGCCCGCTCGTTGCCGACCGCGACCTCGAGGGAGACGCTGCGCGCCCCTGCCTCCTGGGCGATGCGCACCGCCCCAATCATGATCTGGGTGCCGATGCCTCGCCGCTGGTGCTCCGGCGCCACGGCCAGCGTCGTCACGTGCGCCTCCTCCTCCACGAACATGAGGCCGACGTAGCCGACCGTCTCCTTGCCGACGCGGGCGACCCGATAGGCCCGGCCCCTCCGCAGCGACAGCTCCGAGACGAAGACGCCGTGGCTCCACGGCTCGGGGAAGACCACCTGCTCGATGGCCATCACCCGCCGCAGGTCACGTCTGCGCATGCGGACGAGCTCGATCACCGCTGCACCCAGTTGATCCGTGCGTCGGCTTCGCGCAGGTACACGGGCCGTACCGCCGCCGGCGGCACCGGCGCCGCGCCGGCCGCCAGCCTACCGGCGGCGATCGAGACGAGGACGCGCGGCGACGGTTCGCGGATGGCGGCGACGCGCAGGCCCGCGCCACGGAAGAGCGGGGCGTAGCGGTGCGCGCCGGTCCCCACGAGCAGCGTGCCCGGCGCCCCGGCGAGCTTGCTGGCCAGCGCCTCGGGGCTCTGGCGCGAGGGCGCTCCGGTCTGCACGCCCGGCCCCTCGTAGCTCGCGGCGAACACCTCCTGGCGGCGCGCGTCGACCAACGCCGCGACCGGGCCCTCCCACCCCCCGTCGTAGACCTCTTGCGCGAGGACGTCCACGCTCGTCACCTCGACAACCCCGAGACCCAGCCCGGCGGCGAGCCCCTGCGCGGTCGCAACGCCCACCCGCAAGCCGGTGAAGAGCCCCGGGCCGACGTCGACCGCGACCGCGTCCACGTCCGCGAGCGTGACGCCTGCCTGCGAGAGGACGTGCTCGACCGCCGGCGCGAGCGTCTCGGCGTGCCGTCGGTCGCCGCGCAGCCACACTCCGGCCAGCGGGCCGTCCGCGTCGGCGAGCGCGACGCCCACAAGCCCGGCTGCCGTCTCGATGCCTAGCAGCATCAGGCGGCTCCTGGGACCTGGCCCGCCAATGCGGACGCCACCTCGCCGCGGCGGGCGTCGTCCTCGCCGTGCACGGTGAGGAGCCGCTCGTCGTCGGCTGTGCCGGTACGCGCACCGGTGCCCACAGAGCCCGCCGCGGTGCCCGCGCCGGTACCCACCCGGGTGATGTCGACCGTCCAGGTCACCGGCCCGAGGGCCGGCCGCGCGGCGTCGCCCCATTCGACCAGCGCGACCCCCTCCTCGACCAGGTCGGCGAGCCCCAGGTCCGCGACCTCGGAGAGGTGGTCCAGCCGGTAGACGTCGACGTGGACGAGCTGGCCGAGGGTGCAGGGGTACTGGCGGACGAGCGTGAACGTGGGGCTCGTCACCGGTCCCTCGACGCCGAGGCCGCGCGCGAACCCCTGGGCGAACGTGGTCTTCCCTGCGCCGAGGGAACCCTGGAGGACGATCACGTCGCCCCGCCGGGCCACACCCGCAAGACGCGCGGCCAGGGCTCGAGTGGCGTCGGGGGAGGCGGAGCGCGCCGGCAGCATCCAGGCCATGTCAGGGTCGCACCGTCTCGGTCCAAAGCCCGTGAGGACTGTCGGTCATCGGGCCTCGCGCAAAAGCGCCTTGGCGCGCACGAAGTCGGCGCGCATCTCCGCGACGACCTCGCCGCCGCCGCGCAGCGCCGCAGCCGGATGGTACGTCGGCACGAGGTGGATCCCCCGGAACGCAAAGACGCGGCCTCTCAGCTTCCGGATGCCCTCGGTCGTGTCGAGGAGGGTCTTCGTCGCGAAGTTGCCGAGCGTCACCACCACGCCCGGCGCGACGAGGTCGATCTGGCCCTCGAGATAGGAGCGGCACGCGTCGATCTCGGTCGGGAGCGGGTCGCGGTTGCCCGGAGGCCGGCACAGGACCACGTTGGCGATGTAGCACCGGTCGCGCTCGATGCCGATCTCCTGGCGCATCAGCAGGTCCAGCAGCTTCCCCGACCGCCCGACGAACGGCTCGCCCCGCAGGTCCTCGTCCCGACCGGGCCCCTCACCCACGAACATGAGGTCCGCGTCAGGATCGCCCACCCCGAAGACGACCTGGGTGCGTCCCGCCGCGAGCGCGCAACGCGTGCACCCCGACGCATCCTCGCGTAGCCGCGCGAGCTCCTCTGCCGCGCTCATCCGACGGACCACCTGCGGATGCTACCGTCGTGCCCCGCCTCCCCATAGGGTCGTCGGCGGGTCACTCGGTCACGAGATCGCACAACGTGTCCGCCCGCTCCAGCATCACCATGTGGCCGCACCCGGGCAGGACGGTGAGCCGTGAACCCGGCACGCGATCGGCGATCCCGCGCGCCGCGCGCGGCGGCGTCAGCAGGTCCCTGGTCCCGACCACGACGTGCACCGGCAGCGTCATCGCGGCCAGCCGGTCGCGGACGTCGAACGCGAGGAGGTGCCCCGTCAGCTCGGCGAGGGCGCCCGGCGACATCGAGTCGAGCAGCTCGCAGAGGAGCTCCACCGCGGCGGGGGAGGGAGCGGCGCCGAACGCGACCCGCGACGCCCAGACGGTGGCCGACTTCGGGAACGGCCCGCGCCCCTTCCTCTCGGCGCTCGCCAACGCGCGCGTCGTCGCGGCGGTGACGAGCGCCGCGAGCGGCGGGCCGGCGATCGGGCCCGGCGTCGAGGCGACGAGGAGCAGCAGCCGGACATGGCGGGAGACGTCTTCGGGACGGTCCAACGCGAGCAGCTGGGCGACCATCCCCCCCATGGAGTGGCCCACGAGGACCGCGTCGCGGACGTCGAGCTCGCTGAGGACCTCCGCGAGGTCCGCGGCCAGCCGTTCGAACGTGTAGCCCTCGCGCCCTGCGCGCGACTGGCCGTGCCCGCGCTGGCTCACCGCGAGCACGCGGCCGGGGAGCGCTCGGAGCTGGGGCGCCCAGGTCGCCGCGCTCAGCATGACACCGTGCACGAGGACGGAGGTCGGACCCTCCCCCCGCTCGACCACGTGGAGCCGTCCGCCGTCGCTCGTCGTCACGAAGTGGTGCCGGAGGTCCGTCGGCAGCGACAGCCCGGCGGCGGCGAGCTCCTCGGCGCCCGCTCTCCAGCGCCCCGCCGCCGTGCGCTGGAGCAGGTAGGCGAGCCCCGCGCCCCCGGCGACGCCCGCGCCCAGGAAAGAGGCGCGGCGAAGGTTCACCGGGCACCCCCGGTCCGCCTCGCAGCATGGACCCGCGGCACGCGCGGCCCGATGCCGCACAACACCTCGTAGGCGATGGTCCCGAGGCGCGCGGCCCAGTCCGCCGCGGTGATCTCCTCGTGGCCCTGGCGGCCGACGAGGACGACTTCGTCGCCGGGAGCCACGGCGGCGCCCGGGCCGCAGTCGACCATCAGCTGGTCCATCGTGACGACGCCCGCGAGCGGCCTGCGCCTGCCGCCGACGAGCACCGGGCACCCGGTGTCGAACAGCCGGCGGGGCACCCCGTCGGCGTAGCCGAGCGGCACGGTCGCGACGACGCTGCGCTCGGGAAGTGCGCGGCGCCGCCCGTAGGAGGGGCGCTCGCCGGCGTCGAGCTCGCGCACCTCGCTCACCCGGGCCTTGAGCGTGAGGACCGGCTGCAGCCTGGCCACGAAGGACGCGACGTCCTCCCCGGCGCCGCCGTCGGCCATGGCCGCCGAGGGCGCGTAGCCGTAGATGCCGATGCCGCAGCGCACCAGGTCGTACCGGGCCGAGGGCCACGCGACCGCGCCTGCGGTGTTGGCCGCGTGGAGCAGCCGCGGCCGGGCGTGCAGCCCGGAGACGACCCGGTCGAAGGTCTCGAGCTGGAGCACGGAGAACATCCGGTCCTCCTCGTCCACCCCGTCCGCCACCGCGAGATGCGTCCAGACCGCCTCGAGCCCGAGCGCAGGGTCCGCCTCGACGCCCTCGACGAGCGCCGCCGCGCGGTCGGGCGCCGCGCCGGCCCGGTGCATGCCGGTGTCCACCTTCACGTGGACGCCTGCTCGGACGCCGATCTGTCGTGCGGCGGCTGCGACCGCCTCCAATCCGGCCCACGTCGTCACGGTCGCGCTGAGGCCGGCGGCGACCAGCGCCTCGGCGGCGTCGGGCAGGACCTCGGACAGCACCAGGACGGGCGCCGCGATGCCGTGCTCGCGGAGCTCGAGACCCTCGTCGACGAGGGCGACCGCCAGCCACGCCGCGCCAGACTCGATCGCGGCGCGCGCCACGGGCACGGCGCCGTGGCCGTAGGCGTCGGCCTTCACCACCGCGCACAGCGCGGCCGGCGCAGCGCGACGCGCGAGGAGGGCGACGTTCGCCGCCAGCGCGTCGAGGTCGACCTCCGCCCAGGCAGGCCGCGTCCGCCCCTCAGCCACCGGCACCGTCCCGGCGCCGGTCCCGTTGCCGGTCCCGATGCCACTCGGGCACGCTCCCGAGCCAGCCGGAGAGGCGAGCCGAGACCAGCCGCGGCAGGTCGCCCGCCACGAGACCCTCCGCCGGCCCGTCCGACGCCGCGCGGCCGTGGACGTGCGCCGCCAGCGCCGCCGCGTCGAGTGGCGCCATGCCGCGGGCCAGAAAGGCACCGATCACCCCCGAGAGGACATCGCCGGTGCCCGCGGTCGCGAGGCGCTCGCTCCCCGACGCTGAGAGCAGGACCGCCCCGGAGCCGGACGCGACGGCGGTGAGGGACCCCTTCACGAGTGCGACGACCCCGAGCGCGGCCGCGAGACGCCGCGCGGCCGCGACGCGGTCCGGCCCAGGCGGCTCGCCGAGGAGCCGCACGTACTCGCCGTCGTGCGGCGTGACCACGACCGGTCGGCGGCCGGCGACGACAGCCCGCGCCGACCCGGCGTCACCCAACGCGAAGAGCGCGTCGGCGTCGACGACCACCGGCACCTTGGCTCCCGCGATCACGGCACGGACCCCCTCGACCGTGTCGGCTGTCCGGCCGAGCCCGGGTCCGACGACCAGCGCGCGGCAGCGCCCGAGGACGGAGAGGACGTCGCCGGCCCACCCGCGCGACCCGAGCGGGAGGCGGACCGCCTCGGTCGGCCACGCGCACCCGGACGCCCCGCCGATGCCGGGCACCCCGAGCCGGACCATGCCGGCACCCGAGCGGGCGGCGCCTTCGGCGGAGAGGACGGCGGCGCCCTCCATCCCCGGCGAGCCGGCCACGACGCAGACCGCGGTCGCCCACTTGTGCGTGTCGACCGGCCGGCGCGGCACCAGGCGGGCGATGTCGGCGTCCTCGACGAGCGAGATCTTGGCGTGGAGATCCCCGAGGCCGATGTCCGCGACCTCGACCTCGCCCGCGAAGCGGGGCCCGTCCCCCTGCAGGAGACCGGGCTTCAGCGCGGCGAACGTCACCGTGCGCGCAGCCGCCATCGGGCGGCCCGGCGCACCCCCCGTGTCCCCGTCGACGCCCGAGGGGATGTCCACTGCCAGCACCAGTGAACCCGGCGGCGGCTCGGGTGCGTCGTACGGGCCGCGCAGGCCGGTACCGAGCGCCGCGTCGATGACGAGGTCGCAGCCGCCGAGCCTCGAGTCGGGGCCGACCACCGACACCCGCGCGCCCCGGCGCCTCAGCACCTCGGCCGCGACCCTGCCGTCCGCGCCGTTGTTGCCCTTCCCCGCGACGACCACGACGCGCCGTGCGTACGCGCCGCCGAGGATGCGGAGGGCCGAGACGGCGACCGCGGTGCCGGCGCGGCGGATCAGCATCCCTTCGGGAACGGGCGACGCCGCGTCTGCCGCGCGCATCTCGGCGACGGTCACGACGGGTCGCACGATCAGGCCTCGGCCACCACCATGGCGATCGCGACCGTCGCCGTGTGGGTGAGCGACACGTGCCAGCGCGCGACACCATGGCGAGCGGCCAGCACGGCTGCCGCCGCAGAGAGACGGAGCGTCGGCTCGCCGCTGTCGAGCCGTACCACCTCGACGTCGCGCCAGCCGAAGCTGCCGATCCCGCTCCCGAGGGCCTTCATCGTGGCCTCCTTCGCCGCGAAACGCGCCGCCAGCCGTTGGACGTCGCCCCCGCCGTCACGCTGCTCGTCCGCGGTGAACAGCCGCGTCGCGATCGCCGGACGGCGGCCGAGCGCCTCGCCGAAGCGGGCCACGTCGACCGCGTCGACGCCGACGCCGGCGATCTGCGTCACTCGACCGTCACCGTCTTGGCGAGGTTGCGCGGCCGGTCGACGTCGTTGCCGAGCCGTCGGGCGAGGCTGTACGCCAGGAGCTGCAGCGGCACGACCTCCACCACCGGCGCGAGCACCGGGTCGGCGACTGTCGGCACGCGTAGGACGTGGTCGCCGACGGCGTTCCGATCGCCGTCTGCGGCGACGCTCACCACGGTCGCGCCCCGGGCCGCGGCCTCGGCGACGTTCGACCGCATCTTGTCGCGCAACGGGTCGAGCACGGCGACCACCACCGTCCCCGGCTCGACGAGGGCGAGCGGTCCGTGCTTGAGCTCCCCTGCGGGGTAACCCTCGGCACGGAGGTAGGAGATCTCCTTCAGCTTGAGCGCCCCCTCGAGCGCGACCGGGTAGCCGAGGTTGCGGCCGATGAAGAAGAAGTCGCGCGCGTCGCCGAGCGCGTCCGCGACCTCGTCGACCTCCTTCTTCCGGCTGAGCGCGTCCGCGACCGCCCCGGGGAGGCGCTGCATCTCGTCGAGGACCGAGGCGATGGCAGCCGGGCCCATGGTGCCTCGCCACTGCGCGAGCGCGAGCGCGAGCACCTGAAGCGCGACGATCTGCGCGAGGTGGCACTTGGTCGACGCCACGCTCACCTCCGGCCCCGCGCGGGTGTAGACCGCGCCGTCGGCCTCCCGCGCCATGGTCGAGTGGACGACGTTGGAGACGACGACCGTGCGAGCACCCGCCCGGCGCGCCTCGCGCAGCGCCTCGAGCGTGTCGAGCGTCTCGCCCGACTGGCTCACCCCGACGACGAGCGTCCGCTCGTGCAGCACGTGCTCGCGGTAGCGGAGCTCGCTCGCGATCTCGACCTCGGCCGGCAGCCGCGCCCAGCGCTCGACCGCGTACTTGGCCACCATCCCGGCGTGGAAGCTGCTCCCGCACGCGACCAGCACCAGCTTGTCCACCCCCCGGAGGTCGTACGGGGAGAGGCGGAGCTCGTCGAGCACGATCGACCCGTCGGCGCCGCGCCGGTCGAGGAGGGTGTCGGCGACCGCTCGAGGCTGCTCGTGGAGCTCCTTCGACATGAAGTCGTCGAAGCCGCCCTTCTGCGCCGCGACGACGTCCCACGACGGGTCCACCGTCACGGCGGTCGGGACGACCTCGCGACCCTCGTCGTCGGTGACCCGGAGGCGCCCAGGGCGCACCTCCGCCACCTGGTCGTCCTCGAGCGCGTAGTAGCGGTCGGCCCTACCCAGCAGCGCGGACACGTCGGAGGCGACGAACCCGACGCCGCCGCCGAACGCCGCCAGGAGCGGGACGGAGCGCCGTCCCGCCACGATCAGCTCGGGATCGGAGGCGGCGAGCGCGACGACGCTGAAGGCGCCCCGCACCGTTCGGAGCGTCGCGCGCATGGCGTCGCCGAGCCCCGCCCCGCCGGCGAGCTCCTCTTCGAGCAGGTGCACGAGGACCTCGGTGTCGGTCTCCGAGGTGAAGACGTGGCCCCGGGCGGCCAGCGACGCGGCAAGCGCCGCATGGTTCTCGATGATCCCGTTGTGGACCAGGGCGATGCGGCCGCTGCAGTCGAGGTGAGGGTGCGCGTTCGCGACGGTCGGGCTCCCGTGGGTCGCCCACCGCGTGTGGCCGATCCCGGCGCGCGACGGGGGCGCGCCCGCCGTCGCGGCGGCGAGGTCGGCGACCGAGTGGCTGCCCCCCGCGGCCCGTTCCCGCCAGAGCGCGCCGCCGTCGGCGAGCGCCACGCCCGCCGAGTCGTAGCCCCGGTACTCGAGCCGACGGAGCCCGTCGAGGATCGCGTCCAGCGCCCCGCCGTCCCCGGTGAGGCCGATGATCCCGCACATGGGGCCGAGGCTAACCCGAGACGAGGCAGTCCTCGACGACCCGGGAGAGCCGGTTCGCCGCGTCGGCGGCGAGCGCGTGCGTGGGCGCCTCCACCATCACCCGGACGACCGGTTCGGTGCCGCTCGCCCGGAGCAGCACCCGCCCGCCGTCTCCGAGGTCCCCTTCGATCTCCGCCACCGCCTTCCACACGCTGTCGGCCCCAGCGAGGCGGCCGGGGTCGGGCACCGCGACGTTCACGAGGACCTGGGGGACGCGCTCGACGAGCCCCGCGGCGAGCTCGGCGAGCGGTCGCCCGGTGCGCACGACGACGTCGGCGAGCAGCAGGCCGGTGAGCACGCCGTCGCCGGTCGTCGCCCGCCTACGGAAGACGATGTGCCCCGACTGCTCTCCTCCCAGCGCGAGCCCGGCTTCGTCCAGCGCGGCGAGCACCTGTCGGTCCCCTACGGGGGTCTCGTGCACCAAGATGCCGCGCCGCGCCATCGCGAGACGGAACCCGAGGTTGGTCATGACCGTCACCACGACCGCGTCCCCGACGAGCTCACCCCTCGCCGCGAGGTCGATCGCGAAGATCGCGAGGAGCACGTCGCCGTCGAGCAGCGCGCCGGCGTGGTCGACCGCCACCAGGCGGTCGGCGTCCCCGTCGAGCGCCAGCCCGAGGTCCGCGCCGCGGGCGACGACTTCCTCCGCGAGGCGCTGCGGATCGGTCGACCCGCACGCGTCGTTGATGTTGGTGCCGTCGGGCTCGGCGAAGAGGGGCTCGACCGCGGCACCGAGCTCCGCGAACGCCTTCGGGGCGACGACAGACGCTGCCCCGTTCGCGCAGTCGACGACGACTCGCAGGCCGTCGAGCCTGCGGCCGTCCAACGACTCCACGAGATGGCGCTCGTACTCGGCCGCGGCGCCGGGGTCGGAGGTGAGGACGCCCACCCGTGTGGCGCCTCCGTGCGGGTGCGAGCCTGGGTGCGAGCCTGGGTGCGCGCCTGGGTGCGCGTCTGGGTGCGCGTCGAGGGCCGCCTCCACCTCCGCCTCGACGTCCGGCGTGAGCTTCAGGCCGGACTCGTCGAAGAACTTGATCCCGTTGTCCAGAAAGGGGTTGTGCGACGCGGACACCACCGCTGCTGCATGACCGCGGCGCTCCGCAACGTAGGCGACCCCCGACGTGGGAAGGACGCCGAGGTCCACGACGTCCGCTCCTCCCGAGGCGATCCCCGCCGAGAGCGCGGCCTGGAGCATGGTCCCGGACTGGCGGGTGTCGCGACCCACGACGAACGTCGTCGCGCCGAGCACGCGCGCGGCGGCGCGGCCGAGCTTGGTCGCGAGCTCGGGCGTGAGCTCAGCATTGGCCACCCCGCGCACCCCGTCGGTGCCGAAGCCCGGACGGGCCAACGTGCTACCGCTTGGAGTACTGGGGGGCCTTGCGGGCCTTCTTCAAGCCGTACTTCTTGGACTCCTTCTCCCGCGCGTCGCGCGTGAGGAGCCCCGCACGCTTGAGCGCCGTCCGAAGGTCCGGATCGAGCGCGCACAGACCGCGCGCGATGCCGAGCCGCAGCGCCCCTGCCTGGCCCGACATGCCGCCGCCGCCGATCGTCGCGTCGATGTCATAGGCCTCGGCCAGGCTCGTGACGCGCAGGGGCTCGCTGGCGAGCATCCGGTGCGTCGCCGAGGGGAAGTAGTCCTCGAAGGTTCGGCGGTTGACGGTGATCGCCCCTTGGCCGGGCCGGAACCGGACGCGGGCCACCGCCTCCTTGCGCCGTCCGGTCGTCTGCGAGAGCGGTGCCGGCATGGTCAGCTCACCCTGCGTGCGAACGGGAGCTCGAGCGGCTCGGGGTCCTGGGCCCCGTGCGGGTGCTCGGGGCCGGCGTAGACCTTGAGCTTGGTGAGCTGCTGGCGGCCGAGGGTGCCCTTCGGCAGCATGCCGCGCACCGCGCGGCGCACGAGCTCCTCGGGGCTTCTCTCGAGCAGCTCTGCGTAGCTCGTCTTCTTCAGTCCGCCCGGGTAGCCACTGTGGCGGTAGGCGAACTTGTCGTCGCCCTTCCCGGCCGTGAGGACGACCTTGGCCGCGTTCACGACGACCACGTGGTCGCCGGTGTCGACGTGGGGGGCGAACGTCGGGCGGTGCTTGCCGCGCAGCCGACGCGCCACCTCGGTCGCGAGACGGCCGAGCACGAGGCCGTCGGCGTCGACCAGGTGCCAGGCACGCTCGATATCGCCCGCTCTGGGGGTGTAGGTGCGCAAGAGAGGTCCTCGAAAGGTGGTGGAGACGGGACAGCAGCCTAACGGGGCGCCGTGAGCGCGGGCAAGCCGCCCGAACAGCCCGTGGCCACCGGGGATCTTACCCCAGCGACGCCAACATGCGGCCCGAGACCACTTTCTCGCGCAATTCGACGTTGGATCCCCATCTCCCACCTGGTGGGACGGCGGCGCAATCATCGGGGCGGCCTCCCGGGATCCTGCGCACGACCACCTCCTTCCCCCACTCCTTCCCCACTTCGTTCCCCATCTCCGTAGCCGACACCGACCAGGCAGAGCCCGTGCGCGGGTGCGGGCCTGGGCGAGCCCGCCCGGGCGCCCGCGGCGAGGAGGGCCATCACGGTGGCAGCGGTGGCCTTGCCGCGCCCCGCGTCGACGAGGAGGGCCACGATCGACCGCACCATCTGGTGGCAGAAGGAGCCGGCGACCACGTCGAAGCGGAGCAGCGCGGGGGGCGCGGGGGGCGCGGGGGGCGCGGGGGGCTCCGCCTCAGCCCAGTCCGCTGTGGCGGGCACCGCCCGCCAGCGGGCTCGAGTCACCCTGCGTACGATCGGATCGGTCGCGGGTCGGTTCGGGGCCCGGCGGCAGAAGGCGCGGAAGTCGTGCTCCCCGAGGAGCGGGTCGGAGGCCGAGGCCATCGCCTTCAGATCGAGCGGTTCGGTGACATGCCACGCCACGCCGGCGACGAGCGGGTTGGGCACCGGTGCGTTCCAGACGAGGTACCGGTAGTGCCGGGACGTAGCCGACCGCCGGGCGTCGAAGTCGAGCGGGACGGGAACCGCGGCGCGTACGACGATCTTCGGCGAGAGCTGCCGGTTCACGGCCCGCGCGAGGTCGCCTTCGTAGGCGGCGGGAAGGTCCACGTGGGCGACCTGGCCGACGGCGTGCACGCCGGCGTCGGTGCGGCCGGCGCAGACGACGGCCGGCGGCTCGGCCAGGCGCGCCGATCGGGCGATCGCGTCGGCGAGCTCGCCCGCGACGGTGGGGACCCCCGCTTGTGCGGCGAAGCCCCGGAAGCTGCTCCCCTCGTAGGCGAGCAGCAGCCGCCAGCGCCGGGGCTCGGTCAGACGAGCTCGATGCGCGCCATCTGCGCGTTGTCGCCCGGGCGCGGACCGAGCTTCAGGATCCGCGTGTAGCCACCCGGGCGATCCGCGTACCGGGGCGCGATCTCGTGGAACAGCTTGTGGGCCATGTCGCGGTCACGGATGAGCGCGACGACCTGACGATGCTGGTGCACGCCTCCCTTGCGTGCCGCGGTGATGCACTTCTCCGCGACGGGCCGCAACATCTTGGCCTTCGACTCGGTAGTCACGAGCGACTCCGCCGCGATGAGCGACGCGACCAGGTTGCCCAGCATGGCCTTTTGGTGGGCGGCGTCGCCGCCCATGCGGCGGCCCCGCTTCGGCGTCCCCTGCATGTCCCCTCCTCAGTCCTTGCTCCGGAGCGACAGCCCCCGCTCGTCGAGGCGCTGGGCGACCTCGTCGAGGGACTTCTGGCCGAAGTTCGTGATGGCAAGGAGCTCGTCGGGGGTGCGCTGGACGAGCTCGCCGATGGTGTTGATCTGCGCACGCTTGAGGCAGTTGCGCGGCCGCTCCGAGAGGTCCAGCTCCTCGATCCGCAGATCGAGGTCCGGAGAGCCGCCCGACAAGCTGCCGACCTCGCCGAGCTCGAGGCCCTGGGGAGATTCCTCCAGATCGGCGACGAGCCCTACGAGGGCCCGTAGCGTGTCGCCCGCCGAGGCGAGCGCCTCGCGCGGAGTGATCGAGCCGTCCGTCTCGATGTCGAGCACCAGGCGGTCGAAGTCGGTGGACTGCTCGACCCGCACGGTTTCCACCTGGAAGGTGACCCGGCGGACGGGCGAGAAGATCGAGTCGACCGGGATGACGCCGATCACTGAGGATCTCTTGTTCCGGTCCGCGGACACGTAGCCGCGCCCGCGCTCCACCGTGACGTCGAAGGCGAGGTGGCCTTTGGCGTTCAGCGTGGCGAGGTGCAGGTCGGGATTGAGGACCTCGACGTCGGGGCTCGTCTGCAGGTCGCCTGCGACCGCGTCGCCGGGGCCACGCTTGTCGAAGCGGAGCGTCACCGGCTCGTCCGAGTCCACCCGGACCAGAAGATCCTTCAGGTTCAAGATGATGTCAGTCACGTCCTCCTTCACTCCCGGAAGGGTGGCGAACTCGTGAAGGGCGTCGTCGAAGCGCACCTGGGTGACGGCCGCGCCGGGGATGGACGAGAGCAGCGTCCGCCGGAGCGCGTTCCCGAGGGTGTGGCCGAACCCTGGCTCGAGCGGGCCGACGGCGAACCGCTGGCGGTCGCCGCCGTCCTCGTCGAGGACTTCGACGTTGGGTCGTTGGATGATCAGCATCGGCGTTCCTCGATCGTTACCTTGAGTAATACTCGACGATCAGCTGCTCTTGCACCGGTTCGTCGATGTGGTCGCGCAGCGGCGGGTTCAGCACCTCCACGCTGTAGCCCCCGTCGGACGCCTCGATCCAGGGCGGGCGCCGCCGGTCGAGGGTGTCCATGTTGCGCCGCACCACGAAGATCTCGCGGGACGGCTCCCGGAGCGTGACCCGGTCGCCCTTGCGGACCCGGTAGCTCGGGATCGTGACGCGCTTTTGGTTCACGAGCACATGACCGTGGCGCACGAACTGGCGCGCCTGCGCACGGCTCGCGCCCCAGCCGGCGCGGAAGACCACGTTGTCGAGGCGCATCTCGAGCATCCGCAGCAGGTTCTCGCCGGTGATGCCGGGAAGGCGGTCGGCCTCCGCGTAGAGGTTCCGGAACTGCTTCTCGAAGATGCCGTAGATGCGGCGTGCCTTCTGCTTCTCGCGCAGCTGGGCGAGGTACTCCGACCCCTGGCGCATCCGGTCACGCCCGTGCTCCCCGGGCGGGTACGCACGGCTGTGCCGGTCGGTGACGGCCTCGGACACAGGGCACTTGAGCGAGAGGCACCGCTCGCCCTTCAAGAAGAGCTTCGTGCGCTCGCGCCGGCAGAGGCGGCAGACTGGACCCGTATAGCGTGCCATCGTCTACCTCAGACCCGACGCCGCTTCTTGGGGCGAACGCCGTTGTGCGGGATCGGGGTGACGTCCTTGATCCCGACGACCTCGATGCCCACCGCTGCCAGAGACCTGATCGCCGTCTCCCGCCCGGAGCCCGGCCCGCGCACGAGCACGTCCACCTTGCGGACGCCGTGCTCCATCGCCTTGCGCGCGCAGGCTTCTGCGGCGAGCTGCGCGGCGAACGGCGTCGACTTGCGCGAGCCCTTGAAGCCCACGTTCCCCGCAGACGCCCAGGCGAGCACGTTGCCCTCGGGGTCGGCGATCGAGACGATCGTGTTGTTGAACGAGCTCTTGATGTGAGCCACGCCGTAGCTCACGTTCTTGCGCTCCCGGCGGCGGGGCCTCCGTGAGGATCCTTGCTGCTTGGTCGGCCTCGGCATCTACTTGCGAACCTTCTTCTTCCCGGCCACGGTCTTCTTCGGGCCTTTGCGCGTGCGGGCGTTCGTGTGCGTCCGCTGCCCGTGAACCGGCAGGCCGCGACGGTGCCGGACCCCTTGGTAGCAGTTGATCTCCATCTTTCGCTTGACGTCCTGCGCGACGTCCCGGCGCAGGTCTCCTTCGACTTCGAGGTTCGAGTCGATATCGCTGCGCAGGCGGATGACCTCCTCGTCGGTGAGGTCGCGCACCCGGGTGTCCGGGTCCACTCCCGTGCGCGCGAGGATCTCCCGTGCCCGCGTGGGGCCGATCCCGTAGATGTAGGTCAACGAGACCTCCACGCGTTTTTCGCGCGGGACGTCCACTCCGGCGATGCGGGCCATCTGCTGCTCTCTCCTGTCCTAGCCTTGCCGTTGCTTGTGCCGGGGGTTCTCGCAGATCACGACCACGTGGCCGTGCCGGCGGATCACCTTGCACTTCTCGCAGATCGGCTTGACACTGGGTCTCACCTTCATGGCGTTCCTTCCTGCCTCACTTGTACCGGTAGGTGATCCGGCCGCGGTTCAGGTCGTACGGCGTGATCTCGACCTGGACCTTGTCACCCGGCAGGATACGGATTCGGTGCATGCGCATCTTCCCGGAGCTGTGGGCCAGCACCTTGTGCCCGTTCTCGAGCTCCACGCGGAACATCGCGTTGGGCAGCGGTTCCACCACGGTGCCCTCGAGCACGATGGCGTCTTCCTTCGGCTTCGGCAGGTGACTCTCCTCGACTCGTTCCTCGGCTCCGGACGCAGCGGCGCCGGACCACGAAATGGTGAACGGCCCCGACCAGCCGGGGCAGCGGCGAGGCAGTCCGGAAGTTTACCGCATCGCCGGTGAATTGCCAGCGGGGCAGGCCGCGGGCCCTGGCGGGGTGCCCCGCCGCGCCCAGCACCCGGCCGCAAGGGGCTCACGGCAGGGTGAGGACCTCGGGGCCGTCGTCGGTGACTGCGATCGTGTGCTCGAAGTGCGCGGAGAGGGAGCCGTCCAGCGTGACCACGCTCCAGCCGTCGTCGAGCAGCTTCGTCTCGGGCCCACCCGCGTTCACCATGGGCTCGACGGCGAAGACCATGCCGGTCTTGAGGGTCGGCCCGGGAGACCCGGGCCAGTAGTTGGGGACCTGTGGCTGCTCGTGCATCGCGGTGCCGATGGCGTGGCCCACGTACTCGCGGACGACGGAGAATCCCGCCGCCCCGGCCACCTGCTCGACGGCACGGCCCACCTCGTGGAGCCGGTTGCCCTTGCGAAGCTGGTCGATGCCGGTCCACAGGCTCCGCTCGGTCACCTCGATCAGGCGCCGGGCGATCGGGGCGACGTCGCCGATCGCCATCGTGAAGGCCGCATCCCCGTGGTAGCCCTCCACGATCGCCCCGCAGTCGATCGAGAGGACGTCCCCCTCCCTCAGGCGGTAGTCGCCGGGGATGCCGTGGACGACCATGTCGTTCGGCGAGGTGCAGATGACCGCGGGGAACCCGTGGTACCCGAGGAAGTTGGAGGTCGCCCCTCGCCGCTCGAGCACCCTCCGGGCGGCTGCGTCGAGCTCGCGGGTGGTGACGCCCGGCCGTGCCGCCGTGCGGGTGACCTCGTGCATCTCGGCGACCACCTTGCCGGCGCGGCGCATCTTCTGCAGCTCCTGCGCATTGCGCCTCATGGTGCGCCCTCCGTCTCCGTCCTGCCCACCTGCGGCCTCCCGCCGGTCACGTCCGCCGCTCGTCGACAGCGCGCACGCAGCGCCGGGCGACCGCGTCGGCGGGACCCGTGCCGTTCACCCGGGCCAGGATCCCCGCGGCCTCGTAGCGTTCGAGCAGCGGCGCGGTCGATCGCTCGTAGAGCTCGAGGCGTCGCCGGATCGCCTCTTCGGTGTCGTCCTCGCGCTGGACGACCTCGCCGCCGCAGACGTCGCACGTCCAGTTCACCGACGGTGGGGAGGAGACCGAGTAGTTGGTCCCGCAGTCGACGCACACCCGCCGCGAGGCCAGGCGCTTCAGGACGACGGAGGTCGGCACATGAAGGTCGACCACGAGGTCGAGGCGTCCCGGGAGGAGGATCTCGTCGAGCTGCTCGGCCTGGGCGACGGTGCGCGGACAGCCATCGAGGACGAAGCCTCGCACCCTGGCGTCACGCTCGACCAGGCGCGCCGCGACCATCTCCATGATCAGGTCGTCGGGGATCAGCTCGCCGTCGTCCATCAGCTTCTTGGCGCGAAGTCCGAAGATCGTCTTGGCCTTCACCTCGCGTCGGAGCATGTCCCCGGTCGAGACGTGCGGCACGACGTAATGGTGCGAGAGCCGCACGCATTGCGTCCCCTTGCCAGCTCCCTGCTTGCCGAGGACCACGAGCCTGACGCCGGGAACCACCCAGGCCCTACTTCAGGAATCCCTCGTAGTTGCGCATCATGAGCTGACTGTCGATCTGGCGCATCGTTGTAAGCGCGACGCCGACCGAGATGAGGAGGGTGATGCCGTAGAAGGGGAACCTGTTGAGGTTCCACAGCGCCATGAGCAGCGACGGGATGACCGCCACCGCGCCGAGGAAGAAGGCGCCGGGTACCGTGATGCGGTTCAGGATGTGGGAGAAGTAGCGCTCGGTGGGCCCCCCCGGGCGGATCCCGGGCACGAACCCACCCTGCTTTCGGATGATGTCCGCCTGCTGGTGGGGATCGAAGGCGACGTAGACGTAGAAGAAGGTGAAGGCCAGGATCAGCACGAAGTACATGAGGATGTAGAAGAGGGACGTCGGGGTGATATTGCTGCGCACCCAATTCTGGAAGCTGCTCGACGGCACCACGTTGCTGAGCAGCACCGGGATGTACAGCACCGAGCTGGCGAAGATGATCGGGATGACACCGGACTGGTTCACCTTGAGCGGGATGTAGGTGCTCTGTCCGCCATACATCCTCCGCCCCGCCATGCGCCTCGCGAAGGTGACCGGGATCCGCCGCTGTCCCTGTGTCATGAACACGATGCACACCAAGAGCACGACCGACACCGCCATGATGATGCCGAACTTGAAGGCCCCGCCCTCCTCGTAGAGGCCCTTCCCGCCCGAGGGGATCGAGGCGACGACGTTGGCGAAGATCAGGATCGACATCCCCTGACCGATCCCGCGCTGGGTGATCACCTCGGCGAGCCACATGACGAACGCGGTGCCCGCGGTGAGGCACAGGACCATGAATGCCGCGAGCTGGACGCTGAACTTCGGGATGAGGTTGATGCTCGTCCCGATCAGCGCGGAGTCGTGGCCGTGGAAGGCGTAGACCAGACCGGTCGACTGCATGAGGGCGAGCGCGATCGTGAGGTAGCGCGTCGTCTGGGTGATCTTCTTCTGCCCGACTGCTCCCTGGTCCCTCCATTCCTCGAGCTTGGGGATCACCGTGGCGAGCAGCTGGATGATGATCGTGCTCGTGATGTAGGGCATGACGCCGAGCCCGAAGATGGCGAGCCGGACGAGCGCGCCGCCGGAGAACAGGTTCAGGAAGCCGAGCACGCCGGACGAACCCGCGCTCGTCTCCAGCTTCGTCAGCTGGGCCCAGCTCACCCCGGGAACCGGCACGTTCGCGCCGACCTGGTAGAGGGCGATGATCGTGAGGGTGAACAGGACCTTGTTGCGGAGGTCCGCCACCCGGAAGATGTTGCCGAGGCGCGACAGCATCGAGCTAGCGGTTCGTGAGCGCGTTGCCGCGGGCTGGCGGGCGGCCCGAGGCGTAGGGCAGGCCGATGCGCTCGACCGACCCGCCTGCGGCGACGATCGCCGCCTCGGCCGCCGCCGAGAAGGCGTGCGCTCGCACGCGTACGGCACGCGGCAGCTCCCCACGGCCGAGAACCTTCACGAGCGCTCCCTTGCGGACGAGGCCCGCGGCGACGAGCTCCTCGGGCCCGAGCTCGTCTGACCCGAGCGCCGCCAGGGCGTCGAGGTTCACGGGCGCGTACTCGATGCGGAAGGGGTTCTTGAACCCGCGCAGCTTCGGGATCCGCTGCATAAGGGGCAGCTGGCCGCCCTCGAAGCCCGCGGGCACCGTGTCGCGGGCGCGCTGGCCCTTCGTCCCTCGCCCGGCGGTCTTGCCGCCCTTTCCGCCGATGCCGCGCCCCACGCGGCGCTTCGCGCGCCGCGAGCCGGGGGGCGCCGCCAGTTCGTGCAGCTTCATTCCGACACCTCCTCCACCGTCACGAGATGGGGAACCCGAGCGAGCATCCCCCGGATCTCCGGGCGGTCGGGAAGATCGTTCGTCTTGCCGATGCCACGCAGCCCCAGGGCGCGCAGCGTCGAGCGGTGCTTGGGCTTGGCGCCGATCTCCGAGCGCACCTGGGTGACCCGCAGCACGGCCATCGTCAGCGGGCCTCCGCGTAGAGCTCGGTCTCGCGGCGGCGTTCGCGATACGCGCGCAGGACGCCGGTCGGGGTCACCTCGTCAGGAGCCTTCCCGCGGAGCTCGGCGATCTCGTCGGGCCGGCGCAGCGCCTTGAGCCCAGCGACGGTGGCGTGGGCGACGTTGATCCCGTTGGAGGAGCCCAGCGACTTGGCGAGGATGTCGCGGATGCCTGCCATCTCCAAGATGGCCCGCGCGGCGCCTCCGGCGATGACGCCGGTGCCGGGCGCTGCCGGTTTGAGCAGCACGCGGCCCGCACCGCTCTCGCCGACGACCGGATGCGTGATGGTCGACCCGGCGAGCGGCACCTCGAACAGGTTCTTGCGCGCCTCTTCGATGCCCTTCTGCACCGCGAGGCCCGCCTCCTTCGCCTTGCCGTAGCCGAGCCCCACCTTGCCGTTGCCGTCTCCGATGACCATGAGAGCAGCGAAGGAGAACCTCCGGCCGCCCTTCACGACCTTGGCCACGCGGTTCACGCGGATGGTCCGCTCCTCGAATTGCACCTCGCTCATCAGAACTCCAGTCCCTCGCTACGGGCGGCGTCGGCGAGCGCTGCGACCCGGCCGTGGTACTTGAAGCCGCCCCGGTCGAAGACGACCTTGCTCACCCCGACCGACTTGGCCCGGGTGGCGACCAGGTGGCCCACCGCCTCGGCGGCGCTCACGTTACCGCCGCTCTTCCCGGCAAGGACGGCGGCGAGCTCGCGGTCGGACGTCGAAGCCGCCGCCAGGGTGCGGCCGCTCGAGTCGTCGATGACCTGGGCCGTGATGTGCCGGAGGCTCCGGTTGACGGCGAGCCTGGGCCGTTCGGGCGTGCCCGACACCTTCCGGCGGACCCGGGTGTGCCGCCGCTTGCGCAGCGCCCTCTCGCGATCGGTCCCCGCCATCACTTGGCCGCCTTCCCTGCCTTGCGCAGCACGCGCTCCCCCGCGTAGCGGACCCCCTTGCCCTTGTAGGGCTCGGGCTTGCGGATCTTGCGGATGTTGGCCGCCACTTGCCCGACGAGCTCCTTGTCGATGCCCCGGACGACGATGCGGGTCGGGACGGGCACCTCGAAGCTGATCCCCTCGGGTGCGTCGACGACCACGGGGTGCGAGAAGCCGAGCGCGAGCTCGATCGCCTGGGGGCTCCGGGCATTGGCGCGGTACCCGACGCCGACGATCTCGAGCTCCTTCGAGAAGCCCTGGGTGACGCCGGTCACCATGTTCGCCACGAGCGACCGCGTGAGGCCGTGCAAGGCGCGTTGGGTGCGTTCGTCGTCCGAGCGAGCGACGCTCAGGACACCGGCCTCCTGGGTGACCGTGATCCCCGCGGGCAGCCGGCGCGCCAGCCTGCCCTGCGGGCCGGTGACGGTCACCGAGCCGTCTTCGAGTGCGACGCTCACGTCATTGGGGACCGGGATCGGGGACCGCCCGATGCGGGACATCTACCCTTCTCCTTCGTCTGCGGCGCCAACCGGCGCGCCGCCCGGATCGCTCTTCTCGGGGCCGCTACCAGACATGGCACAGCACCTCGCCCCCCAAATGGCGCTGGCGCGCCTCTCGGTCGGTCATGAGCCCGTGGCTGGTCGAGACCACCGCCACCCCCATGCCCCCGAGCACGCGGGGCATCTTGCCGGCGCGCGCGTAGATCCGCAACCCTGGCGTGGACACCCTGCGGATGCCGCCGATGCTGCGGGCGCGGTCGGGCGAGTACTTCATCGTGATCTCCAGGGTGGAGCCGGGACGACCAGGGTCGCGCCGTACGAGATAGCCCTCGATGAAGCCTTCGCGCTCGAGGATCTGGGCGAGCGCCTCCTTCAGCTTGGATCCCGGCATGCTGACGGTCTCCTTCTGGGCGGTGCTCGCGTTTCGTATGCGGGTGAGCATGTCCGCGATGGGATCGGTCATCGTCATCGCCCGCGCTCCTACCAGCTCGCCTTGGTCACGCCCGGCACCTCACCGGCGTGCACCATCTGCCGCAGGCAGATCCGGCACAGCCCGAACTTGCGGAACACGGCCTTCGGGCGGCCGCACCGCCTGCACCTGGTGTACGCGCGCACCTTGTACTTCGGCGTGCGCTGCTGCTTCTCGATCAGTGCCTTCTTCGCCATGATGCTTATCGGGTCTCCTGTCGGAACGGGAAGCCGAACGCCCGAAGGAACGCTCGGGCCTGCTCGTCGGTGCGGGCGGTGGTGACTACGGTGATGTCCATGCCCCGGACGGTGTCGATTCGGTCGTAGTCGACCTCGGGGAAGATCAGTTGCTCGTTCACCCCGAACGTGTAGTTGCCGTTGCCGTCGAAGGCGCGAGGTGACAGCCCCCGGAAGTCGCGGATCCGCGGGATCGCGAGGCTGATCAGCCGGTCGAGGAACTCCCACGCGCGGTCGCCTCGCAGGGTGACCCGGACCCCGATGGGCATCCCGGCGCGCAGCTTGAAGCCGGCGATCGACTTCTTGGCCCGGGTGACCACCGACTTCTGCCCGGTGACCACCTCGATGTCCCGTTGGGCCCCCTCGATGAGCGAGGGCTGCTGGGTGGCGCGCCCGACGCCCATGTTGACGACGATCTTTACGAGACGGGGGACCTCCATCACGTTGGCAAGGCCCAGCTCCTCCTTGAGCTTCCCCTGGACCTCGTCTCGGTAACGGGTCTTGAGGCGCGGAACCGCCCCGCCGGCGCTGCCTGCGGCGCGCCCGGCGGTGCGCTCGATGTCGGCAGCGACGCGGGCTCCCGCGGCCTTGGCGGCCTGTGGCCGCGCCGGGCGCTGGCCGCCGGCGCGGGCCGAGGCCTTCTTGGGCGCGGCATTCTTCGTCGCCCCGGCCTTCTGGGCCTTTGCGCCCGCCTTCGCCGGGCTCACAGCTCAGCCCCGCACTTCCGGCACACGCGGACCTTCCGGCCCTGGTCGTCGACCAGCGCGCCGGCACGAGTCGGCCCGCCGCACGTCTTGCAGACGATGGACACGTTCGACGCCTGGAGCGGCAAGAACTTGTCGATGATGCCGCCTTGGTACGTACGGGCGGTCGGCTTCGAGTGCCGCTTCGCCACGTTCACACCCTCGAGCACGACTTTGCCCTCCGATGGCAGCGCGCGCACCACCTCGGCGGTGCGGCCCTTGTACTTCCCGGTTCGCACGACCACGCGGTCGCCCTTCCGGATCTTCATCACAACACCTCCGGCGCGAGCGACACGATCCTCATGAACTTCTTGTCCCGGAGCTCGCGGCCCACCGGCCCGAAGATGCGGGTGCCACGCGGCTGCTGCTGGTCGTTGATCAGGACCGCAGCGTTCTCGTCGAAGCGGATGTAGCTGCCGTCGGGACGTCGCTTCTCCTTCACCGTCCGCACGACGACGCACTTCACGACGTCGCCCTTCTTCACGGTGGCTCCAGGGATCGCGTCCTTCACGGTGGCGACGAACACGTCTCCGATGCTGGCGTAGCGCCGGCGCGAACCGCCGAGCACGCGGATGCACAGCACCTCGCGAGCGCCGGAGTTGTCGGCCACCCGGAGCCGGGACTCCTGCTGGATCATCGGGCGCGCTCCGTGATCTCGACCAGCCGCCACCGCTTCAGCTTGGACAGAGGCCGAGTCTCGGCGACGCGCACCCGGTCACCCACCCTGGCATTGCCCTCTGCGTCATGGACGTAGAGCCGCTTGGTGCGCTGGACGGTCTTGCCGTAGCGGGGATGCCGCACACGCTCGACCACCGCGACGACGACCGTCGCGCTCATCTTGTCGGACACGACCGTCCCCTCGCGAACCTTTCGCCGGTTCGGGCGAGCGGAGGCGCCCTCGCCCACAGCGTCGTCCTCGGGCATCACGCCTCCTCCTCGTCTTCGACTCCGTCGTCCGGTCCTTCGTCGTCCGGTCCGGAGTCGCCAGCTTCAGCCGGACCGGCGGCCCGACGCGCCGGCGTCGGACGCGCCGACGCCTCGACAACGGGCAAGAGCCCACGCTCGGTGATCCCCAGCTCCTGCTGGCGGAGCGCGGTGAGGATCCGGGCAACGTCCTTCTTCACTCTGCCAAGGCGCGCCGTGTTGTCCAGCTGCCCAGTCGCCTTCTGGAAGCGGAGGTTGAACAGCTCCTTGCGCGACTCCACGAGCTTGTCCTCGAGCTCGCTCCGCTCCATCGCCGCGTACTCGGACGGTGCCATCAGACCTGCACCTCCGCGGCGCCGTGGGTGCCGGGCCGCACCACGAAGCGCGCCTTCATCGGCAGCTTCTGGATGGCCCGCTCCATGGCCGATTGCGCAAGCTCCTGGTCGACCCCGGCCAGCTCGAAGAGCACCCGGCCGGGCCGCACCACCGCCACCCAGTGCTCGGGGTTGCCCTTCCCCGAGCCCATACGCGTCTCTGCCGGTTTCTGGGTGACCGGCTTGTCAGGGAAGACGCGGATCCAGATCTTCCCGCCCCGGCGCACGTGGCGGGTCATCGCGATACGGGCCGCCTCGATCTGGCGAGCGGTGAGCCAGCCAGGCTCGAGCGCCTGGATCCCGAAGTCGCCGAAGGTGACGGTCGTGCCGCCCTTGGCGGCGCCGGTCAGTCGGCCCCGCTGCTGCTTGCGGTGCTTGACCTTGCGCGGCATGAGCATCTCAGTCCACCTCCCGGCGGAAGTGCGGCGCCTCGTGGTGCTCGTGACGGCTGCGGCGCTCCATCTCCTCGTCCTCGGCCAACTGCCGCTCGAGCTCGTCGGGCTCGGACGGCGGCGCGATCAGGTCGGAGACCGCCCGCGCTGCGTCGCTCTCCTCCTCCGGCTCCTCACCCGCACTGGCGACATCCGGAGGCGTCCCGAGGTCCGGTCGGCCCGTGACCGACACAGACCCGTCCGTCCCACTCGCCTCGGCGGCGAGCTCTTTGGCGGCGAGCTCCTCGGCGGCGAGCTCCTCGGCGGCGCGCTCCTCGGCGGCGCGCTCCTCGGCGGCGCGCTCCTCGGCGGCGCGCTCCTCGGCGACGAGCTCCTCGGCGACGAGCTCCTCGGCGGCGAGCTCCACGGCGGCGAGCTCCTCGGCGGCGAGCTCCACGGCGGCGAGCTCCTCGGCGGCGAGCTCCTCGGCGGCGAGCTCCTCGGCGGCGAGCTCCTCGGCGGCGAGCTCCTCGGCGGCGAGCTCCTCGGCGGCGCCGGAGCCCGGCGCGCCGAGCCCGGCGCGGCGCCTGCCGCCGCCCGCGGTGATCAGCCTGCGCGGCTTGCCTTGCCCGGACGTCTCGCCGACGGCCATCGCCGCCTCCCGGGTGATCTTGTCGTCGATCGACACCTTGTAGGGAAGGATGTCGCCCTTGTAGATCCAGACCTTCACCCCCACGCGGCCCGACGTCGTCCTCGCCTCACGGAACCCGTAGTCGATGTCTGCGCGCAGCGTGTGGAGGGGCACTCGGCCTTCCCGGTAGGACTCCTTGCGCGCCATCTCCGAGCCACCGAGGCGGCCCGAGCACTGCACCCGGACCCCCTGGGCACCCGCCTTCTGGACCGTCTGGATGGCCCGCTTCATCGCACGCCTGAACGCGACGCGCCGGGCGAGCTGGTCGCAGATGCCCTGGGCGATGAGCGCGGCGTCGAGCTCGGGCTGCTTGATCTCCTGGATGTTCAACTGGATCCGGTTGCGCAAGCCCGTGATCTCCTCGAGCTTCTTCTTGAGCCGATCGGCCTCGGCGCCCCGGCGCCCGATGACGATGCCCGGGCGCGCGGTGTGGATGTCCACCCGAAGGCGGTCTCGGGTGCGCTCCACCTCGATGCGGCTGACCGCAGCCGCCTCGAGCTGGGTCATGAGATAGTCACGGATCTTCCAGTCCTCGACGACGAAGTCGCGGTAGCGGCGCTCCTCGAACCAGCGGGACTTCCAGTCGGTGGTGACACCGAGCCGGAACCCGTAGGGGTTGACCTTCTGGCCCATCTACTCGCCCTTCTCGTTCTCGTCCTCGGGACCGTCGCCTGCGACCTCCCCGGCTGCGCCGGGCTGCTCCTCCGCCCCGACCTCCGGCTGCTGCGGCACTGGCTCGCTGCCCTCGACCTCCTCGCCGGGCTCGAACTCGACCTCGGGCGACTCGGCCGCGAGCGCCGCTTCGGCCTCCGCGGCGTGGCGACGGCGGGACAGCCGCCCCGCGAGGTCGGCGCGACGCCTCGACTCGGCGACGCGCCGCTGGCGCTGCGCGCCGGCGGCCTGGCGCTCGGCACGGCGGCGGGCCACCCGATGCTCGGGCATCCGGCTCACGATGACGGTGATGTGGCAGCTGCGCTTTCGAATCCGCGTCGCGCGCCCGCGCGCGCGTGGCCGCCAACGCTTCAACGTGGCTCCCTCGTCGGCGTAGCAGGCGGACACGAAGAGCTCCTCGGCATCCTCGCCGTCGTTGTGCACGGCGTTGGCGACCGCGGAGGCGAGCAGCTTGCCGACGATCTCGGCGGCCTCGCGCGGCGTGTTGCGGAGGATCTCGGTCGCGCGGTCCACGTCCTGGCCGCGGATGAGGTCCAGCACCACCCGCGCCTTGGTGGCCGACATGTGGCAGTGACGCAGGACCGCACGCGTCCCGGGGCGCTCGTTGGTCTTGAGCCCCGGCATGTCAGCGCCGCCCCGCCCGCTCTTGGCCCGCGTGGTAGCGGAAGGTACGCGTGGGAGCGAACTCGCCGAGCTTGTGCCCGACCATGGCCTCGGTCACGTAGACGGGGACGTGCCGGCGGCCGTCGTGCACGGCCACGGTGTGCCCCACCATGTCGGGAATGATCGTCGAACGTCGGGACCAGGTCTTGATGACCCTCTTCTCGCCCGTGGCATTCAAGGCGTCGACCTTCTTCAGGAGATGGTCGTCGACGAACGGCCCCTTCTTCAAGCTGCGCGGCACCGCAACCTCCCGCTAACGCCTGGCGCCGCGGGTTCGCCGGCGGCGGACGATCAACTTGTCAGACTCTTTGTGGCGGGAGCGGGTCCGGCCCTCCGGCTTGCCCCACGGGGACACTGGATGGCGCCCGCCGGAGGACTTGCCCTCCCCGCCACCGAGCGGGTGGTCGACCGGGTTCATCGCGACACCGCGGGTCTGGGGCCGGACGCCCTTCCATCGGTTCCGACCCGCCTTGCCCACCTTCACCAGCTCGGCTTCGGCGTTCCCGACCACACCGAGGGTGGCGCGGCACTCGATGGAGACCCGCCGCATCTCGGTCGAAGGCAGCCGGAGAGTCGCAAAGGCGCCTTCCTTCGCGACCAGCTGGATGCTCATGCCCGCACCCCGGGCGAGCTTGCCGCCGCCGCCAGGGCGGAGCTCGACGCAGTGCACCACTGAGCCCACCGGGATGTAGCGGAGCGGCAGGGCATTGCCCGGCCGGATCTCGGCACCTTGGCCGTTCTGTAGCACGTCTCCGACCCGAATGCCGGCAGGGGCCAGGATGTAGCGCTTCTCGCCGTCAGCGAAGTGGAGGAGCGCGATGCGCGCGTTGCGGTTCGGGTCGTACTCGATCGCGGCGACCTTCGCCGGCACGCCGTCTTTGTCCCGTCGAAAGTCGACGAGCCGGTACCGGCGCTTGTGCCCGCCACCGCGATGACGGGCGGTCTTGCGCCCGTAGCTGTTGCGGCCACCGGACCCCGGGTTCGCCGCGAGCAGAGAGCGCTCGGGGCGGTCCCTCGTGATCTCGGCGAAGTCCATGACGGTCTGGAACCGTCGTCCGGCGCTGGTGGGCTTGCGTGAGCGAAGCGGCATGGGTTCCTCAGCTCCCGAAGAGGTCGATCTTGTCGCCCGCATGCAACGACACGAAGGCGCGCTTGGTGTCCGGGCGCTGGCCGGTCTTGTTGGTCCGGCGGTTGCGGGTGGCCTTCCCCTTGCGGTTCAGCGTGTTCACGCCGTCGACCCGCACGTCGAACGCCTGCTCCACGGCTCGGCGGATGTCGACCTTCGTGGCGTGCCGGTCGACCACGAAGACGTAGACGTTCCGGTTCATGAGCGCGTAGGACTTCTCGGAGATGACGGGGCGCCGAAGCACCGAGGTAGGTTCCTTCATCGCCCTGCCTCCTCATCTTCGCCCCTGACCTCGCCGGGCTCACCGGCTTCCCCCGGCGGCCGCGCGCCGGGAAGCGTGGCGTCGGTGAAGACGATCCAGTCGTTGCGCAGCACGTCGTAGGCCGAGAGCTCCGAAGCGAGGACCGTCTGGACCTCGGGGATGTTGGCGAAGGACCGCCCGGCTGCATGCTCCCCGCTTTGGAGGACAACGAGCACGCGTCCGTCCAGGCCGAGCGCCTGGAGAGCCTTGACGGCGTCCCTGGTCTTCGGGACCTCGAAGCTCCACGCGTCGACGAGGGCGACTCGAGACTCCGCCGCCCGGTCGGACAGGGCGGAGGCGAGCGCAAGCCGGACCATCTTCTTCGGCGTCCGCTGCGAATAGCTGCGCGGCTTCGGGCCGAGGGCGATGCCACCGCCCTCCCAGTGCGGTGCGCGGGAGGAGCCCTGCCTGGCCCGGCCGGTGCCCTTCTGGCGCCACGGCTTCGCTCCCCCGCCGCTCACCTCGGAGCGGGTCTTCGTGGAGTGGGTGCCGGCGCGTGCCGCTGCGAGCTGGGCGGTCACGACCTGGTGGAGCACTGCGGCGTTCGGATCGATGCCGAAGACCTCGGGGGCGAGCCGCACGTGGCCGAGGGATGCACCGGTCATGTCTCGGCGCTCGACCGCACGCTCGACGGGCGCAGGACGGTCCTTGCGAACCGGGGGTCGAGGGGTCGAGGGTGCGGCGGCCACCACGCCGCTCGGACGAGCGTAGAGGCTCATCTCGCGGTCCCGTTCCGCTGGGGCGGGGTCTTCACCGAGTCCCGCAACACCACCACGGCGCCGCGGGGCCCGGGCACGGCGCCCTTGACGAGTACGAGCTCACGCTCGGGATCGCTCGAGACGACCTCGAGGTTCAGCGCCGTCACCTGGCGGCCGCCCATGCGCCCCGCCATCCGGGTGCCCTTGAACACCTTCGAGGGCGTGGCGCAGGCACCGATCGACCCGGGCGCACGGTGATGCTTGTGGTTGCCGTGGGCGGCGCCCTGCCCCTTGAAGTTGTGCCGCTTCATGCCGCCTGCGAAGCCCTTGCCCTTGCTCACCGCGATGGCGTCGACGTGCTCGCCCGCGCTCCACAGCTCCGCGGTCAGCTCCTGGCCGACCTCGAAGGCGCTCGTGTCCTCGAGGCGGAGCTCCAGGAGGTCGCGCCCGGGGTCGACGCCCGCCTGCTCGTAGTGGCCACGCTGCGCCTTGGTCAAGGTCGACACACGGCGAAAGCCCCACGTGACCTGGAGCGCCGCGTACCCCTCTCGCTCAGGCGTCTTCACCTGGACGACCCGGACCGGCGCGACGTGCAGCACCGTCACCGGTATGGCGCGGTTCTGCTCGTCCCATACCTGGGTCATGCCGACCTTCTCGCCGACGATCGCCTTCGTTGCCACGTCTCTCCCTCGCGCCTCGGGCTGCCCGTGCGCATGCCAACGCTCCGCCCGGAGAATCCCGAGCGGAGCGCTCGTCCTGTGCTGGCCGGAGGTTCCCCCCGCCCCGAAAGGTGCGACGGGCGCTCCGGCACGTCTGCTGGATGGGCGTGGTGGTTCACGCTCCAGACCGCTATCCTACCGGACCGCCAGACGCACCGCCAAGCCGACCCTCCAGGAGAACCGGAGGTCCGGTACGTGAAACGGGACCCTCAGGCGTTCTGGATCTTGATCTCGATGTCCACGCCCGCGGGCAGGTCGAGACGCTGGAGCGAGTCGACCGTCTTTGGCGTGTGCTCGACGATGTCCACCAGCCGCTTGTGCACCCGCATCTCGAAGTGCTCACGGCTGTCCTTGTACTTGTGCGGCGAACGGATCACCGTGTAGCGGTGCTTGTCCGTCGGGAGGGGCACCGGCCCCTGCACCTTCGCCTGGGTACGGAGGACCGTCTGAACGATCTTCTCCGTCGACTGGTCGAGGATCTCGTGGTCGTAGGCCTTCAGCCTGATCCGTATCTTCTGTCGGTTGCCGTCAGCCATGGCTCGTCGCGTCCCTCGTGCCCCGAAACGTCCTACTTGAGGATCTTGGTGACCCGGCCCGAGGCGACGGTCCGGCCGCCCTCGCGGATGGCGAACCTCAGGCCCTCGTCCATCGCGATCGGCTTCCCGAGCTCCACGGTGACCTCGGTGTTGTCTCCGGGCATCACCATCTCGGAACCTTCGGCCAGGGAGATGGAACCGGTGACGTCGGTGGTCCGGAAGTAGAACTGTGGCCGGTAATTCGTGAAGAACGGCTTGTGGCGGCCGCCTTCTTCCTTGGTGAGCACGTAGATCGCCGCCTGGAACTCGGTGTGCGGCGTGATGGAACCCGGCTTGCACAGGACCTGACCGCGCTCGACGTCCTCCTTCTTCGTGCCGCGGAGCAGTGCGCCGATGTTGTCGCCGGCGCGACCTTCGTCGAGAAGCTTGCGGAACATCTCAACGCCGGTGACCGTGGTCTGCTGAGTGTCCCGGAGCCCGACGATCTCCACGGCGTCGCCTACGTGCACCACACCCTGCTCCACCTTCCCGGTCACGACGGTCCCGCGACCGGTGATGGACATGACGTCCTCGACCGGCATGAGGAACGGCCTCTCGACGTCACGGACGGGCTCGGGGATGTACTCGTCCACCGCGTCCATGAGCTCGATGATCTTCGGCGTCCAGTCCGGGTCGCCCTCGAGCGCCTTGAGGGCGCTGACGCGCACGACGGGGACGTCGTCACCTGGGAATGTGTACTCGCTCAGCAGCTCGCGCACCTCGAGCTCCACGAGGTCGAGGAGCTCGGGGTCGTCCACCATGTCGGCCTTGTTCAGTGCGACGACGATGGAGGGCACTCCGACCTGACGGGCGAGCAGCACGTGCTCACGGGTCTGGGGCATGGGGCCATCTGCGGCGGACACCACCAGGATGGCGCCGTCGACCTGGGCGGCGCCGGTGATCATGTTCTTGATGTAGTCGGCATGGCCCGGCATGTCGACGTGCGCGTAGTGGCGCTTCGCCGTCTCGTATTCGACGTGCGCGATCGAGATGGTGATGCCGCGCTGCTTCTCCTCCGGCGCCTTGTCGATCTGGTCGAAGGGGGTGAAAGCAACGTTCGGGTTCTGTTCAGACAGGACTTTCGTGATGGCCGCGGTCAGCGTGGTCTTTCCGTGGTCGATGTGCCCCATCGTCCCCACGTTCACGTGGGGCTTCGAGCGCTCGAACTTCTTCTTGGCCATCTCCTCGAACTACTCCCTGATCTCGGGCGGCACCCCTTCGGGCCCGCCGCCGGCGGTCACCCGCCCGTGGTGGTGTCTTTCCTCTACGTGCCGCCCCCCGCCGGCCGCTGCCGGCGGGTCCCCTACTCGCCGCGTGCTCGGGCGATGATCTCCTTGGCAATCGAGTCGGGCACTTCGTTGTAGGCGTGGAACTGCATCGTGTACGTAGCTCTGCCCTGGGTACGCGAGCGCAGATCGGTAGCGTAGCCGAACATGTCGGCCAGCGGTACCTGCGCCCGGACGACGTGGCTGTTCCCGCGCTGCTCCATCCCCTCGACCTTTCCGCGACGGGAGGAGAGGTCGCCGATCACGTCGCCCATGTAGTCATCGGGGGTGACCACCTCGACCGCCATCACCGGCTCCAGGAGGACCGGATCGGCCATGCGGAGGGCCTTCTTCACCGCCATCGAGCCGGCGATCTTGAAGGCCATCTCGGACGAGTCGACCTCGTGGTACGAGCCGAAGGTGAGGGTCACCCGGACGTCAACGGTCGGGTAGCCCGCCAGGACGCCGGAGGTGAGCGCCTCCTGGATGCCGGCATCGACCGCGGGGATGTACTCCTTGGGGATCACCCCACCCGTGATCTTGTCGATGAACTCGTAGCCCCCACCGGGGCCGGTCGGCTCGACCTCGATCACGACGTGGCCGTACTGGCCACGTCCACCCGTCTGGCGCACGTAGCGCTCCTCTACCTTTTCCACCGCCTTGCGGATGGTCTCCCGGTAGGCGACCTGGGGCTTTCCCACGTTCGCGTCGACGTTGAACTCCCGGAGCATCCGGTCGACGAGGACCTCCAGGTGGAGCTCGCCCATCCCCGAGATGACGGTCTGGCCGGTCTCCTCGTCGGTCCGGACACGGAAGGTCGGGTCCTCCTCGCTCAGGGCGAAGAGGGCCTTCCCGAGCTTGTCCTGGTCCGCCTTGGTCTTCGGCTCCACCGCGACGTGGATGACGGGCTCGGGGAACTCGAGCGCCTCGAGCACGATCTGGTGGTCGGGGTCCGAAAGCGTGTCACCCGTCGTCGTCTGCTTGAGGCCGACGGCAGCCACGATGTCACCCGCGAAGATGGCGTTCTTGTCCTCGCGGTGGTTGGCGTGCATCTGCAGCAGCCTGCCGATGCGCTCCTTGCGCTCCCTGGTCGTGTTCATGACCGTGGCGCCCTTGCGCAGCGACCCCGAGTAGACGCGCAGGTAGGTGAGCTTGCCCACGTAGGGGTCGGTCATGATCTTGAACGCGAGCGCGGCGAACGGCGCGCTGTCGTCGGCCGGTCGCTCGAGGGTCTCCTCCGGCGAGCCCGGTCTCGTGCCAACGGTCGGCGGAAGGTCGAGTGGGCTCGGGAGGTAGTCGACGACCGCGTCGAGCATGGGCTGGACGCCCTTGTTCTTGAACGCGGAGCCGCACAGGACCGGGACGACCTCGTTGGCCAGCGTGGCCGTGCGGAGCGCGCCTTGAAGGTCCTCTGCCGAGATCTCCTCGTCGGCGAGGAATTTCTCCATGATCGTGTCCGAATAGTTCGACAGCACGTCCACGAGCTCGTGGCGCGCGTCGTCTGCCTCCTTCTGGAGGTCCGCGGGGATGTCGACGTCGTTCCAGTGCTCGCCCATGCCCTCTTCCCACACGAGCGCACGCCCGCGGAGCAGGTCGACCACCCCGCGGAACCCTCCCTCGCTGCCGATCGGGAGCTGGACCACCGCCGGAAGGGCGTCGAGACGGTCCCGGATCATCTGCACGGTGCGCCGGAAGTCCGCACCGACCCTGTCCATCTTGTTCACGAAGCAGATTCGCGGAACGCGGTACTTGTTCGCCTGCCGCCAGACCGTCTCGGTCTGAGGCTCCACCCCGGCGACCGCGTCGAAGACCGCCACCGCGCCGTCGAGCACGCGCAGTGACCGCTCGACCTCCACGGTGAAGTCGACATGGCCCGGGGTATCGATGATGTTGATCCACGTGTCGCGCCAGCGGCAGGTGGTCGCTGCCGAGGTGATGGTGATGCCGCGCTCTTGCTCTTGGACCATCCAGTCCATCGTCGCGGCGCCCTCGTGGACCTCGCCGATCTTGTAGTTGCGACCGGTGTAGTAGAGGATGCGCTCGGTCGTGGTGGTCTTGCCCGCGTCGATATGCGCCATGATCCCGATGTTGCGGGTCTTGGCGAGAGGGAATTCGCGCTGCGGCAGAGGGTCAGGCATGCGGACTCGCTTCGAAGAAGGGGCCCACTACCAGCGGTAGTGAGCGAAGGCCTTGTTCGACTCGGCCATCTTGTGGAGGTCCTCGCGACGCTTCACCGCCGCACCGACGCCGTTGGACGCGTCGAGGATCTCGTTCGCCAGCCGCTCGGCCATGGTCTTCT
>JAKATJ010000007.1:32950-48919 GCA_021828005.1 Actinomycetes bacterium | reverse complement strand
ACTTTGGAGATGCCCTCCTGGTTCGGGGTTCTGGTGTTGGCCAACAACAGTTTCCCCTACTGGGAGGGCAATTCCGCGGACGCGCGCTGATCAGCTCAAATGGCGGCGTGAAGAGGCTGGGCTAACTCTCTGGTAAAGGGTGTATTTCTGTCGCGACAGTGCTGTCTTCGGAACCGGGCTCTGAGCGGCGTACGCGATTTGTGCGCGAGCAATCGGCAAGTGCGGCCACGGGGGCACGAGATGCGAGCTGGCCAAGCGCCTCGGCAAGCACCCGGTCGCGATCCTTCGTAGCGTGCTGATACCGCTGAGCGGCCGCTGCGCTTTTGTGACCCGCTCGGCGCATTCGCTCTGCAGTGGTGGCACCCTGTGCGGAACTGGTAGTCAGCGGTTATCGAAATGTGTCGAATAGCGCATCGTGGCCCACCCGTGGAGGTGGCTTTCGACGTGGTTCGCAGTCAGGCGCGACGTGGAAACGGACGGTGAGGAACGACAGGCCGAGCAGCATGGTGCCCAGGATCCCCCCAACAGCACTTCGGTGCGCATGGCCCGGCGGACCTTGGGCTCCCAGAATGCGGTCACGTCGTTGGCGATGGCCTCCACCCCGGTGAGCGCGCTGCACCCGGCCGCGAACGCCTTCAAGACGAGCAGCACCCCGACCGCCGCCGCGACCGGGACGGCCACGTGGATCCCCGCCCCGGCCACAGGGTGCGAGCGGAGCAGCCCGGCCACGATCACGACGTAGATCCCGACGATGAACACGGCCGTCGGCAGGAGCAGCGCCCGCGCGCTCGTCGCAGTCCCCGCGTCGCTCGGCGAGTCGGTGTGGACTACCGGTGGGGCTACTCGTGGCGAGGCGACGTCAGGGCCGGTGCCTTTCCCGATCTTGGCGGCATCGGAGCAGGTTGGCGCGCTGGCGAGGAGTCGGGGCGCCGGAGTTGTCGCGTGACTCCTCCGCCAGGATGGGGCGGCCCTACGCTTGGGTGGTGGTGCTCGGATCCTTCCTCGGCGGAGCGGCCGGCATGGCCCTAGGAGCCGGGTTCCCCCTCTGCCTTCCCGTCGCGGTCGGAGGCGCGGTGGTGATCGTCACCGCGCTGCACAACCAGCGGCGCCTCTCCCGACGCCAGTCGCTTCGATAGCCCGGTGGTGGCGAGCGCGGCCGCGGGGGGACCGCACCAGCCGAACCTGCCGGTGGGGCACGCCGAGGAGGACCGGGCCCTTCGCTCCTGGCGCTTCTGGCTGGTCGCGGTCTTGGTTGGCATCGGTGCCGGGCTCGGCGCGGGGGCGCTCATGACCATCCTCCACGCGGTCCAGCACGTCGCGTACGGCTACCGGCGCGGGGACTTCCAGACCGGCGTGCGGCAGGGGCCACCGTGGCGCAGGGTGGTCGTGCTGATGGGCGCCGGGGTGGTCCTCGGATCGGCGTGGGTCCTGTTGCGCCGGGTCGGAGGCCCCGTCCGCGGGCTCGACGAGGCCGTCTGGGAGCACGAGGGGCGGCTCCGGCCCCTCGTCACCGCGGCGAACGCCCTGCTGCAGATCGTGGCCGTCGGCGCCGGGGCGACGCTCGGACGGGAAGGCGCACCGAAGGAGCTCGGCGCGGGGCTGGCGAGCGGGCTGTGCGACCGCGCCGGTCTCACGCACACCCAGCGGCGGGTCCTCGTCGCGTGCGGGGCGGGGGCGGGCATGGCGGCCGTCTACAACGTCCCTCTCGGCGGCGCCCTGTTCGCCTCGGAGGTCCTGCTCGGCAGCTTGGCCCTTCCGGTGGTCGTCCCCGCGCTCTCGACGGCGGCGGTGGCGACCGGCGTCTCCTGGCTGATCCTCCCGGACCGCCCCACCTACCACGTCGGCCACCTCTTGCTCAGCGCGTCCCTCACCGCCTGGGCGGTGGTCGTCGGCCTTCTCGCCGGCCTGCTGGGAGCGGCGCTCGTGCTGCTCGTCGGGTGGGCCAAGGCTCGTGCCACGCAGGGGACGAGGGCCCTCGGCACCATCGTCGTCGCCTTCGTCGCCGTCGGTGCCGTCGCGATCGTCCTCCCCGAGGTGCTCGGCAACGGCAAGGACGTTACCCAGCTCGCGCTCTCCGGTGCGCTGGGAGTGCCACTTGTCGCCGCCGTGGTGCTGGTGCGCCCGCTCGCCACCGCCGCGTGCCTGCGCAGCGGAGCGGTCGGCGGGCTGTTCACCCCCACCCTCACCGTGGGGGCGCTTGCCGGCACCTTGGCCGGACGGGCGTGCGAGGCGTTCCTCCCGCACGAGCCGGTCGCTTGCTTTGCCTTGATCGGAGCGGCGGCGCTGCTCTCCGGCGCGATGCAGAGCCCGGTCGCCTCCGTCGTGCTCGTCGTCGAGCTCACCCACAGCGGGCTCTCTCTGCTCGTGCCGATCGTTCTCGCCGCGGCGGGCGCGACGGCCCTCTCCCGGGTCCTGGTGCCCGCGTCCCTCTACACCGCCGCCGGCTGGTGGCGCGCGGACCACACGTCGGAACCGGGCCGGGATGACCGGGGACACCGGCCTCGCTGAGGCTCGACCTCCGGGTCGCCTGGGGTGGTGCCGAGCCCGGCCGTCACCTGCGCGCGAGCAACCGGGCCGGGTTACCAGAAACAGAAAGGCCCGGCACCCCCGACATGAGAAGCTGCCGTCCGCCCGCACACGGACGCTGAGGCTCGCGTCCACCCTGACGAGCGACCAAGCAGGTCGCCGTCGATCCCGCGCTGGTTTCGGTACGACCACGGACCTGTCTCGCCCGGGTCGTATGAGCGCTCTGGAGCGCACCCTCGTCTCTCTCCAGCCAGACTGGTCGCTATTCGAACAGGTCGCCGATTTTACGAACTCTGAGTCCTTCCCTACGATCGGGCGTAGGTGCTCGCGGAACCCCGGCCCGACGCGCCTTCGGAGAGGAGCGATGTTCGACTACGAGACCCGACGCAAGAGCCTGTACGAGCGGATGGCGAATCTCGGGGTCGACCTCGTGTTCCTCCCACCCTCGGGGGACCTCGAGTACCTCACCGGGTTCAAGCGGCGTGTCCCTGCCTTCGGCAACATCGAGTACGCGCACAGCTGGGTGACCGGTTGCTTCCTCGCCCCCGACCGCGAGCCGGCGTTCGTGCTGCCGCGGATGGTGGTGGCCTTCGACACTCCGGATGGCCTCATCGGCGACGTGACGATCGTGGCTGAGACCGACGACAGCGATGCAGCCTTCCGGCGCGTCGCCCAGTCCTTTGGCGCGGTCTCAAGGCTCGGCATCGGCGCGCGAGCGTGGGCTGACACGACGGCAGCCCTGCTGGCACTGCTGGGGTCGTGCGAGCTGGTGAGCGCGGATCGCCTCGTGAACCCGATGCGCCGAGTCAAGTCGTCCGACGAGCTCGAGAGGATGGCGAAGGCGTGCCGCATTGTGGACGAGACGCTCGCGCTGGTGAGCCCGTCAGTACGCGCCGGGACGACTGAGCTCGAGATCGCCCGTGACGTCGATTTCCACATGCGTGAGTTGGGCTCGGTCGTGCCCTCGTTCGACACCGGCGTCTTCAGTATGGGCGCGGCGAGCGAACGCGACGCGAGCGTGCGCCTGTCGGCGGGCAGGCTCGTGCCGGGGATGGGCGTCTCCTTCGACTTCGGTGCCGTCGTGGACGGCTACTGTTCCGACTTCGGCCGGACCATCCACGTCGGTACGCCCTCGAGGGAGTACGAGCGCGTCTACGAGGTGGTGATGGCCGCGCAGGCCGCGGGCATCGCGGCCGCGCGTCCCGGTGTACGTGCGTCGGCGGTTCACGCGGCCACCCGCCAGGTGATCGTGGAGGCAGGACTCGGCGAGTGGTTCCGGCACCGCACGGGTCACTGCATCGGCCTCGACGTCCACGAGCGCCCGTTCATCTCGGAGGAGGACGACACGCCCCTCGAGCCCGGGATGACGTTCACCATCGAGCCGTCGGTGTTCCGCCCCGGGCGCTACGGCGTACGCGTCGAAGACGTCGTGGTCTGCGCGCTGTCCGGTAGCCGGAAGCTGAACGAGTACCCGGTCACCCTCGTCGCCAACGGTTGAGCGCCCGACGGTCCCGGCTCCCGAGGGGTACGTGAGGCACCAGCAAGCTCGTTCGGCGCGTCCGAGCGTCAGGGGTTCGCGCTGCGATCACCCGCTACCATTCACGACCGATGCCGTCCAGAGCGCCTGCAGCTCCTGAGCCGAAGTCGGCTGCTCCCAGGCGCCTTGCCCCGCCCCTCGGGTCCGGGCGGGACCGCGTCGCAGCGAAGCGTCTGGCGTCGGGTGGCGCCTCACCCCGTGCACCTCGTCGGACCCGTGCCGCGAGCGACGGCGTAAGGCCGCGGGTGGAGTTCGTGCAGTCACTCGAGCGCGGCTTCGCGGTGATCCGCGCCTTCGGACCCGATCACACTCACATGAGCGTCACCGAGGTGGCACAAGCGACGGGGCTGACCCGGGCGGTGGCGAGGCGCTTCCTCCTCACCTTGGTCGAGCTCGGCTACGTGCGCAACGAGGGGCGCTCCTTCTCGTTGCGGCCACGCATCTTGGAGCTCGGCTACGGCTACCTGTCGGGGCTCAGCTTCCCCGAGATCGCGCAGCCCTACATGGAGGAGCTTTCGGCGAAGGTGCAGGAATCGACCAGTGCGGCCGTCCTCGACGGTGACGAGATCGTGTACGTCGCGAACGCCGTCCCGCGGCGGGTCATGACCATCAACGTCCCGATTGGAGGTAGGGACCCCGCCTACTGCACGTCGCTCGGGCGGGTCCTGCTCGCGCGGCGAAGCGACGAGGAGATCGACGCCTACTTGGAGAGGGTCGTCCTGGAGCCGCGCACCGACGTGACCGTCACCGACCCCGCCGAGCTGAAGCGGGTCCTCCTGAAGGTGCGTGCCCAGGGCTACGCGATGGTGGACCAGGAGCTCGAAGACGGCCTCAGTGCCATCGCGGTGCCGGTGCACGATGGGGCCGGCGCGGTTGTGGCCGCCATGAACGTGAGCGCCTACACGCTGCGCGCGAGCCCCCAGGTGTTCGTCCGCGAGTTCCTCCCCGCGCTGAAAGAGGCCGTCGTGCGGCTCGAAGAAGAGGTGCGGGTCTCCGTGCAGCTCAAGGCTTCGGTGTCATGAGCGCCGCTCCGGCCGCCTCCCGCGAGGCGGCGGCAGGCGGGGGAGAGGGGATCTTCGCCAGCGTTACGAGCGGCGTCGGGAGGCACGGCGCCTGGGGCGCGAAGCCCGAGCGGACGCCGGGCGGCTCGCTCGAGGCGCGCCGGGCGAGCTCTGCGAGCACCGGCCCGCAGTAGCGGCCCTGGCACTTGCCCATCCCCGCACGCGTGAGCCGCTTGAGCGCACCCGCAGAGGCGGACCACGGCGCGCCCGCCTTCGTGAGCTGGCCCAGGGTGACCTCCTCGCAGCGGCACACCACCGTGTCGGAGCTGGCCAGCTGGTCCACCAGGCGCGGGCCGTCGAAGAGTCGCCACAGCGAGCGTTGGAAGCGCTCGTGGCGAGCGAGCACCTCGGTGAGGCGCCGCTCCTCCGCGGCGGCCCCGGGGGGGACGCGCCCGACTGAGCGCGCTGCGTCGAGGCCGGCGAGGGCGCCCATCGCCTGGGCCACGTGCGCGCCGGCGATCCGCCCGCCGTCCCCCGCGCACCACACCCCTTCCACCGAGGTCCTGCCTCGCCGGTCGCGCACGACGGTGAGGGCCCCGGTGCGCTCGTCGAGGGACTGGGCGCAGCCGAGCGTCCTCGCGAGCTCGGCGGAGGGGACGAAGCCGTGGCCGAGGCAGACCGCGTCGACATGGAACCGCCGGCGCCCGGCCCGGAGTGGGTGTCCGCGGGCGTCGAGCGGGGCTACCTCCGCCCACTCCACGCGGCCGTCCCCCCCCGCCGCCACGACCGCGGAGCGTGCGAGCAGCTCCACGCCCGCGAGGTCGCGCAGGTAGCCCAGGCCCTGGCCGGCGTCGCGCGCCGAGGCCGCCAAGAGGCCCACGAGGTGCACCGCCGCCGAGAGCCGGAAGAGCGGCGCCGTCTCGGCGACCGCCACCACCTCGACGCCGGCTGCGCGAAGCTCCGCGGCGACCTGAAGGTTGAGGGGACCGTTCCCCGAGACGAGCACGCGCCGGCCGGCAGCGACGAGGTATGAGCGCAGGAGCGTCTGCGCCGCCCCGGTGGTCATGACGCCGGGCAGCGTCCAGCCCGGGAATGGGACGCCGCGCTCGAAGGCACCGGTCGCGAGAACGAGGGCGCGTCCCGCGATCACGTACCGGCGGTTGGGGGAGGCCGCGAGGAGCTGGTCGACGCCGGTCGAGCCCCACACCCAGGTCTCGCGCAGCGTCCGCACCGGGGATGTCGTCACGCGCGCGAGGAGCGCCCGACCTGCCAGGTACTGCGAGTCGAGCGCCGCCTCGTCCAGCGCGAAGCCCTCGGCGGGCTGCTTGAGGTACTGCCCGCCCCCGGCCCGGCGGTTGTCGACGAGGAGCACGCTCGCACCCGCGTCCGACGCGGCGAGCGCAGCCGCGAGCCCCGCGGGGCCAGCCCCGACGACCACCACGTCGGCGTCCAGCTCCTCTTCGGGCAGCTCGGCCACCTCGGTGCCGGCGCGCTCGAGCGGGCGCGGCGGGTGATCCTTTGCCACCGCGAGCCCCGGGATGACCTTCTCCATGCACGCGAGGCGGCCGCTCTGTCCGTCGATGGTGATCGCGCACTCGGAGCACACGCCCATCCCGCAGAAGACCCCACGCTCCCCGGTGGTGCGGGTCGAACGGCATGCGAGCCGTCCCGCGGCGACGAGGGCGGCGGCGACGCTCTCCCCGCTGCGCGCGTCGATCGTCTCGCCTTCGTAGGTGATCTCGGTGTCCACGGGCGCCGGCGCGATGCCGGGCTTCCCGACGCGCACCGGGGCGCCGGGCGGGTCCGCGTCGCGTCGCGCCGCGCCGCCCGGGCGTCCCCCTCGGCTCGCCAGCCTCGGCAGCCTCACGACGCCGGGCGCTTGGCGCGGTAGGCACGCCAAGTGGTCGCCCAGCGCGCCGGGTCGTCCAGGGCACCGCCGTCCAGGCGGTGGGTGACCTGGCGGTGCGGCGCCGTCCGGACCACCTCGGGGTGCTCGTAGGCCTCGGCGCACACGAGCGCGAGCACGTCGAGCCACTCATCGACGTCTTCCTTGGACCACAGCTCGCCCGCCTCGGGGGTGAACGGCTCGGGCACGATCCACGGCTCGTGACTGAGCCAGAAGGCGTCGATCCCGAAGTCCGTCATGCGGTGCTGTACGTCGACGGCGCCGACGCCGGTCTCCTGCGCGAGCGTTTCCAGGCTGTAGCGGCACATCTCGAGACGGTGGGTGCCGACCTCTGGGTTCGACCGGGTCACCCCGCGTACCGATCGCAGTCGCGCGTCGATGTAGTTGCTCACGAGCACCGAGAGGTCGGACGCCTCGCCGATGCCGTCTGCCCCCATGGCGCGCACCCACGCGTAGGCCTTCACCACCTGAGGCAGGTTGCCCAGGTACTCCCGGACCCGACCGACGCCGCGTTCGGGCTCGACGAGGCGGAAGGTCACGTCGGCTCGGCCGAAGGCTGGCAAGTCGAAGCTGGCACCCTGGGGGTCGGGCTTGCCGTCGAGCCCGATGGCCGTGACGAGCGGTCCGGGGAGATAGTGGGCGAGACGCTCGGTGCAGCCGTACGCGCCGACGGCGGGGCCGTTGCCCTTTGGGGCGCCGAAGGTCTTGTGCAGCATGAACATGCACGCGTCGAAGCCGAGGTCGGCCGCCCGCAGCTTGCCCATCACGCCGTTGAAGTTGGCGTGGTCGTAGAAGCACAGCCCACCGACGGAGTGCACCGACTCGACCCAGTCCCCGATGTCGGGGTTGTAGATCCCCATGTCGTCGGGGTTGTTCACCATGAGCGCCGCGGTGCGCTCGGAGATCGCCGAGCGCAGCGCGCTGAGCGACGCGCGCCCGCCCTCTTCGAGGGGGAGGGTGATCACCTTGAACCCGGCGGCGGCGGCGGTCGCCGCGTTGCAGGGGTGAGCCTGGATCGTGGTCACCACCTCGTCGCGCTCGGCGAGCTCGCCACGGTCGGCGTGGTAGGCGCGCGTCATGCAGACGTGGAGCCACGCCGCGTCGGCTCCGCCGCCGGGTTGGAACACGAAGCGGTCCATTCCCGACAGCTCGCGCAGCACCAGGTCGAGGCGGTAGACGATCTCCAAGAGACCCTGCACCGTGTCCTCGTGCTGCAGCGGGTGCACTTCGCGCACCTGGGGGAGGGAGGTGAGGCTTTCGGAAAGCGCGGGGTTGTACTTCATCGTGCAGGTCCCGAAGAGGCTGACGCCCATCATCCCGAGGGTCTGCTGGGACAGGTGCAGGTAGTGGCGCAGGACCTCCCACTCGCTCAGCTCGGGGAGCGCGGGGGGCACCCGCCGGCGTGCCGTAGGGGAGACCAGCGCAAGGGGATCGCCCGCGGCCGCGGCCACCTCGGACTCGACCCCTGGGACGAGCGCTCCGCGGCGACCGGGGTGGCCGAGCTCGTGGACGAGCGGCTCGTCCCACACGGCGGCGTGGTAGCGGCGGCCGCGGGTCCCGCTCATCGCCGACCGTCGCCGGCGCTCGGGGAGGGCATGGCGCCGGCCGGGTCGGACACCATGGCGTCCGCCGCGTCGCCGAGCAGGTCGTCGAGCGCGGCCACGAGGCGCTCGACGTCGGCGGCCGTGTGCAGCTCGGTCAGGCAGTAGAGCGCAGACTGGCCGAGCTCGGGGAACGTCTCGGACAGGTCGAGGCCGCCAAAGATCCCGCGGCGCCGCAAGGCGCCGTTGATCTCTGCGACGCGCAGCCCCGTGCCGCCGAAGTCCACGACGAGCTCCTTGAAGAAGCCGGACGGGAAGCGGACGCGTACCCCCGGCAGCGCGGCGAGGCGCTGCGCCGCGTGATGGCTGCGCTGGAGAATCGCCGCGCCGACGTCGGCGAACCCCTGCGGACCCATCACCGCCATGTACGCCGCGTTGGCGATCGACCACATGTAGACGGAGTTGCCGGTCCAGTCGTTGCCCTGCTCGCGCGCACCGTAGGAGGTCTGCGCGAAGAGGCTGATGCCAAAGCCGCGCTCGCCGGGCTCGGTCGTGTCGCAGAGGCTCACCTGCAGGGTGGGGAACTCACGCGCGTAACGTTCCTCGTCGCGGCTCGCGATGAAGCCGCCGGCGCCCCCGCCAGCGTTCAGGTGGACGCCGAGCGTCTGGATCGTGCCGACGGCGAGGCCGGCACCCAGCTCACCCGGAGGAGCGAGCACCCCCAGGGAGAGCGGGTCGACGCCCACCACCAGCTCGGCGCCGGCGTCGGAGACCATGACGGCCACCTCGGCGACCTGGTCCTCCACGACGCCGAAGAAGTTGGGGTTCTCCACGTACACGGCGGCCACGTCCGAGGAGAGCTTGGCAGCGAGGTCGTCGAGGTCCACGCGCCCGTCGCTTCGCCGCCAAGCGACGGTGCCGAGGCCGAGGTGGGCCGCGAGCTCCGGGCTGCCGCAGTAGTTGACGATCACCGCGCGCCGCTCGGGGTCGAGCACCTCGGGCACGAGGACGCGCCCGCGTCCGGTCATGCGGGCGGCCATGCGCAGCGCGTGGCCGGCGGCGCACCCCCAGCTGTAGACGGGGAGGCCGACGAAATCCAGGTCGAGCAGCTCGCCGAGCTGGCTCGCGTACTCGAACCACGCCTGGAAGCGCCCCTGGTCGGACGACGGCGTGCCCCACACCGAGGTGAGCCACTCGCGCCGGGCCGCGATCTCGTCGCAGATCGCCGGGACGTGGTGGCGCCAGTAGCCGCCGCCGAGGAAGCTGAGGGACTCCTCGCAGGTGCTCGTACGCGAGAGGAGGCCCAGGAGGTGGCGGCGCAACGCGGCCTCCGAGGCGAGCTGGGGAGGGAGCCGTAGTGGTGCCGCGAGGCGGTGCGCCTGCGGGATCTGCTCGAAGAGCTCTTCGACGCTCTCGGCACCGATCTCCTCGAGCATCTCGGCTCTTTGGTCGGCGAGCGCGCTCGCCATGAAGGGGTGTGCCACGTCCGTCCTTTCCTCGCTTTCCTCCTCGGCTAGCCGACCGGGGTGGCGTCGGCGCGCCCGCCGGCCCCTGCCGGCTCGCGCCCCCGGCCGGCGCCCTTGGTCACGCCGCGTCCACGCGCATCATCATGTAGCGCCGGGGAGCGACCCGGACGCGCCGGTAGCCGGTCAGCCAGGGGAACGACGCCTGGTCGCCAGCGTCGACGCGCAGCAGCGCGGGCCGCAGCGCGACCAGCTTGTCGGGCGACGACAGGATCGTGACGTCGTCGGGCGACAACCGGCTGAGCACCCTCGGGCCAAGCTGCTGGTTGCCCCGTCCGAGCAGCATTCCCTGCCCCCCGATCACCCCGAGGATCAGCCCCGTCCGCGGGTACTCGTCGACGAGCCCGAGGATCTCGTCCTCGCTCAGGTCGACCCCGACGAGCTCCCCGCGCGTGACGGCGTCGACGCCGAGCACGTCCCCTTCGAGGCCGAGCGCGCCGAGCACCCGGGAGGTGGTGGTGCCCGGGCCAACGAGATAAAGGGTCTCCGGATCGAGCTCGGACGCCACAGCCTCGGCGAGCGTGTCCAGCGCGGTACCGCCCTGGAGCGACGTCGAGCTCTTGGTGCCGACGAGGCGGCCGTCGTCCGCGCGCGGGACGAGCGCGACCCCGATCAGGGTGTTCGCCATGGGGCCGGGCTCCACTGCTGGCTGCGCTGTTTGGACCGCTCGGTCGCTCCCGGCCCACTCTCCTGCTCGCCGTCCGCGCTCGCCCAGCGCGTCGGCGTCATGCGATCGTCCTCCGTGCATGCGGTCGGCCGGATGAGCGTCGACGACCTCGGCCGTCGTGAGCAGCGCCGGCAAGACCTCGCCGTCCGGGACCCGCGCGAGTCTCCGGAGGTGCTGCGCGGCCAGGTCACCGGCGGCCTCGGGGGTGGCGGCGAAGACGCCCGAGCGCATCTTCACCCCAGCGGGGATGCCGAGGAGGGGGATCGAGCGCCCCACCGCGGAGAGGACGTCGGCCGCGGTGCCGTCGCCTCCGGCGAAGAGGAGGAGGTCGGCACCCGCGCCCGCCGCGGCGGCCGCGGCCGCGGCCGTGTCGGCGGCCGAGGTTGGGTTGCCGACGCCGACGTCGAGCAGTCGCACCCGCAGACCGCTCGACGCTGCGACGACGGCGCCCATCGACGCGGGTGCCGCGAGGACGGTGACGTCGTCGGCGCCCCGGCTGGAGGCAAGGCGTCGCAGCGCCCGCGCCGAGCGCAACGGTGCAACCGGCGAGCCGCCGCGGCGGCGGGCCTCGACGGCGCGGGCGGCGGTGTCGGTGCCGTGCAGCCCGACGCGCCCTCCCATCCCGGCGACGGGGTTGACGAGGAAGCCGACGAGCCGTCCCATTGCAGCGGTGCCTTGCTCAGCCTCGAGGCAGGGTGGCGAGGGTCTCATCGAGGGCGCGGCGGACCCCGTCCACCATCTGGTCGATCTCGCTCTCGCTGACGACGAACGGGGGCGAGAAGGCGAGGGTGTCGGCTTCGGGCAGCGCCCGGGTGATGACGCCATGCCCGATGCTGGCTCGCGCGACACGCCCCCCCACCTTCAGGGCCGGGTCGAAGCGCTCGAGCGGGTCGCGCGACGCGACGAGCTCGACCGCCGCGATGAGGCCCTCGCCTCGCACCTCACCCACGTGGGCGTGGCCCTCGAAGCGCTCGCGCAGGCTCTCGAGCATGTAGGCGCCGCGCTTGGCCGCCTGCTCGACGAGGCCGTCACGCTCGACGATGTCCAAGTTCGCCAGGGCCGCCGCAGCCGCGAGCGGGTGCGCGGAGTACGTGTAGCCGTGGCCGAAGGCGCCGAACCGATCGCTCCCTTGGGCGAGCACGTCGAAGACGCGGGCCGACACGTAGCTCGCCGAGAGTGGCACGTAAGCCGAGGTGATGCCTTTGGCCGTGGTCATGATGTCAGGCTCGATCCCGAAGCGCTCCGTGCCGAACCACCGACCCAGGCGGCCGAAGCCGCAGACCACCTCGTCGGCGATGAGGAGCACGTCGTAGCGGCGGAGGACCTCTTCGACCGCCTGGAAGTAGCCGGCCGGAGGGATGATCACCCCGCCGGCCGCCTGGACCGGCTCGGCGATGAAGGCGGCGACCGTCTCGGGGCCCTCGGCCACGATGAGCTCCTCGAGCTCTCTGGCAAGGTCCGCGGTGAACTCTTCGTCGGTCATCCCGGGCTCGGCTTCCCACAGACGCTGGGGGGCGCGGACGTGGCGAATCATCGGGAGCGGTGCGTCGAAGCCGGCGTGCACGTTGTCGAGCCCGGTGAGACCCGCCGTGAGGGCAGTCACGCCGTGGTAGCCGCGTCGGCGCGAGATCAGCTTCTTCTTCTCGGGCCGGCCCAGCACGTTGTTGTAGTACCAGACGAGCTTGATCTCGGTGTCGTTCGCGTCCGACCCGCTGTTCCCGAAGAACACCTTTGACATCGGCACCGGCGCGGTGGTGACGAGACGCTCGGCGAGGTGCGTCGAGACGTCGTTCCCCATCGAGGAGAAGGAGTGGTAGTAGGACAGGCGCTTGGACTGTGCGGCGATCGCGTTGGCGATCTCGGTGTTGCCGTACCCGACGTTCACACACCACAGGCCCGCCATCGCGTCGAGGTAGCTGTTGCCCTTCGAGTCGAAGAGGCTGCACCCGCTCCCCTCGACGATCATGAGGGCACCTCCCTGGAGGTGGTCCCGGATGGAGGTGAACGGGTGGAAGACGTACCGGCGGTCCAGGTCCTCGAGGGATTGCAATGCGGTTCCTTCCTCGCGCACGATAAGCGAACAAGCGTCCGACCTACGAACGATGCACGATAGTATCGAGGCTTCGATGACGCCACCCACTCCATCCACCTTGCTCGACTCGGCCGCGCGGGTCGCCGCCGCCAGGCTCGAGCAGCTCCGAAGGGCTGGGCTGCTCCGCGAGGACCTCTTCGTGGACGGCCGCTGGAGGCCGGCCTCGACCGGCCGGCGCCTCGAGGTGCGCGACCCGGCGACCGGCGAGCTGGTCGGCTCGGTGGCCACAGCATCCGCCACCGACGTCCACGACGCGGTCGCGGCCGCCGCCGGCGCGCTTGGCGCCTGGAGGGCGCTGCCCGCCGGGGCTCGCGGCGAGGTGCTCTCGCGCTGGCAGGAGCTGCTCCTCTCCCGGACCGGGGACCTCGCCGCCCTGCTCACGATCGAGCAGGGCAAGCCGATCGGCGAGTCCGTCGGCGAGCTCACCTACAGCGCGGCCTTCCTGCGCTACTTCGCCGAAGAGGCGCGCCGGAGCTACGGGGAAGTGATCCCGCACAACCGGCCCGGGCGCCGCCTCTTCGCGCTACGCCAGCCCATCGGCGTCGTCGCCGCCATCACGCCGTGGAACTTCCCCGCGCTCATGATCGCCCGGAAGGTCGCACCTGCCATCGCGGCGGGCTGCACGGTGGTCCTCAAGCCGCCGAGCGAGGCGCCCCTCTCGGCGCTCGCGCTGGCAGAGCTCGCCTCGCAGGCCGGCATGCCGCGAGGGGTGCTGAACGTGGTGCACGGAGACCCGGTGGTCGTGGGCGCGGCCCTCACCGAGTCGCCGGACGTGCGCATGCTCACGTTCACCGGTTCGACCGAGGTCGGCAAGCTCCTGATGGCCCAGTGCGCACCAACCGTGAAGCGTGTGGCGCTCGAGCTCGGCGGCAACGCGCCCTTCGTCGTGTTCGACGACGCCGACCTCGACGCCGCGGTCGCCGGAGCCATCGAGTCCAAGTTCCGCAACGCAGGCCAGACCTGCGTGTGCGCCAACCGCGTGCTCGTCCAAGCGGGGGTCCACGATGAATTCGTCGAGCGCTTCGCCCGAGGCGTCGCCGACCTGGTCGTTGGGCACGGCATCGACCCCGCTGTGCACGTAGGCCCGCTCATCGACGAGCAGGCGCTCGTCAAGGTGGAGCGACACCTCGACGACGCCGTCTCCATGGGTGCCGAGGTGCGCTGGGGCGGGCATCCCCACAAGCTCGGAGGGACCTTCTTCGAGCCCACCGTCGTAGTCGGCGCCGAGGCCGGGATGACCATCGCGCGCGAGGAGACGTTCGGCCCGGTGGCGCCCGTGTTCCGCTTCGAGACCGAGGAGGAGGCGCTCGCCCTCGCCAACGCCACCGAGTCCGGGCTCGCCGCCTACTTCTACACCCGCGGCCTGGGCCGCGCCCTGCGCTTCGGCGAGGCGCTGGACTTCGGTGTGGTCGGGGTCAACACGGGCTCCATCTCATACGAGGGCGCCCCGTTCGGCGGCATGAAGCAGTCCGGCCTGGGGCGAGAGGGGTCGCACCACGGTCTCGAGGAGTTCTTGGAGGTGAAGTACCTCTGTGTGGACGGGGTGACAGCTCCGGGTCACTGAGAAGGACGCGGCGCGCAGCTGCATCGGGCGAGGCGAGGGCGCGTCGAGGAAGAGGAGGGAGAGATGACCGAGCGAGAGTCAGCCGACACCGTGGTGCGGGAGCTGAGCGACAAGCAAGCGATCGCAGAGGTTCTCTACTCGTACTGCGCCTTCCTCGACAAGATGGACCTCGACGCGCTGGCGGCACTTTTCACCGAGGACTGCATCGTCGACTACGGCCCCGAGCCGCGACTGCACAGCAGCGGCGCCGCGGGGCTACGCCAGGACCTCGCCCGGATGTGGCGCTGGGCGCGAACCTCTCACCACCTCTCGAACGTCCTGGTCACTCTGGACCCCGACGGGTTCGGGGCCCGCGCCCTCAGCTACGTCGTCGCCTGGCACGAGCGACCCGACGGCTCGACGGCGACGATGATGGGCCAGTACGAGGACCGGCTCGTGCGAGGCGCTGACGGCCGCTGGCAGATCTCCTCGCGTCGCCAGCTCCTCACCGGCAACGACGCCGGGTTCGACGTGAACATCAACCGCTTCGAGCGGCTCCCGCGGCCGCCGGGTGCCTGACGCCGGTGGTGACGGCCGGCGCTCCTGCCGTTTCGGTTGCCGTTTGAGTGTCCAGCTCGTCGACGACCTCGTCGAGACGTCGCATGAGGGCAGTGAGGGTCGCCACCCGGCGCTCTCCCTCCTCGCCGAGCGCGCCGAAGGAGGTGATGGGTGGGCGCACGTCGCCGACCGGATGGCCGGCGACGGCGGCGAGCCGCTTCGAGTAGCACTGGTGGCCGTAGGTCGGGTGCCCCTCGGCGATCGTGTGGTCCATCGCGTCGAGCAGGCGCTGGATGCGCCGCGCGTCGTCGACCCTGCCTTGCTCCAGCAGCGTCCACATCCGCGCCGAGGCCCTCGGCACGTAGTTGCCGTACGGGTTCACGTAGCCGATGGCGCCGAGGAGGTACGAGTCCACTGCGCGCTCACCCGCGTAGACGTTCATGATCCCGTCGGTCGCCTCGATGACGTCGCGCACCCGGGCGAGGTCCCGGCTCGACTCCTTGATGTAGCGGATCTGCTCGAACGCGCGCGTGAGACGGGCGACGAGCGACGCCGACATGTCCACGTTGGAGGTGACCGGGTTGTTGTAAAGCATGATCGGCACGCTCACCGCCTCGCAGATCGCCCGGTAGTAGCCGAAGATCTCGTCGTCGGTGGGCGTGTAGTAGTAGGGCGGGAGGACCATGAGGCCGTCGGCGCCGAGCTCCTCCGCTTGGCGGCTGAAGGCGACCGCCCGAGGCGTGAAGGCGTTCATGGTGCCGACCAGCACGGGGACCCGCCCGGCGATCTCGTCCACCGTGGTCTCGACGACCTGGGAGCGCTCGGTGTCGCTCACGGCGAGGAACTCCCCGGTGGTCCCGAGGACGATCACCCCCGGCACCCCAACCTCGAGCTGCCACGCGAGGAAGCCTCGGAGCGCGTCGGTGTCGACGCGCGAGCCGTCCTCGCTGAACGGCGTGACGCAGACCGTGTAACTTCCGTGGAATTGAGGTGCCATGGCCATCCTCTCTGCGAACATCTAGTCGCACAGTGTACGCCGCGCCGCTCTTCCCGATCCCGCTCAGCGCCCGCGCCG
>JAKATJ010000007.1:0-32850 GCA_021828005.1 Actinomycetes bacterium | reverse complement strand
CGCCCCCGCCTCCTGCGCGTAGCCGCGAGACCATATGCACGGATCCCGCATCCGGTCGGTCGCTCCGGTGCGGCTTGCCGGCGAAGCTGCAGCAGTGAACAGCGCGACGGCTGGCGATCCCGAGTGCGCTGCCCGCCGCTGCGACGTGGCGGTCGTCGGCGGTGGCATCACCGGGTGCGCCACGGCGTACCACCTCGCGCGTTCGGGCGCGTCGGTCGTCCTGGCGGATCGTGCTGACGTGGGGACCGAGGCGTCGGGACGCAACGCGGGCAGCCTGCACGGCCAGATCCAGCGCGAACCCTTCGAGCGACTGGGGACCCACTGGGCCCGCGACTTCCTCCCCGCCCTCCGGTTCCTCCTCGACGCGCTCCAGTTGTGGGCCGGTCTCGGGGAGCTGCTGGGTACCGACCTCGAGGTCCGTACCGAGGGCGGCCTGCTCCTTGCTGACGACTCCGCCCAGATGCGTCACATCGAGGACAAGGTGCGTATCGAGCGCGAGGCAGGGCTCGACGCGCAGGTGCTCGCGCGCGCCGACGTCGTGGCGCTCGCCCCCTACGTCGCCGACCGTGTGGTCGGGGCGGGGTTCAGCCCGGTCGAGGGCAAGGCCAACCCCATGCTCGCGGTGCCCGCTTTCGCTCGTGCCGCCGCGCGTGCAGGTGCCGAGATCCGCGCTCGGTGCCCCCTTGTCGACCTGGACGTGCACGGCGCGGCGGCCCGGCTGACGTTCGCAGTGCGGAGGGCCGGGCGCACCGAGACGCAGGTACTCGAGGCGGACCGGGTGGTCCTCGCGACGGGCGACGCCCTTGCGGGTCACGTGGCGTCGGTGGCGCCCGGCGTCTTCCTCCCCGTCTCGACTGAGCCCGTCCAGGTCGCGGCGACCGAGCCGCTGCAGCCCTTCGTCCGTCACCTCCTCTACTACGCGGGCCAGCGCCTCACGCTCAAGCAGGCGAGCGCCGGGACCGTCCTCATCGGTGGGGGATGGCCCGCGCGCCTCGAGCCGGGGACGGGGTACCCGCTCGTTAGCCTCGACTCCCTGCGCGCCAATCTCGCCGTGGCCCTCGGCGTCGTCCCGCGCCTCGCCTCCGCCCTGGTGCTGCGGTCGTGGGCAGGGATCGGCAACGGCACGCCCGACCATCGTCCCGTGCTCGGCACCCTCCGCAGCGCGCCCCGGGTCGTCGTCGGTCTGTTCCCGCACATGGGGTTCACCGCGGGCCCGCTCATGGGCCGCGTGCTCGCCGACCTTGCGGCCGGGCGCACGCCGGAGCTGGATCTCGCGCCTTTCCGACCCGAACGCTTCGCTGCTGACTAAAGGATCGGTGCGGTGCTCACACGTCGCCTGGGGGCTCCCCGCCCGACGGGGTGCAAACTTGGGATCGGGGACGTGACAGGCGCGCGAGGAGGAGAGCGATGAGGATCGGGGCGAAGGTGCCGAACAGCGGCTCGCTGCCCGCCGAGCGCGGCATCGCGGCGATGGCCGCGGAGCTCGAGCGTGCAGGCTTCGAGTCGTTGTGGGTGAGCGACCACGTGGTCATGACCGAGCGGGTCGACTCCCGGTACCCCTTTGCCGCCGACGGCAAGGTGACGTGGGCCCCGGACACCCCGTATTTCGATGCCATGATCGCCCTTGCCTCCATTGCGACGGCCACCGAGCGAGCCGTCATCGGCACGGCAGTGCTCGTCCTCCCCCAGCGCCACCCCGTCGTGCTCGCCAAGCAAGCGGCCTCCGTCGACGTCATGAGCGGCGGCCGGCTGGCGCTCGGCCTGGGAGCGGGATGGCTCGCCGAGGAGTTCGAGGCCCTGAACGTGCCCTTCGCCTCGCGCGCGGGTCGCTTCGTGGAGTGGGTGGAGCTCTTGCGAGCCTGCTGGACCGGTGCGCCCGACGCTTACGAGGGTGCGCACTACAGCCTGCCTGCCGGCGTGCTCAGCGTCCCCATCCCTGCGCACCCTGTCCAGCTCCTGGTGGGCGGTCACTCCGAGGCGGCTCGCCGGCGTGCCGGGGCGATCGGCGACGGCTGGCTGGCGCACCAGTCTGCGACCGCGCTCGACGTCGACGAGCTGCGCACGGGGATCGCAGTGAGCCGCGAGGCCGCGCTGGAGGCGGGCCGGGACCCCGACGCACTGTGGACCACGCTGCGCATCATCGACTCGGCAACTCGCGCCGATGTCGTCGCGGATGCCCTGCCCCCCCTCGCAGAGGCCGGTGTCGACGAGGTGGTGGTGGACATCGACTGGGCGACCAGCGGCGACGCGGTCGATGCGTTCGGCGCGCTCGACGCGGCGCGGGCGAGCCTGGGGAGATGAGCTGGGCAGAGCAGGTTCCGCTGCCTCCCGGGGCGCAGCTCGCGCGCTTCGCTGTCGGCGAGCGGCTGGAGGAACTGGAGAACGCCGCCAGGGTGCAGCCGATCGTCCGGTTCTCCGAGGGGTGCTCTTCGACGAGCGTCACCTGGGTGTCGATCGACGGGCGGCACCGGCGCCTCTCCTCGAGCCGCTCTGCGCGGTGCTACTACGTGCTGTCGGGCGAGCTCGCCTTCGTGCTCGGTTCCAGCCCGCCCGTCCATGTGCAGGCGGGAGATGCGCTCGTCGTGCCTCGAGGGTGTGCGTATGGCTTCGAGGGAAGCGCGACGTACCTCGTGATGAACACGCCGGCGTTCGAGCCGGGCGACGACGACTACGCGGAGGCGCCTTCGCGCCCATGAGCGAGCTCGGGACGGACGGTATGCACCCGGCCGAGCGTGAACCGGAGCCACCGCGTTGCCGTTCACTTGCACCTTGGAGCTGCAGCCGCGACGGGCTCGACGCGACACGGGCGCTACATTTGCTCCGTGCGAACGGGTGGTCGCTCTGCGAATGTCCACCGCGGCGGGGGGCCTGCACCGAGCCGAGGCCGCTGCGGCCGAGCTCGTTCGGCGAGCTGACGCAGTGCCGCTTCTGGAGATCGCGGATCTCCGGGTCCGCTTCGACACCGCGGACGGTTCCGTCCAAGCAGTGCGGGGCGTGTCCTTCGCCGTCGAGGCGGGGCACACCCTCGGGATCGTCGGCGAATCGGGATCGGGCAAGAGCGTCGCCACGCAGGCCGCCTTCGGGTTCGCGAGAGGGGCGAAGGTCAGCGGGCGAGCCTTGTTCGAAGGCCGGGACCTGCTCACGATGAGCGAGAAGGAGCTTCGGGCCGTGCGCGGCGCGCGCGTCGGCATGATCTTCCAGGACCCGCTTACGAGCCTCCATCCGATGTACCGGGTCGGATGGCAGATCGGCGAAGGGATCCGGGCGCACGACCGCTCCGCCACCAGGCGCGAGACGCGATCGCGGGCAGCCGAGCTCATGGCCCGCGTGGGGATACCACATCCCCACGAGCGCCTCGACGATTACCCTCACCAGTTCTCCGGTGGCATGCGCCAGCGCGTGATGATCGCGATGGCGCTGGCGCTCAGGCCGTCTCTCCTTATCGCGGACGAGCCGACGACCGCGCTCGACCCGACCGTCCAGGCGCAGATCCTCGAGCTGTTGCGTGAGCTCAGGGACGACCTGGGCACGGCGATCATCCTGATCACGCACGATCTCGGCGTCATCGCCGAGATCGCCGACGACGTCGTCGTCCTCTACGCCGGCACGATAATGGAAGAGGCGCGGGTGAAGGATCTGTTCCGCGACCATCACCATCCCTACACCGAGGGACTCCTGGGCTCGCTCCCCAGCGCGGGAGTGCCGAAGGGTGAGCTCGTGCCCATCGAGGGCCAGCCCCCGAGCCCGATCGACCCGCCACCGGGTTGCCCCTTCGGGCCGCGCTGCGTGTACCGCACGACAACGTGCGCACTCCGGGCGCCTCCGCTCGTGGAGATCCCCGGGCAGCTTCGTCACCGCTCTGCCTGCGTGCTCCCGACGGACCCTGTCCTCCGCCAGTCGGCGCGCGCGGCGCACCGCCCCGCCGTGGCACATGGGGCGCCCCAGGGCCGATGACCGCTCCGACGGCTGCCGATGAACCCACGCCGCCCCTGCTGAGGCTGGAGGACGTCGTCAAGCACTACCCCGTGCGCGCCGCCTCCAGACTCGGACGTGGCCGGCGAGAGCTCGTCCACGCGGTCGACGGCGTCACCTTGAGCGTCTCGCGCGGGGAGACGGTCGGGCTCGTGGGAGAGACGGGGTGCGGGAAGTCGACGCTCGCCCGCCTCGCGATGCGGCTCCTCGACGTCACCGAGGGGCGCGTGGTGTTCGACGGCGTCGATCTCACGCGCCTCTCGGCGCGTCGCCTCCGCCCGTACCGGCGCCGCATGCAGATGATCTTCCAGGACCCCTACGGCTCGCTCAACCCGCGCAGGCGCGTGGGGTCGATCATCGCCGAGCCGTTCGCTGTGCACGGCGTGGTCGCACGATCCGAGCGCCGGCGCGCGGTCCAAGAGCTTATGGAGCTGGTGGGCCTGAACCCCGAGCACTACAACCGGTTCCCTGCCGAGTTCTCCGGCGGACAGCGCCAACGCATCGGCGTGGCGAGGGCCCTTGCCCTTCGCCCGGAGCTTCTCGTGTGCGACGAGCCGGTCTCGGCGCTCGACGTCAGCATCCAGGCGCAGATCGTCAACCTCCTCTCCCGGCTCCAGGCCGAGTTCGGCCTGTCCTACCTCTTCATCGCCCACGATCTCTCCGTGGTCCGCCACCTCTGCGACCGCATCGCGGTCATGTACCTCGGCCAGGTGGTGGAGATCGGCCCGGTAGGGGAGCTCGACGTCGAACCGCGGCATCCCTACACGCAGGCGCTGCTCTCAGCCGTTCCCGTGGTGGACCCCGACGAAGGCGCCCGGCACCGGCGCATCGTCCTGTCGGGCGACGTCCCTTCGCCGATCGACCCGCCCTCGGGCTGCCGGTTCCGCACCCGCTGCCCCAATGCGCGCGCCTTGTGCGCGGTGGAGACGCCCCGCTTGGAAGTACGCCCGGGCAGTGGCCCTCGCCACCACGCGGCCTGCCACTTTCCGCTCGAACCGGCTGAGCCACTCGGAGCTCCCCGGCGCCAGCCCCCTGCCGATCTCCGTGAAGGTGGTCCGTGCTGACCCCCCCGGGAGTCGCAGGATCTCGATCGCTCGAGGACGGGGCAGCCGGAGACCCGGCTTCGAGCGGAGCGGCGCCGCGGCGGGTCATCCAGGGTCGGAGCCCCTGGCTCCTCGCCTTCGAGCGCTTCCGGCGTGACCGCTTCGCCCTCGTCGCGCTTGGCGTGATCGTGCTCATCGTCTGCGCCGCGATCTTCGCCCCGCTCATCGCGGCCGGGACCGGCCATGGCGTCAACACGCAATACTCGACAGCCGGCCTCACCGCCACAGGGCTTCCCCGCCCTCCGAGCGCGGTCTTCCCGCTGGGCACCGACGACCTTGGCCGAACACTGCTCGTCCGGGTCGCCTACGGGGCGCGTGTCTCGCTCATGGTGGGGGTGCTCGCCACGCTGCTGACCGTGACCATCGGTGCCGCGCTGGGACTCGTCGCCGGCTACTTCGGAAGGGCAGTGGACACCTTGATCGCACGCGCCGTCGACGTGATGCTCTCCATCCCGTTCCTGCTCTTCGCCATCGCGCTCGCTTCCGTGGTGTCGGTGACGCCCCTCCATCTCGGCCCGCTCACGCTCGGTCAGGGCGTCCCGATAGTCGTCCTGGTCATCGGCATCTTCAGCTGGGCGACTGTCGCGAGGGTCGTGCGGGGTCAGGTCATCGCCATCCGCAACCGCGAGTACATCGAGGCGGCCCGAGCCATGGGCGCGTCGTCGTGGCGGATCATCGTCGTCGACGTGCTCCCGAACGTGCTCCCCACGATCATCGTGTACGCGACTCTCCTGATCCCCGTGAGCATCGTCGCGGAGGCGGCCCTTTCCTACCTCGGAGTTGGGGTCCCGCCGCCGACTGCGGACTGGGGAGCGATGATCGCCGAGGCGCAGAGCTATTACCAGCAGGCATGGTGGTTCCTTGCGTTCCCGAGCATCGCGCTCCTCCTCACGACCCTCGCCTTCAACGTCGTGGGCGACGGCGTGCGTGACGCAATCGACCCGCGGGCGACGGGATTCAGGCCGTAGCGGTCGAAGACCATGATCACGTTCCTCGTTCGACGCCTGGCCCTCGGCCTTCTGGTCATGTGGCTCGTCACGGTGATCGTGTTCATCATTTTCTACATCGGACCCGGCCCGGCCGATGTGGCGCGAGCGCTGGCAGGGCGCGACGCTCCGCCTGCGACCGTGGCATTGATCGCCCGCCGCCTTCTCCTTGACCGCCCCTGGTACGTGCAGTACGGGCATTTCCTCTGGGGGCTCGTCCACGGCAATCTCGGGTACGACTACTTCCACGACCAGCCGGTGACGTCGATCGTCGCGCAGGGGATCCCGATCACACTTTCCCTGATCGTCGGTGCAGCACCGCTCTGGCTCTTCCTCGGAGTGATGAGCGGTGTGAACTCGGCGCAGCGCCCGCGGTCGTTCCGTGATCGGTTCTTCACGACGCTCGCTCTGTTCTTCTACTCGACGCCCACCTTCGTCCTGGGGGTTCTCCTCATACTGTTCCTCTACTACCAGCTCACGATCCATGGGATCGCCTTGTTCCCCGGGTCGGGGTTCACCCCGCTGACGCAGAGCCCGCTCGAGTGGTTCCGAGGCTTGGTGCTGCCGTGGCTGACCCTCGCTCTCGTCACGGCCGCCACGTACACGCGGCTCACGCGATCGTCGATGCTCGACGTGCTCGGCGAGGACTACGTCCGCACGGCGAGGGCGAAAGGCCTGAGCGAGCGCAGGGTGGTGTACCGCCACGCGCTGAGGGCTGCGCTCACGCCGATCATGACCCAATTCGGCATCGACGTCGGCACGCTCGTCGGCGGAACCGTCATCACCGAGCAGGTCTTCGGCCTCCCCGGCTTGGGGTGGACCGCGGTCCATGCGATCCAAGAGCAGGACCTCCCTGTCATCATCGGGATCGTCATCGTGGCGTCGGCAGCGGTCGTGGTCTGCAACATCGTGGTCGACGCGCTCTACGCCCTCGTCGACCCCCGCGTCCGGCTCCACTGACCGGACGCAGCCCTGTGCCCCGAGATCGAGCGGCCCTCGGCGTCGCCGGCGTGAGGCATCCCCGCGACCTTCGTCGGCGTCGCGCGCGGTGGCGCTCGTTTGCCTGGCAGAGGGTCGAAACTTACAGTTGCCGAGGTGACGCCCGACGACCTCGTGTCCAAGCTCTTCGACGTCGTGGTGCGCTTCCACCCGATGGACGAGCTGGTCTTCGGGCTCGCCGACTGCGACGACCGCCTCCCGGACCTGAGCAAAGAGGCCCAGGCGGAAGAGGTCGCCACCCTGCGCGAGGTGGCGAATGCCGTCGCGCTCATCGACGACGCCGACGCATGCGAGAGCGAGCGCCAGGCGATCGACCTCGTGCGGAGCAGCGCCGCGGTCAAAGCGGACGCGGCGGCCGTCCCGCTCGTCGAGTTTGCAGTGAGCGACTTCCAGGGGTCTCCTGTGGCCTGGGTGCTTGCCATGCTCCCCAAGGCACCGCTCGCGACCCGGGCGCACGCCGACGCGTACCTCGCCAGGCTCGAGGCGCTGCCCGCGTTCTTGGAGACGGCGGCGGCGCGTCACCGGGACGGCGTGGCCGCCGGCCGGCTCCCGGTCCGCCGGCTGGTCCACGCCGCGATCGCCCAGCTCGACACCTTCTTGTCCGATCACGAGGTGGGGGGCCTGCGCCGCACGCGCGAGGGCGACGCGTTGTTCGTCGAGCGCCTCGAGAGCGCGCTGAGCGACAAGGTGCGCCCCGCACTCGGCCGGTATCGAGAGACGCTTGCGTCGGAGCTCCTCGACGCCGGGCGCGACGACGAGCACTGCGGCCTGTCCCGCCTGCCCGACGGCGAGGAGATGTACGCGGCGCTCGCCCGCTTGTACACCTCCGTCGAGCGGACACCACGAGGCCTCCATCGCACCGGCCTCGAGCTCGCGGAGCAGATCAACGAGGAGTACCGCGAGCTCGGAGGACATCTCTGGCACACGACCGACCTCGAGGCGGTCCTCGAGCGGCTCCGCTCCGATCCCGAGCTGCGCTACCAGGACGGCGAAGAGATCCTCACGGATGCACGAGCGGCGCTCGCTCGGGCCGAGGAGGCGGCGCCGCGATGGTTCGGCACGCTGCCGGGCACGTCGTGCATGATCGAGCCGGTGCCGGCCGTCGAGGCGGAGAGCGCCCCTCCGTACTACATGCCGCCTGCGCTCGACGGCTCACGTCCCGGGACGTGCTTCTTCAACACCTCCCGGGCGAACGAGCGCTCGCGGGCGGACACGGAGGCGGTCGCCTTCCACGAGACTGTGCCTGGCCACCACTTCCAGCTGACGATCACCCAGGAACAGTTGCCGTCGCTGCCCCGGCGGGTGCTGGTCGACACCGCCTGCGTCGAGGGCTGGGCCCTGTATGCCGAGCGGCTGGCGGACGAGATGGGGCTGTATGGCGACGACCTCGGCCGGCTCGGCATGCTCACTGCCGACATGTGGCGCGCCGGCCGACTGGTGGTCGATACGGGGATCCACCTCATGGGTTGGACCCGACAGCAGGCGGTGGACTGGTTCCGCGCGAACGTGCCTCTTCCCAGGGTCACCATCGAGGCGGAGGTGAACCGCTACATCGTCTATCCAGGTCAGGCGCTGGCGTTCATGGTCGGCCGGCTCGAGCTCATCCGGCTGCGGCGCGAAGCGGCCGAGCGGCTCGGGGGACGCTTCGCCCTTCGTGACTTCCACGACGTCATGCTCGGAGCCGGGCCGCTCCCCCTGGCGGCGATGGGCGGGGTGGTCGAGCGGTGGGTCGAGCGGCGCTTGGCGTCGCCGGCATGAGGCGCCCGCGCGCCGAGGACCAGTGGTGGTGAGGTGTCGGCCGTCCCCCCTCAGCGACCGAGGCTCTTGTGGAGGAACCTCAGCTCGTGGAGCAACAGGTTCTCGTGGTCTTGCGGGTCGACCACCATGTGCGTCGCGGTAGGGATGAGCAGGAGCTCGTGCTGCTTGCCCGCAGCGAGCAGCGCTGCCGACGTTCGCAGGGCGTCTGCGACGACGACGTTGTCGTCGGCGAGGCCGTGGACGATGAGCAACGGACGGCGGAGGCGGGCCGCCTCGAGCACCGGAGAGCAACGGACGTAGTTCTCGGGCGTCTCGTCGGGGTGCCCGAGGAAGCGTTCCAGACAGTAGGTGTCGGACATGCGCACGTCGGCGGGGGCGGCGCCTGCCACTGCGGCGTGGAACACGTCGGGCCGGCGGAGCACGCAGGCGAGAGCGAGCAACCCGCCATACGACCACCCGCGGATCGCCACTTTGCCGAGGTCGAGGTCCGTGCAGGACTCCGCCGCCCCCTCCAGCGCCGCGATTTGGTCCGCGATCACCGCGGTCAGCATGTCGCCGTAGACCTCGCGCTCCCACTCCGGTCCTCTGCCCGGGGTCCCGGCACCATCGGCGATCACCACGGCGAAGCCCTGCTCGGCGAACCACTGGGCTTCGACGAAGTACCAGTGACGTGCGCGCGTCACCCGCTGCACAGCGGGCCCGGCGTAGGGGAACATGAGAACGGGGAGCCGACGGGCGCCTTCCTCGTGGGAGCTGGGGAGGACGAGCGCGGTGCGAAGGCGCCGCGGCCCCACCGAGAGCCACCAGATCCTGGGCGCGACGGCCGGCGGTTCCTCGAGGCAGGCGATCCGTCGCCCTCCGAGCGTCGGGCCGCTGATCACGAAGCGATGGCCGTGCTCGGTGAAGGACTCGAGCACCGCCGTGTCACCGCCCAGGCTCAGCCGGTGGAGCCCAGGTTCCTCGGTGAGCCGCGTGGCGCCGTCTTCTTCCGTGTAGCGCCAGACGTGGCACTCCGTCGGCTCGGTCGACGCGACGAACCAGACCGCCTCGCCCGCGGCGCCGGCGACCTCGCGAACCTGCAGGCCGTCTCCGGTCACAAGCTCGCCGTCGATCACCAGGCGTCGGGAGCCGCCGACGTCGGAGACGACCACCAGGCGCCCTGAGCCCGTGCGCAGCGGCACGCCCGGGACGAGGTCCACCCAGTGCTTGTCAATGCCTTCCCACACACACGCCGTCTCGCCGCTAGCCGGGTCGACAGCGAGGATTCGCACGGTCCGCTGGTCCCGGCTCTGGACGCTTGCGAGCGGCCCGAGCCGGTCCCACGCAGCGGTCGTGAGGTACTCGAACGCCTCGTGGTCCCAGAGCACCTCCCGGCGTGTGCCGTCGAGGTCGTAGACGAACAGCGAGACCTCGGCGTTCGCCGTCCCGGCGACGGGGTAGCGCATCTGCCGTGGCTCGGCACCGGGATCCGAGGGGTCGGTGAGCCACCAGCGCTCCACCGAACCGTTGTCGACGCGGGCGACGAGCAGCTTCGTGCCGTCGGGCGACCACCAGTGCCCTCTCAGCCGGCCCATCTCCTCTGCAGCGACGTGCTCGGGTAGCCCGTAGGTGACGTCGGGAGCCTCGGGCGATGCGAGGGGGCGGTCCGTGCCGCCGGAAAGCTCGATCACGTGGAGCGCGCCGTCGGTGACGTAGGAGACCCGCGACGCGCCGGGGTCGATGCGCGGGTCGACCGCTGGGCCGGCGGAGGGGAGCCAACGGACGCCGCCGTCGATGGAGACGGTCCACAGCCGGCCATCGAGGCTGAAGACGGACGTCGTGGCGGATCGGTCCGCGGAGTACGCGACGATCCCCGTCGAGCGCTCGCGGACTCGTTCGCGCCGTATCCGCTCGTCTTCGGGTAACGCGCCTCCGCCACCGAGCGCCGAGGGGTCGGCGAGGAGGCGCTCACCGCCTTCGTCGAGCGCCCACAGGCAGCTCGCACGATCTCGGCCGTCGCGGCTCCGCAGGAAGAGGACCCGTGAACCGTCGTCTGCGATCGTGAACTGGCGCGGGACTCCGAGGGTGAAGCGCTGGGTCTGCGCGAGCTGGCGCGCCAGCTCACGAAGAGAGTCCGTTGCAGCCGGGTCCGTGACTGGGCTGTCCATGGCACGAGCTTTCCATCGCCGCCGGAGTCCCTCCAGCGCCCGGCGCCTCGGCGGCGCGCCGGCTGGAGGGGTGACGCGCAGACGGACGCGACTGAGCTTGACGCACCACGGTGGTGTGGGCACAATATCCGACCAAGTGTTCGAATTGCGAACGGAACCGGCTGACAGGAGGTGGATCGCACCGGTGGAAGGGTGGGTGCGGGGGCACGTTCGAGGAGCGATGGCCCCGGCGGGCCGCGCGTAGAGCCGTCCTGACTCGGGAGACGGCAGATCACAGTGTCGCTGCGGGACCCCGTCCCGAAGGGGAATCGGCCGGTGCTCCCCAGTTCGGCTCCCCGACGGTGCAACTTTTTTCATGCCGATCGAGGTGCCGATGGAGCGAGAGCACCGGCGCGTGCCGCTGGCAGCGGCTGGGGCCGCGGCCCGATTGTGTTTGTCGTGGTTGAAAGGATCATGGAGATGCGGAATGTGACGACGATGCACATGAGGCGACTGCGGAGGAACGCCCGGCACCTAGTGGCGCTGGGCTCCTCTCTCGCGATCGTCGGCCTGGCGCTGTCCCTGGAAGTCCCGTCGAGCGGTGCGTCGCCCTCTCGTGCTCGTTACCACGCCGGGGCCGCGTCGCAGGCGAAGCGTGGTGGGACCCTGTATATGGTCGGCACAGGCGACGTGGACTACATGGACCCGAACATCGACTTTGGCACCGTCACAAACCTCGCCCTAAGGATGTACACCCAGCCGCTGATGAGCTACCCGGCGGTGGCGGGGAAGACGACCACACTCGTCCCGGACCTCGCCAAGGCGGTCCCCACGGTGAGCACCACAGGATTGGACTACACGTTCACAATCCGCAAGGGGGTCATGTGGGACACGAAGCCCCCTCGCCAGGTGACCGCGGCGGACATCCTCCGGGGCGTCGAGCGCTCCTGCAATCCGTACAAGCCGTCTGCGGCATTGTCCGAGTACGAGACACTCGTCGTGGGCCTCGCGACGTTCTGCAAGGGGTTCGCCAAGGTGGCCCCGACGGTGTCTGCCATGAGCCGGTACATGAACTCGCATAGTGTGAGCGGCATCGTCCTCAATGCGAAAAACCCGCTCCGCGTCACCTTCAAGTTGGCGCACAAGGCCGTCTACTTCCCGGCGATGACCGCGGGATTCCCAGGCTTCTACGGGGCGCCGGTCGAGTACGAGAAGTACCTGCCGACGAGCTTGGCGCTCGCTCACCACCTGATCTCGGACGGGCCGTACAGCGTGGCGTCGTACAATCCCGGCAAGAGCATCGTGTTCGACCGGAACCCGGCGTGGAAGGCTTCACTCGATCCCCTGAGCAAAGCGTACGTGAACAAGATCGTCGTCACCGAGACGGTGACCCCGAGCACGGCCTTGGAGGAGCTGAAGGCCGGAACAGCGCACGCTGACATGATGTGGGGGACCACGGAGGTGCCGACGGAGAACATTCCTCAACTCGTCGCTTCTCGCACACCCAACTTCCAGCTCGACCCGACGGGTGGAGAGACACCGTTCCTCCTCTTCAACTTCGCCGATCCCAACAACGGCGGCGCGCTCAAGACACTGAAGGTGCGCCAAGCGATCGAGACCGCCATCAACCGGAACGCACTGATCAAGGACTCCGGCGGGCCAAAGGTCGCACCGCCGATGACCCAGGTGCTTCCGCCCGCGACCCTCAGAACAATCAAGGGCAAGAACTTCAACTTGTATCCGTACAACCCGACGAAGGCGAAGAAGGTCCTGGAGCCGCGGCACCTGCACATCAAGTTGCTCTACATGGCGGGTGACCCGGTCCAGACGAAGATCTTCGAGACCATCCAGTTCGAGCTGTCACAGGTCGGCGTGTCCGTGTCGGGCCTGGCGGTGCCGTTGGCCACATACTTCACGAAGTACCTGCTGGCACCCAGCGTCGCCAAGCGCGGAGTCTGGGACATGGCGATGGATGCCGAGTTCCCGACATGGTACGGAGACAACGCGTTCGATTTCATCTTCTCGGTGTACGACACCGCGGCGGAAGCTCCGGTTGGCGCGAACCTGGAGCTGTACTCGAACAAGGCGCTCGACAAGATCATCTCCGAGGCCGTGACGGCAGGCTCGGTGGCGGCGGCCGACAAGCTGTGGTACCAGGCCGACAAGTTCGTCATGCAGCAGGCGGTCATGTACCCGATCGAAGAGGCCGACTACGCGATCTACCACTCGAGCCGCGTGCACAACGCGGTGTTCCTCCCCGCGATCGAAGAGTTCGATCCGACCAACGTGTGGTTGTCGAGCTGAACCGAGACGTCTGCTCGGGCATCGGCACGCGGCGGCGAGATCCCAAGGGCCGCCTCTGCCGAAGTCCCAGACGACGCGCATGAACGGCGCAGACTCCGTCGAGGAGCCGGGAGGGGCTTCGACGCTGCGGTTTCATGAGGGCGTCAAGGGTGCGTTCGAGGAAGTGGCCGGCTACAGCCGCGCGGTCCGCAGGGGCTCGCGGATCTGCGTGAGCGGGACGACGGCGAGGGAGACGCCCTTGCCGCCGGACACCTACGGCCAAGCCCTCGACTGCCTCGGTCGCGTGATCGAGGCAGTCGAGGGCCTCGGCGGGTCCAAGGGATCGATCGTGCGTACTCGGCTGTATCTGGCTCCGGGCGCCGACTGGTCGCAGGCGGCGGCAGCGCATCGAGAGTTGCTCAGCGACGTGTCGCCGGCGAACACGCTCGTCTTCGTGGCCGCGCTCGTCGGTTCGGGGCTCCTTGTCGAGGTCGAGGCCGACGCGGAGGTGCTCGAGTGAGTGCCCCCGCACCCGACGGCGCGGCAGGTGCTGCGGCGGGCGGCGCGGCGATCCGCGTGAGCCTCCGGTTGAACAACGACCTTCCGCCGAGCCGCTTCCTCGAGCTCGCCGGCGTCGCCGAGGAGTCGGGCTTCGACCAGCTGTGGGTCTCCCACGACCTCCTGCTTCGCTCGGCGCCCGTCCTGCTCTCCGCGGCGGCAGGGGTGACGAGCCGCATCCGGCTCGGAGCCGGCGTCCTGAACCCGTACTCGGCGCACCCCGTCGAGCTCGCCATGCACGCCGCGACGCTCCAGGAGGTCTCGGGCGGGCGCGCCCTGCTCGGGATCGGTGCCGGCGCAGCGGGGCTGCTGGGCGCCGCCGCGATCGATCGCCCTGCGCCCCTCGAGCGCACGCGTGAGGCCATCGCCACGTGCCGGTCGCTGCTCGGTGGCGCGCCCGGTGCTCGCCCCCGCCTCGCCATCCCGCTTCCCGTGCCGGTGCCCCTCTACGTCGGCGCGATGGGCCCGCGCATGCTCGGCCTCGCCGGCGAGCTGGCGGACGGCGCCCTCGCGCTCTTGTACCCGCCGGAGCACTACCCGCTCGCCCGCGCGCAGGTCCTGGCCGGGGCCGAGACTGCCGGCCGCAGCCCAGGTGAGCTCGACCTCCCGGCCTGCGTGTGGGTCTCGGTCGACGAGGATCCTGCGGCGGCGGAGGCGGCGCTCGCCGAGAAGTTCGCCTTCTACGGCCAAGATCTCTCCCCCTACCTGCTCGGTCGGGCGGGTCTGCGCCCCGCCGACTTCGCCCCCGCCGCCGCCGCCCTTGCAGCGGGCGACGGGCGTCTTGCCCGTTCGCTGATCCTCCCCGCGATGCTCCGGCTCGGCATCGCCGGCACCCCCGAGCAGGTGGCGGTACGCTGCGCGAGCCTTGTGGCAGCGGGTGCGTCGCACGTCTCCTTCGGGCCGCCCCTCGGGCCCGATCCGGTTCGGGCTGTAAAGACGATTGGCCGGGAGGTCGTGCCGGTCCTCCGGAAGTCGGCGACGACGCAGGGCGCGGCGACCGTCGCGGCGCCGTGAGACTGCTGCCGTCGAGCACTCGGGCTGCAGGCGGAAGGTGACAAGGTGGAGCTCTTCGATCTGAGGGTCGTTGTCGAGCGCGTCGAGGGCCGATCCGTCTGCGGCCTTCGACCCGGCGACTCTTTCGTGGTGCGGGACTCCAGCCGCCTGGAGATTCCGGCCGGGCGCCACTTCTGCATCTACGCGCTCGCCGCCGTGCTCCCCCTGCTGCCTGCGAAACAGCGCGCTCTTCCCGCTGAGGACTGGCTCGAGCGGGACTCCCTGGTGGTCTGCCCCGACCCCGACGAGCGCCTGGTCATGCGCATCGAGCGAATCGGGCGAGTGGAGCTCGACGCCGGTGAGCTCACCTGAGGTGGCGCCCGAGGTCACTGTCGGCCTCGGCTTCCAGTCGGACAAGACCCTCGTCGACTACGCACGCCTTGCGACGGCCGCTGAGGAGCTCGGCTTCGACGTCCTCAGCGTCTACGGGGACCTCTACTACCAGCCGCCGATCGTTGCCCTCGTGACGATGGCGCGCGCGACGACGCGCGTGCGCCTCGGCCCGGCATGCCTGAACCCTTTCGTCCTCCACCCGGTGGAGATCGCCGCGCAGATCGCCGTCCTCGACGCCGCGTCCGAGGGCCGGGCATATCTCGGCCTCGCCCGCGGCAGCTGGCTCGAGGAGCTCGGAGTCGACCAGCGCGACGTCCCGGCGGCGATGGCGGAGGCAGTGACGGTGATCGACGCACTGCTGTGCGGACGGGACTCGGGGGTCGCGGGCACGCGCTTTCGCCTCCCGCCCGGCGCGCAGCTCCGCGGCCTGCGGGTGCCCGGTCCTGTGCCCCTGCTCATCGGAGCCTGGGGACCGCGCCTGGCCGCCCTCGGGGGAGAGATCGCCGCGGAGGTGAAGCTGGGCGGGTCGTCGAACCCGTCGATGGTCCGGCTGTTGCGCAGCCGCGTCGCGACGGGGGAAGCCGCCGCCGGCCGGACCCCAGGCAGCTGCTCAGTCGTCGTCGGGGCGGTCACCGTCGTCGCCGACGACCGCGCGGCAGCTCGACGGCGCGCCCGCGAGAACGTGGCGATGTACCTCGACGTGGTGGCAGCTCTCGACCCGACGGTCGATGTTGGAGAGGAGCTCCTAAGCGAGCTGCACCGGTGCATCGCCGCCGGAGACCACGCGCGCGCGGCATCGCTCGTTCCCGACGAGCTCCTCTCGCGTTTCGCGTTCTCCGGGACCCCGGAGGACGTGGCCGAGCAGGCGGCGACGGTCGTGGAGGCGGGGGCGTCGAGAGTCGAGTTCGGCACGCCACACGGCCTCAGCGACGACGAAGGAGTCCAGCTCCTCGGGCGGCGGGTCCTGCCGGCGCTTCGCTCGCTCCTTGCCTGACGCCCTTACGCCCTGGCGGCCGCCCGCCGCGGGACGCCGTGAGCGGGAGGGCCGGGCGCGGCGACCGAAGCCACCCGGAGCTCCCGGGAAGAGGGCTAAGGGCGACAGAGGACGCCACGTGCCTGGCCCGGTCAGCGCACGTACGCCGCCCCGTTGACGTCGAGGGTCGCGCCCGAGAGATGGCGGCAAAGCCCGCTCGCGGCGAAGGCCACCAGGTTGGCGACCTCCGTGGGCGGCACCATGTCGCCGAGCGGGAGGATCGCCTTGACCGCGTCCTCACCGCCGCGCGACGCGAAGGAGATCTCCGACATGCGGGTCCGGACGATCCCTGGCGCGATGACGTAGGCGAGCACGCCGTCCTTGGCATGGACCCTTGCGACCGTCTGGGTCATCGCCCGGACTGCCGCCTTGCTCGCCGCGTAGGCGGTGAGCTGGGGGATGGCGGAGCCCTGCTCAGCCACCCAGCTCGACATGGTCACGATGGTTCCTCCGCCGCTCTCGCGGAAGTGCCGAACGGCCTCGCGCATCAGATTCGCAGGCTCTTGGACGTTCACCTGGAGCACCTGCGCCCAGGTGGCGTCCCAGTCAGCGTCGTCCGCGTCGATCGGGGTCTCCGGCATCACCGCCGCGTTCAGGACGAGCACGTCCACGCGGCCGCGCCACGACACGGCCTCTGCCCACAGCTCCCTGCCCGAGCCGGGCTGGGAGAAGTCGGACTCGACGAGGAGCTTGCGCTGGGGCGGAACGTCGCGGGTCGCCTCCTCGGCGCCGGCTCCGTGCTCGCCGTAGTGGGCCACGAGGGAGGCTCCGGCCGCCCCGAGGACCGCTGCAGTCGCTGCCCCGATGCCCCGCGAGGCGCCGGTGAGAAGGACGGTCTTGCCGCTGAGGTCGATCATCGCTGGCCCCTTTCTCGACGTGTGCGTGCGAGGTGCTCGCTTCTGTGGGGTCGGGCGCTCGGCCGCACGCTCAGAGGACCCCTGCGTCTACTGCGATCAGCTGCCCGGTCACCCCAGACGCGAGGTCGCTCGCCAAGAAGAGCGCTGCGCTCGCCACCTCCTCGGGCGTGACCACCCTCCCGAGCGCGGTCGCAGCGCCTGCGAGACGCAGCGCCTCTTCGACCGGAGGTTCTCCGCGCGACGCCCGTGAGGCCATCCGGGCGCGGAGCGCGTCGGTCGGCACCGGGCCCGGGCCGACGGCGTTCACGCGGATGTTGTCGCGCCCAACGTCGAGTGCCACCGAGCGGACGAGCCCCACGACGGCGTGCTTGCTCGCCACGTACGAGGCGATGTGCGGATCGCCCTTCCACCCGTTGAGCGACGACATAACCACGATCGACCCGGCGCGCCGTCGCCGCATGACCCGCACGGCCTCGCGCACCGTGAGCATGACGCCGCGGGTGTTCACCGCGAACACGGCGTCCCAGTCCGCGGGGTCGATCTCTTCGGTGGCGGTCCAGCGGGGCACGACGCCCGCGTTCGCCACCACGACGTCGGGGATGCCGGCGAGCGCGCCGACCTGCGCGAACGCTCGCGAGATCGAGGCCTCGTCACGTACGTCGGCCGTGATGGCCGCCCATCCGTCGGGAACCGCCTTGGCGGGCGGTTCCACGAGATCGACGACCGCGCCGCGAGCGCCAGCGCCGGCGAAGGTCCCGGCGATCGCCGCCCCGAGCCCAGCTGCGCCGCCGGTGACGAGCGCCACCTTGCCCTCGAGGAGGGACGGCGTCGGGCTCACCCGGTTGCCACCCACGAGCCGGCGGATGCGCGGCGCGCGGCCTCGGCAGCTCGCCGACGGGTCGGTACCATGACGCCGTGCCCCTCGTCTCGCGTGGTCGGTTCCCGCTCACTCCGGACTCCGCGGTCGCCCGCGGTCGCGAGGTCGGCCTTGTAGTCGACGGCCGACCGACGGTGGCCTACGAGGGGGAGACCGTGGCGGCGGTGCTCGTCGCCGAAGAGGGGCTGAGGACCCGTCGGACTGTGACCGGCGCGAGCCGCGGGATCTTCTGCGGGATCGGGGTGTGCTTCGAATGCCTTGTTGTCGTGGACGACGTGCCGAACACGCGGGCGTGCATGACGCTCGTGGCCGACGGCATGCGGGTGGAGCGCCAGGTCGGCGCGGGCCCGGGCTGCTGAGCCGCAGCGCGCGCCCCTCACCCGTGCAGCTCCTTGGCTCGATCCTGCCCGCACGGCGCGCATGCCTCCAACTCCGCGGACCGCGGGAGGGCTCGCACGGCGTCCACGGGCGGCAAGCGGCAAGGGAGCACCAAGCGGTTGCCCGGTCGACCGGGTCCGGCAGTCGCGCGGGGGCACGGATTGGGAGTTCGGCATGCGGTCATGAGTACGATAATCGAACCGTGCGGGTAGCTGAGGAAGACACGTGATGGGGCCGGTCGCCGTGGTCGGCGGAGGGACCATCGGCGTGGCGTGGTCGATCGTGTTCGCCCGGGCGGGGCGCGTCGTCGCGCTCTACGAGCCCGACGACGCCCGCCGGGCGCTGGCGCGCGACGACGTCATCCGGCGGTTGCGCGCCCTCGCCGTGTGCGGGCTGCTCGACGAGGACCCCGGCGACGTCGCCGGGCGGGTCAGGCCGGGGGGCGACCTGCCCTCCGCCGTGCGTGGCGCGACGTACGTCCAGGAGTGCGCCCCGGAGGACGCCGACCTGAAGCGCGCGCTGTTCGAAGAGCTCGAGGGTCTCGCCGCGCCGGACGCGGTGCTCGCCTCCTCCTCGTCGGCCATCCCGCCCTCCTCGCTGGCCCCGGCAGTGCGCGATCCGAGCCGCGTGCTCGTGGCGCATCCGGGCAACCCTCCCTACCTGCTGCCCGTCGTCGAGGTGGTTCCCTCTCCGCTCACCTCGGCCGCGACCGTCGAGCGGGCCCGCGGGCTGCTCTCCTCGGTCGGCATGTCCCCCATCGTGCTCCGTCGGGAGGTCGAAGGGTTCGTGTTCAACCGGCTCCAGGGCGCGGTCCTGCGCGAGGCGTACTGCCTCGTCCGAGACGGGGTCGTCGATCCCCAAGACGTCGACACGGTGATGCGAGAGGGTCTGGGCCGGAGGTGGGCGTTCCTCGGACCCTTCGAGACGGTGGAGCTGAACACCGAGGGTGGCATCGACGAGCACGCCGCGCGCATGGGCCCGGCATACGCGCGGATGGGCGCGGAGCGGGGCCAGCACGACCCGTGGACCGACGAGATGGTGGCGCAGGTCTCAGCGGCGGTGCAGGCTCGCCTGCCCCGGGAGCGCTGGCGTGACCACGTGCTCTGGCGCGACTCCGCCCTCATGGCGCTCGAGGCGTTCCGCCGGCGAACCCCGCTCCTCGCCGGACCGTCTCCGGCCGAGCCCGCCGGCGCAGGTGGGGCCGCGGCGCACGCCGCCCGCGTCGAGCCGGCGAGGGCAGGGGATCCCGACGGGGGGGCCGCCCGATGAGCGGCGCGCGCGATCAGCTCCACCGGCGACTTCAACAACTCGGTCGTGACTTCTGGTCGTGGCGTGCCACCCAGCAGCCGCGCTCTCGAGACGACATCCCGCGCATCGAGCGGCCCGCGGGCTGGCTTCCCGACTGGCGCGCGGCCGCCGTGTCGGGCTACCGGGAGCGACTCGACGCCTTCGAGGTCGCGCATCGCGCGATCGAAGTGGCCGGGGCGCCGGCAACGCTCCAGGTCGATCATGCGCTCCTCGGGAGCGCGATCGCGCGGGTGCGCTTCGAGCTCGAGGTCCTTCAGGGCTGGCGCCGCCAGCCGAGCTTCTACGTGGACCAGACCCTCGGCGTGGTCTTCGACCTGCTCGTCGAGCACCGCCCGCTCCACGGGGAACGAGCCCGATGGGTGCTGCGGGCGCTCGGGGCGGTGCCCGAGGGGCTGGCGATCGCCCGTGAGAACCTGAAGGGCGAGGCGGTCGAGCCGTTTGCCGCGGTGACTGTCGGCGAGCTCGCCCACATCGAGCAGCAGGTCTTGGCGGTCGCCGGCGCGCTCGCTCCGGCGTTCGCGCCGGGGACGCGCGGGCAGCTGGCCCGCGTGTCGAGCGACGCCGCCGGCGCGCTCGCCAACTATCGGGACTGGCTGGCGGCAGGTGCCGACGGCCTGCGCGAGTGGCAGCCGATCGGCGAGAGGGGTCTCGCCCGGTTCCTCCACGAGGTTGCCCTGGTGCCGCATGGTCCCTCGGAGCTGCTCGGGCTGGCGCGGCTCGAGCACGCCAGAGCGGTCGCGCTGTCGGCGGCAGAGGCGACGCGTCCGCAGCCCGCCGCGAGCACGCTCGGCGACGTCGAGCACCTCGTGGTGCGCGCTGCCAAGGAAGAATTGCGCACCCGGGCCTTCTACGAAGAGCGCGGCATCCTTAGCCAGCCCGAGACGCTCGGGCACTACCTGATGGCCCCCATGCCCTCCTACCTTGAGCCGATCTCGTGGCTGGGGGTCACCGATGACCTCACCTCGGAGTCGCGCCTCGACGAGAACGGCACCCGTTACCTTCCACCCGTCACCGACGACCTGCCGTACTTCTTCGCCGCGAACGCCCGGGACCCCCGCTCGATGATCGCTCACGAAGGTGTCCACTATCAGCAGCTCGCGCTCTCGTGGCGTCATCCGAACCATCTGCGGAGGCGCTACTACGACTCGTGCGCAAACGAAGGTATCGCCTTCTACAACGAGGAGATGATGCTGCAGGCGGGCTACTTCTCCGAGGCCTCCCCCACGCGCGAGACGATCTTTTCATTCATGCGCCTGCGCGCGCTGCGTGTCGAGGTGGACGTGCGGCTTGCCAGCGGGGACCTGACGCTTCCCGAGGCGCGCGACTATCTCGCTGCCTCGGTGCCGATGGACGTGGGCACTGCGGCAGGGGAGGTGGCCTTCTTCGCTGCGTGCCCCGGCCAGGGTCTCAGCTACCAGGTGGGCAAGAGCCAGGTGCAGCACTTCTTGGCCGACGCGGTGCGCGCGCAGGGAAAGGGCTTCGACCTGCGACGTTTCCACGATGCTCTCTGGCGCAATGGGAACGTCCCCATCGCGCTTCAGCGCCTCGAGCTCCTCGGCGCCGACGGCGAGGGGAGACGGCTGCTCGGGAGCTGAGCGAAGCGGCGCTCGTGGCAGCGCGAGCGCCCGAGCCTTGCCTTGACAGGCGGTCCGCGAGGACCAGAGAATGATCCATCGCCTATGTCTCGTACATCCGCTCGCAGAGCGGACGAATCCCCCGGGGAGCCGGGGAAGCAAGGGCCAGGTGCACGTCGGGCCCTCGTTCGTGCATCCTCCGTTGACGGCAACCGACTGTCTCCTCTAGATCTTCCGGACCGAGGGTCGAGGTGACCGAAGGGTTCTGCGGGTGGTGGTCATGCTGTTCGGTTCCTTCTTAGTGGTCTTCGTGGTCGAGGATCTGATGGGGCGTGGGGCCTCGCATGCGGTCGTCGTAGCTGCGCCGACGGTGGGGATACGTGATGAGCCAGGGGTCCGCCTCGCACCGGGGCTGGACGATGGAGGTGAAGTGCGGGCGGTGAAAGGCGAGTCGCCAGAGCTCCTCGAGGATCGTCTTGTGGGACCGCTCGCAGGCTGCGTCGTGGTCAGGCGGGCGGGCGAAGCGCTCGTGAAGGTGACGCCGTGAGCAGCGGTGAGGATGGTGGGCTCCTTGACTCTTCGCCCGGAGAGTCCATCACTGGACCTCCGGAAGTGGGGGACGTGCAACCTCGACCTTCGGTCAGGAAGCTCTAGACCGGCGACGTGCATCGTGAACGGCCCCTCTGCATCGACACGCGCCGACGTGCCTGCCCCGAGCACCGGCACGGTGACGGCGGAGCCATCGGCTGCGCGCCTTCCGGGGGCGAATGCGCTCGAGCGGCCGGTCGGCCGGAGGCAGTGGCGTCTGCCGGGGAGGGGCGACCTGCCCCGTCTCGTGCGCAAGCCGGCACGCTGGACGCTCCTTGCGGTGGTGCTCGTCCTGCTCGCAATGCTCGGACACCTTCTCGCCACCTCGAGCAGCCTTCAGTGGGGAGTGGTCGGTCACTGGTTCGTGAACGGCGGGATCCTCGCCGGCCTGGTCCGCACCCTTTACCTCACGGCGCTGGCGATGACCATCGGCATCGTGGGAGGAACCGTCCTGGCGCTCATGCGGCTGTCGAAGAGCGCCGTCCTGTCGCTCGCCGCGACGGCGTACATCTGGTTCTTCCGCGGGACGCCCCTCCTCGTCCAGATCCTGTTCTGGTACAACATCGCGGCATTCGTCCCGCGGATTTCGATCGGCGTCCCCTTCGGCCCGACCCTCATCAGTGGCAGCACCAACGCCCTTGTCACGACGCTCGTCGCGGCGACGCTCGGCCTCGGTCTGAACGAGGCTGCCTACATGTCCGAGATAGTGCGGGCGGGCATCATGTCCGTCGACGCTCGACAGACCGAGGCCGCGACCGCATTGGGGATGACCAAGCGACTGGCATTTCGGCGAATCGTGTTTCCGCAGGCGATGAGGTTCATCATCCCGCCAACGGGCAACCAGACGATCAGCATGCTGAAGGGCACGAGCCTGGTCAGCGTCATCTCGCTCCCCGAGCTCCTCTACTCCGTGCAGCTCGTCTATGCGAGGACGTTCCAGACGATCCCCCTCCTCGTCGTCGCCTGTCTCTGGTACTTGGTCGTCACGACCGTCCTCTCGGTCGGCCAGCACTTCGTGGAACGCCACTTCGGACGTGGCGAATCGAGGAAACGGTCCGCGAGCTTCATGGAGCGGATGCGTGCGCGGCAGTTCGATCAGATCCTCTCGTGAGCGACTTTTCGACAGCCCGGCACGCGTCGGATGAGAACTGCCAGCTGTCTGAGGCTCCGCGCGCAGAGGTGGGGAGAGGACGGTGACCGGCAGGCCGGCTGACGACGAGCCGATCCTCCGCATCGACAACCTCCACAAGCGCTTCGGCCAGACCGAAGTGCTGCGGGGCGTCAGCTTCGACGTCCATGCCGGAGAGGTGCTTTGCGTTATCGGGCCCTCGGGATCGGGGAAGAGCACGTTGCTTCGCTGCATCAACTTCCTCGAAGAGCCGACGGCGGGGACGATCTATGTGGATGGCGAGATGATGGGCCATCGAGTCGAGGGGGGACGGCTCGTCGGCCTGCGCGCCACCGAGCTGGCAATGCAGCGAGTTCACATCGGCATGGTGTTCCAGAGCTTCAACCTGTTCGGACACCTCACTGCGCTGCAGAACGTCATTGAAGCTCCGATCATGGTGAAGAAGGAGCCGCGCGCCGAAGTGGAGAAGCTCGCAACGGCCCTGCTTGACCGGGTCGGCTTGGCCCACAAGGCGCACTGCTATCCTGCGCAGCTCTCAGGGGGGCAGCAGCAGCGCGTCGCGATCGCACGGGCGCTCGCGATGCGTCCGAAGCTGATGCTCTTCGACGAGCCGACCTCGGCTCTCGACCCGGAGATCGTCGGCGAAGTCCTCCAGGTCATACAGGCACTCGCGATCGACGGGACGACGATGATCGTGGTCACCCACGAGATGGGGTTCGCTAGGGAGGTCAGCCACCGGGTGATCTTCATGGACGAGGGAGTGATCGTCGAGTCGGGACCACCGAACGACGTCCTCGTGAACCCGAGCCACGTGAGGACTCGCCAGTTCCTGGCGCGCATCACCGCTCCGGTCACCCGCGCCGGCGCGGAGGGAACGACGTGAAGGGGTGAGGACGGGACGGCGATGAGCGCGCGTCGTCTGGCGACGTTCGTCCGGGGCTCGTCTGTTTGGTGGCGCGGGAGCCCACCTGCTCGGCATACGAACATCTCGCTGCTTGACGAACAGCGTTGGCTGCGGTACGGTGCGCGGGGCGCGAGCGCTCCGCGACCAGCGGCGCACGCGGTCTGCGACGAGTTGGCGCGTACTTCGAGGGGGGACACGTGAGCAACAGGCACCGTGCTTTGAGGAAGCGTTCGAACCACGCGACACTGAGCTTGCTCAGGTCCTCGTGCCGCCGCCAGGGGAGGTGGCGCCTCGTGGGTGTACGCTCCCGGGCGCTGATCGCGGTGGCGGTCGCGGTCGCGCTGGGCATCTCAGTTCCAGTGAGCGCGGTGAGCGGCGCGCCGAGCTCGCGGCACGCGGGGAGGCCGGCGCTCACGATCGACGGGGCGAAGATCTACGTCGACCAGGCGTTGGCGAAGCAGGTCCCCGCAACAGTGAGGAAGACCGGGCTCAAGGACATCTCTTACAACGACACACCGCCCGACGAGTTCGTGAGCGGCGGAGCGCTGCAGGGCCAGGAGGTCGACATGGGCCGGGCTGTTGCCGCAGTGCTCGGGCTCGCCTGGCACGCAACTGCGTCGGGCGCGTTCACAACGTTCATCCCCAGCCTTCAAGACGGCCGGTTCAACACCTCGTTCACCTCGTTCATTGTTACGCCAGCACGGGTCAAGGTGATCAACATCGTTTCCATCTACGCAGTCGGAACCGGTTTCGCGGCGAAGCCCGGAAGCAGAGTCACGACGGTCAAGAACGCGCTCGACCTCTGCGGCGATTCCGTCGCGGTGATCGAGGCGTCTGCGTACATCACATACATGAACAGCATCTCCTCGCAGTGCACGAAAGCCGGCAAGACCGCGCTGTCCGTCCACACCTTCCCGTCAGAGGCGGCAGCCGAGCTGGCGGTGGAGGACGGCAGGGACCAGCTCTATTCCAGCACCGCGACAGGGATCGCCTACATCATTCACCAGACTCACAAGCTGGTGCTGGAGCCGTTCGACCTCAAGCCCCAGCCTGAAGGTGCAGGTGTCACGAAGGGAAAGTTGGGTGCAGTTATCGCGGGCGCGGTCAACGTCTTGATCAAGACCGGTGCGTACCGGAAGATCATGCACAGGTGGGGGGAGACAGCGTTCATGCTCAAGCACTCGATCGACTACCACTGACGTATCAAGGGTCGGCGAAGCCGGGCATCTCGATTGGCCACCTCGTCGACGGCTGGGCAGCTTGCGAGCTCGCCTGCCGGATCCTCGGGACGTCCCCCGCTGGACCGGCAACCCGTCCAAACTGAAACTCGGACGGCACCTTGGTGGTTGGGGTCGTCCTTGCCAACGGTGGCTACCTTGACATGCTGGAGCGCTGACCGAATAATTTGCCATCCGCTCCTTTCCGCACATCCGCTCGTATATCGCACAGCGTATGTTGAGACGGCGAGGACGAGTCAGGGGGTTGTCGATTGGAGTCGAGTCCCACCGGCCCGTGTAGCTGCGATGACGATTCCACGGGAGTTTGGACGGCGAAATGTGGGCGGGACCGATGAGGCGCGCGACCACGCCCACGAGGACGCGACGTGGCGGCGAGGGGACGTCGGCGTCGTGGCGGGAGCGGCACCTCGAGAGATGATGAGTGCAGCTCCTGCGCCAACGCTCATCTCGGAGCACTCGCCTGGCAATTCCGGCCCTGCGAGCGTCGCGACCCCTGTCGACGAGGGGCAATCGGCGCTGCCGGAGGGGGAGCACGTCGTCGTCGAGCTTCAGGGCATCCGTAAGTCCTTTGGATCGGTGGAGGTCCTCCACGGAGTCGACGTGACGGTCCATGCGGGCGAGCACGTCGTCATCTTCGGGCCGTCTGGCTCGGGAAAGTCGACCCTCCTCAGGACCATCAACCTCCTCGAGCAGCCCGATGAGGGCTCCCTGCGAGTGCTCGGCGTCGAGTATGGCCCGGCTCCATGTCCCAAGGCCGAACGGGGGAACCCGCTGGAGCTCCGGCGCCGGGTGGGCATGGTCTTCCAGCAGTTCAACCTTTTTCCTCACCTGAGCGCGTTGGAGAACGTGACGCTCGCGCTGCGCCGGGTCAAGCGGCTGAGCCGGTCGGCGGCCGACGAGCGCGCCGCCGAGGCGCTCGAGAGCGTCGGGCTCCTTCGTTGGGCCGCGCACTATCCGTCACAGCTGTCGGGGGGCCAGCAGCAGAGGGTGGCGATCGCGCGGGCGGTCAGTCTCGACCCGAAAGTGATGCTCTTCGACGAGCCCACCTCCGCGCTCGACCCCGAACTGGTCGGCGAGGTCCTCGGGGTGATGCGCAAGCTCGCCGAATCGGGTATGACGATGGTGATCGTCACTCATGAGCTGAACTTCGCGCGTGAGATCGGCGACATGAACGTCTTCATGGAAGACGGGGAAATCGTCGAGTTCGGTCCGCGGGGCTTCTTCGACGAGTGCACGAATGCTCGCGCGCGTGAGTTCATCGGATCGGTGTTGTGACGGGCGGCTGCGCATCATGATCGCGACGGTCTTCGACTGGAGCATCATCTGGCAGTACCGCGGTGAGCTAGTCGGCGGGATGGCCACCGCACTGGAGGTCGCGGCCGTGGGGCTGCTCATCTCCATCGTCGTCGGCCTCGCGCTCGCTGTCGGACGAATGTCCAGACGACCGGTTTCGTCCCTTGCCGCGCTGTGGATCAATGTGTTCCGTGGCGTGCCGGCCCTTGTCAGCGTGCTCTGGGTGTACTTCGGGTGGTCGCTTCTCCTCGGAATCAACCTCTCAGTGTTCGAGGCAGGAGTGGTTGCGCTGGTCCTGCTCTACGGAGCCTTCCTCGCGGAGATCTTCCGATCGGCGCTCGAAGCCATACCGCGCGGACAGCGTGAAGCAGGCATGGCTGTGGGTCTTCACCGTGCGCGCGTATTCGTTCACGTGGTGCTCCCGCAAGCGATCAAGATTGCCATACCCAATGTCGGCAGCATGTTCATCGGCATGGTGAAGACAACTTCTGTCTTCTCTGTGATAGGCCTGCTAGAAGTGATCCATGTCACCGAGAACATCGAGGCGACGACCTTCCAACCGTTCGTCCTCTACACGGCAGCAGCGGCCATCTACGTCGCGATTGCCTTCTTGCTGGACTTCGCGTTCCGGCTCTTCGAACGGAGCCTCTCGAAGCCGGCGACGGGTGGCATCGCGGGATGGGTCATGGCGCGCAAGCGCCAACGGATCGCCCTCATCGCCGCGAGAGGGACTGCGGTCACCGGCGCGGCGTCCGTCTCCGGCCAAGGGTCGGCCGTATGAAGTGTTCTCGGGTGGTTGATCGCGACATGCGAAGGGTAATTAAAGACCAACAGGAGGCATGGTGAGGAATCGAACGAAGAGGGCGACCTCGATGGGGGCGACTACGGTGCGCGCGGGGACCGTTCTCGGCGCAATCGCGATGGTAGTGGCAATGATAAGCGTCGTGGGTGGGGGTGCTTCAGGCGCGGCGACTGGCGTAAAACACCGTGCAGCGGCGAATCCGTACCACTTGATCAATCCGGGAACGCTGACTGTCGGGATGGACCTCTCATTCAAGCCCGAGATGTACCTGAACAAGAAGGGAAAGCCTGCAGGCTACGACGTCGCACTGCTGGACAGGCTGGCCCATACAATGCACGTGAAGCTCGACATCAGCAATCTCGGCTTCACAGGGTTGATCCCAGGCCTCGAAGCCAAGAAGTTCGACCTGGTCTCCGTCGGGCTCTCGCCAACGCCCGCACGTGAGAAGTCCGTGTCGTTCAGTCGTGCCTACGTACCCTACGAATTGATACTGGGCGTCCCGGTGACATCGAAGACGCCCGCCACGATCGCAGCGTGGAACAAGCCGACAATCACGATCACGGCCCTGGAGGGATCGACGGATACACAGCTTGCGAAGAAGCTCTTTCCGAAAGCGAAGGTCGTCGGGTACTCGGGAGACACAGCAGCGCTGCTGCAAGTCGCAACCCACCGTGCCAACGCCGTTATGATCGAGAGCTATCTCCTCGGCGAGTTCCAGAAGTCGAACCCGCGCAAGTTGAAGGCGGAGCCCTTCAAGAAGCCGCTGACAATCCAGTACGGCTCTTACGCCGTGCAGAAGGGCAACGGCGCACTTGTGCGCTATCTCAACAAGTGGATTTGCGGCATCCAGAAGTCGGGGTGGATGGCTTCGGCGTACAAGAAGACCGAGAGCGCACCCTTGCCGCCGATGCCCAGGTGCCCCTGACATCGATCTTGCGTGTGCACTGCCTCATGCCTCCTCGCGGCGCCCGGTGAACGGGCGTCGCGAGGAGGAGGTTGGCCTGCTCGTCGTTGGCGGGGGACCGGCGGGTCTCGTCGCAGCAGAGCTAGCAGCGCGCCACGGGTTGACGGTCCTGCTCGTAGACGAGCGGGCGACGTTCGGTGGCCAGATCTATCGGCAGCCCGGTCCGGGTTTCGTTGTGCGCGACCCACGGCGTGTCGGTCGCGACTATTGGGCGGGCGTCGCTTTGGTCGAAGCTGCGCGCGGCGCGGGTGTCGAGCTGCGTGCCCGGACCGCCGTGCTGTCGCTGCGAGGGACGACAGCGGTCTGCCTCACTGAGGGCGACGAGCACGTGACGCTCCTGCGAGCGCGCCGGGTCCTCGTGGCTCCGGGTGCGAGCGACCGGCCCGTTCCGTTCCCGGGGTGGACCCTTCCAGGCGTCGTCACCGCCGGCGGCGCGCAGGCGCTGGTCAAGGCCTCCCGGGTTGCGCCGGGAACCCGCGTCGCCTTCGCAGGGAGTGGTCCGCTCGCGCTGGCGTTCCCAGCGCAACTCCGCCACCTGGGGGTGAACGTGGTCCTCGCGCTGGAGGCAGGCCCCGCGCCGCGGGCGCCCACGGTGGCGCGTCTTGTCGTCGCGGGGTGGGGGAACGCGGCGTTGTTGCGGGATGCCCTCACCTACCGCGCGCGGCTGCTTGGGGCGCGCGTACCGCTGCGCTATGGGCGCATCGTCGTCCGAGCCGAGGGCGAAGACCGGGTGGAGGCCGTCGTCCATGCCGCCGCCGACGCGGACTGGCGAGCGATCCCCGACTCGGAGGAGCGCCTCGAGGTCGACACGCTGTGCGTGGGCTACGGCTTCGTCCCCTCCACGGAGCTACTGCGCCTCGCCGGTTGTCAGTTCGGCTACGACGAGAACCTGGGCGGCCTCGTCGTCGAGGTCGACGCCTGGCAGCGGACGAACGTCGAGGGCGTGCTGGCCGCTGGGGACGGCACCGGGGTGCGCGGCGCACTGGTGGCCATGGCTCAGGCCCGCCTGGCCGCCCTGGGTGCGGCTGCGGACCTAGGCGCCGTCAGCCGTGCCAGGGCGGCGCGGCTCGCGCGTCCGGTGCGTCGCCAGCTCGCGGCGAAAGAACGCTTCCGCCGGGCGCTCCTGCCGCTGTACGCGGTAGGCCCTGGCATCTACGAGCTTGCGACCCCTGAGACGGTCGTATGCCGCTGCGAGGAAGTCACCCTTGCCCGCCTCGAAGAGGCCATGGAGGCTACCGTCGACACCGACGCGCTGAAGAGCTACACCCGCGCCGGAATGGGGCTCTGCCAGGGGCGAAGTTGCCAGCCCCAGATTGGCGCGGTCCTCGCCCGTCGGACGGGGGCGGCGAGCGAGGCCGGCAGTCTGCTCGACGGGGCAAACGAGGCGCGACGCCCTGTCCCGCGCCTGTCCGGCGGGCAGCTCGCGGCCCTGGCGGGGACCACGCCAAGGCCGCCCGTCCGTCCCGCCGCGATCGGCGTGCTCGCCGACGACACTGTGCCCGACCGGGGGTTGTTCGTCGGTGGATGAGCGGGCGTCCGCCGAAAGCGGCACTTGCGTTGACGCCGCTCGCGAGCCGGGTGCCGGCGTCCTCCTCCCGCGGCGCTCGGACCTCTCCGGTGAGGTCCCGACGGACACCGACGTCGTGATCGTCGGCGGCGGCCTCGCCGGGTGTGCCCTCGCCTACTTCCTCGCCACCCAAGGGGTGGAGCTCGCAGTGCTCGAGCGCGCCGAGCTGAATCGCGAGGCGTCGGGCACGAACGCAGGGAGCTTCCACTTCCAGATCGCCATCCACCAGCTGACCGGCGCGGGCGCAGACGCAGACCGCGATCGCCTGCTCGCCGACGTGCGCTTGCTCGTGCGCGCCGCGGCCATGTGGCGAGACCTCGAACGCGAGCTTCGTGCGGACCTCGGGGTCCACGTGACGGGCGGCCTCATGGTCGCCGAGACCCCGGAGCAGCTCCAGATCCTCGTCACCAAGCAGCGCATCGAGCGAGACGGGGGCCTCGACACCGAGGTGCTGACGGGCGCGGAGCTGCGCAACTTTGCGCCGTACCTCGCCGAAGACCTGGCCGGAGCCAGCTACTGCGCGACCGAAGGCTACGCCAATCCCCTCCTTGCCGCGCCGGCGTTCGCGGCACGCGCTTTCGAAGCGGGTGCCGCTGTACGCACGTACGCGCCGGTCGAGCGGATCGAGCAGCTGCAGGACGCCGGGGCGGCGCGCTTCGCCGTGCACCACGCCCGCGGCAAGGTACGCGCTCACCGTGTGGTCAACGCGGCAGGGGCTTGGGCACACGAGCTCGCCCGGGGCAACGGGTTCGAGCTCCCGCTTCGCGCCGAGGGGCTGCACATGAACGTTACGGAGCCTCGCGACCGGCTGCTCGTGCCGCTGATCCAGCACATCGGCAGGCGCCTCACCCTGAAGCAATCCTCGAACGGCACGTTCATCGTCGGCGGTGGCTGGCCGGCGCGCGCGGAACCCTGGCCCGCGCGCCCGTCTGTCCGCTGGAGCTCGGTCGCGGGCAACGCGGCGGTCGCGCGCCGCGTCGTGCCTGCGCTCGCCGACGTCCGGGTGATCCACACGTGGGCCGGCGTCTGGGCTGCGAGCAAGGACCTCCTGCCCGTGGTAGGGGAGTCGGCGCGCGTGCCCGGCTACTTCACCTGCGTGGTGCCAACCGGGTTCACGCTCGGCCCGCTCATGGCGAGCCTTCTCGCCGGGCAGATGACCGGGACCTCTGCGACCTTGCCGTCCGAGTACAGCCCCGACCGCGCGCCCACGCTTGCCAGAGGGGGCGCTCGGCAAGGTGGCCCGTCGTGAGAGGAGGAACGTTGAACCGTGACGACGTCGAGTGGAAGGGGTACTGGCCATCATGCCCCACGCCCTTCACCGAGGGGGGGGAGCGCGTGGACTTTGAAGCCCTGCGCGCGCTCCTGGAGCACTACGTGGGCTGTGGGTTCCACGGGGTGCTCGTGAACGGCACGGTCGGGGAGTGGTTCTCCCAGACCGAAGAAGAGCGCCGGTCGGTCGCGGAGACCGCCGTCGAGCAGGTGGCCAACCGGATGACCGTGGTCATCGGGTGCACCGGCTACACCGCGAAGGAAGTCGCCGCCTTCGGTCGGCATGCCATGAGCTGCGGCGCCGACGGGGTGGAGGCGAGCGCGCCGCCGTACTCGAAGCCGTTCCCCGAGGAGATCGTCCAGTACTACCGGGACGTCTCCGACGGGCTTGACGCTCCGCTGCTCGTCTACAACTGGCCGCACGGTACGAGCGTCGACATCGGCCCGGACCTCTTCGAGCGCATCGTGGCGATCGACCACGTCGTGGCGGTGAAGGACAGCACGCCCGACGCGGAGCAGTTCTACGAGACGGCCCGCAGGGTCGTCGGCGACGCGCGCGTCTTCGGCCCGTTCATGACGTCGAAGGGCCTCGACGTGCTGCGCACGAGCGGGGGCGATGGCTTCATCGGTGGCGGGAGCCTCTTCGGAGCGGCCGACGCCGCTTTCTGGGAGGACTTCTGGCGCGGGGACCTCGCGCCCTGCGAGGACCACGTCCGCCGCACCGAGGCCCTGTTCCCCGAGCTGTGGCTCCCCGGAGGCTGGGCAGGTGTCCACGGCGCCTACCAGAGCGAGCTGAAGGCCGCGATGGCGATGCTCGGCCAGCCTGGCGGTACCGTGCGCCCGCCCCGGCTCCCCGTCACCGACCCGGCGGCGCTCGTCGAGATCCGGGCGGCGCTCACCGGCGCAGGGCTGCTGCCCCGATGAGCGTGCTCGTCGACGAGCGGGCCAGGGAGCTCTTCAGGGGGGTCGACCACGTCGGCGTCGGGGTGGTCGACATGGACGCGGCCTTGGAGTGGTTCTCGGCGTCGCTCGGGTTCTCGCGGGTGCTCTTCGACTACACCGGCGAGCTTCCGGGCCTCGAGGAGCTGACCCAGCGTAGGCGCACCCGGGCGCGTGTGGCCATGCTCGCGAGCCGCTTTGTCACGTCGCTCGGGCCGGGTCGGATCAAACTTGTCCAGGTCCTCGAGGAGGACGGCACCCCGCCAATCCCCGGCGACGCGGGATGGGGGGAGCTCGGCATCTGCGAGGTCTGCGTCCACGCTCGGGACGTGGCTGCCGTCCACAGGCAGCTCGTCGAAGCACGCGGCTGCACGGAGCTGATGGCGCCGGTCAGCGCGCAGGTGACCCCGTTCGGCGTGGACGTGGACCTCTCCTACGTGGCGGACCCCGGGGGCGGCAAGGTAGAGGTACTCGAGTGGACCGGGCTGCGGCGGGCGCTTCCCGGCGAGCCGCGGCTTGAGGGGGTGAACCACGTGGCCTTCGGTGTCGCCGACATGACCGCGACCCGCGAATTCTACGGGAGCCTCGGGTTCGTCCATCTCGTTCTGGAGAGCGACGGGTACTTCGAGCCGATGCGCCCGTGGTACCCGAGGGAGATGCCGCGCCAGCACATGATCCTCGCCCTGCCGGGGCAAGGGGCCGGCATCGAGCCCGTGCGGCTGCACCCCGAGACCCTCGATCGGCGGGGGCAATGGGGCCACTGCGGCCCGATGGAGTTCGCCATCGGGGTGTCCAATCTGGACCGGGCGTACGCGCGGCTCAGGGAGGCCGGCGTGCAGTTCCACGACGAGCCGCAACTCGTGGACGTCGGCGTCGGCGAGTGGCGCTACGTGTACTTCGAGGACCCTGACGGGCTGTACGTCTCGCTGGTCGAGGCGCGCTACTGATTCCGGGTGCTC
>JAKATJ010000006.1:48639-49889 GCA_021828005.1 Actinomycetes bacterium | reverse complement strand
GCGGGACGACGGTACTGTTGGCAACGCATGTGAAGGGGGGCGGTGCCGTGGCGATGCGGAGCGCACAAGGAGAGGCATGGCAGGCCAAGGCGGCCTGTCGGGGGCCCCAGTCGACCGCGTTCTTCCCACCGGCGTACGCCGAGCGCAAGGACGAGCGTCTCGGGCGCGAGGATCGGGCGAAGAGCATCTGCGCCGGGTGCATCGTGCGCGAGGAGTGCCTCGACTACGCCATCAGGATCCGTGAGCCGCACGGGATCTGGGGCGGGCTGAACGAGGCGGAGCGGAAGCAGTTGCTGGACCGCCGAGCCGGCTGACGCGCCACCGGCGCGGTCCGGGGCTCAGGACCTGAGGCCGAGCGCGCCCGCGGCCGCAGTCACCCCTGCGCTCGTGCAGACCTGCGCCGGCAGCCCGCCGTCGGCTCTGCAGATCATCGCCGACAGGTAGTTCGCCGAGGCCACGATCGCCTGGGTGGCGGGGTCGGTCGGGTCGGTGAGCCCCGTCGCGATCTCGTTCGCATTCAGCTGCTGGAGGACAGAGGGCGAAAATTCGCCGCCCGTGACGACCGCCTCGTTGGCGACGTCGACGAACGGGACGATCCCGCCGGGGGCGCCAGGTGTCCTCCGGTCGTACTTCGCGAGGAGCTCCTTTTCCTGCGTCGTGAGGGGCTCGAGGACGGCATAGGCGGTCCCGGCGCCGTTCTTCTGGTCTCCGTAGTGCTCCACGAGGGTCGCGGCGAGGTACTTCGACTGGTAACTGGCGCCGTAGAAGGTGAACGTGGGCGTGTTGGGGAACGCCTCGTTGGCGCCGGACTGGGATGCGTAGAGCGTGTCACCGAACGTGCCGAACCGGGAGAGCGCTGCGACGAGCGCCCATCGCTCGGCCGCGCAGTACGGGCAGAATTCGTCCCCCACGAAGAGGATGTCGGGCTTGCCCCCCGAGGTGAGCCGCGGCTGGCCGCGCAGGAGGGCGGGCGGTGTCAGCGTCGCGTCGGACGACGTCACGCCCACGGTGTCGTAGACCGAGCCCGGGATCGTCGTGACCGCCTTCACGACCGAGGGCGAGGCGGGCGCGAGGGTCACCGCGGCCGACGGTGTGGAGGTCGGAGGGGTGCCCGTGACCTTGATCACGATCAGCGCGGCCACGATGACGAGCACGAGCGCCGCAGTTCCCCAGGTGAGGAGCGACGTTGCGGGCCTGCGGGTCGCGGCTCCAAGGTCGGGCGGCGCGGCGAGCGTATCGTCGGGCGGCGC